>DATAVF010000071.1:0-14517 GCA_036267835.1 Caulobacteraceae bacterium | reverse complement strand
GGGCCCGGACTTCCGGCGCTGGCCGCTCAGCGACTCGGGGCACAGCCTCTATTGGGAGGGGCTGAACAAGGGCAAGAAGTCGATCGTCATCGACCTGGCCCGGACCGAAGGGCGCGAGCTGGCGCAGCGTCTGGCGGCCGCACCCGGGGAGGAGCGAGGGCTCTTCGTCACCAACTTCCCGGTCGATGGATTCCTGTCCTACGAGCGGCTGAAAGCGCTGCGGGAAGACCTGATCTGCGTCAGGGTGATGGGCTGGGCCGACGGGCGTCCGGCGCTAGACTACACGATCAACGCCTCGGTGGGGGTGCCGTGGATGACCGGCTTCCCGGATGAGGATCGGCCGGTCAACCACAGCTTCCCGGCGTGGGACTTCATCACCGGCGCCTATGCGGCCTTGTCGCTGGTCTCGGCCGAACGGGCGCGGCGGGCCGGGCGCGGCGGGTGCGAGGTGCGCATCCCGCTTTCCGATATTGCGGCCACCGCGCTCGCCAACTTCGGCATGCTGGCCGAGGTGCTGACCGCCGGCGGCGACCGGCCGCGGCAGGGCAACGACGTCTTCGGCGCCTTCGGGCGCGACTTCGTAATCAAGGGTGGCCGCCGGCTGATGGTGGTGGCGATCACGCCCCGGCAATGGCGCGGCGTGCTGAAGACGCTCGCCCTGGAGGCGCCGGTCGCCGCGCTGGAGGCCGAACTCGGCGTCTCGTTCTCCGGCCACGAGGCAGTGCGCTACCAACACTTGGACCGCTTGATCCCGCTGTTCGAGGCGGCCTTCGCGACCCGCACCGAAGCCGAGCTCGCGCCGGCGTTCGAGGCCGAGGGCGTCTGCTGGTCGCTCTACCGCACCCTGGCCGAGGCGGCGCAGGACGCGACGTTGTTCGGCGACGCCAATCCGGTCTTCGGCCGCGCCGCCCAGCCCAGCGGCATCGACTACCCGGTGCCCGGCCCCGCCGCGACCCTCGCCGGCAAGCCCCGCGGGGCGCCCGCCCCGGCCCCGCGTCTGGGCGCCGACACCGACGAAGTGCTGGCCGACCTGCTCGGCCTGTCGAACGGCGAGATCGGCCGGCTGCACGATGCGGGGCTGGTCCGATGAGGGTACGTGCGGCTCCCCTCCCCCTTGAGGGGAGGGGCTGGGGGTGGGGGTCTGCCGCAGGCAAACGCTCAGCGTGCGCGACATCGGCCTTGCGCCTACTCCCCGACAGACCCCCACCCCCGCCCCCTCCCCTCAAGGGGGCGGGGAGATGATGGAGGACTGGCTCGGCCGCTCCCAAACCCTGGCTACCATCCTCGATCCCGAGATCGCCCGCCGCTATGCCGCCGCCGTCGGCTCTCCCCTCGACGTCGAGGGCCATTTCCCGCCGTTGGGGCACTGGGCCTATTTCAACGACACCGCCGGCCCCGCCGATATCGGCCCGGACGGGCATCCGAAGCGTGGCCGCTTCCTGCCGCCGGTGGCGCTGCCGCGGCGGATGTTCGCCCAGTCGAGCTTGCGCTTCGAGGCGCCGCTCGAGCTGGGCGAGAGCGCCGAGCTGGGCATGACGATCGCCGATGTCCGCCAGCGCTCGGGCCGCACCGGCGAACTGGTGCTGGTCGATGTCCTGCGCGAACTGACCCAGGGCGGGCGCCTGCGCATCACCGAGACCCAGACCCTGGTGTTCCGCGAGGCCGGCGAGACCACGCCGCCAGTTGCTGAAACACTGGCCGACACCGGCGCGGCCGGGGAGGGGGAGGTGTGGCGCCCGACCGTGGTCGACCTCTTCCGTTACTCGGCGGCGACCTTCAACAGCCACCGCATCCACTACGACCGGACCTATGTGCGCGACGAGGAAGGCTACCCCGACCTCGTGGTCCACGGCCCCTTCACGGCGACCCGGCTCTTCGACCTGGCGACCCGCCGGGCCGGCGCGCGGATCGTCCATTTCAACTTCCGCGCTCAGGCGCCGCTGTTCTTCGGCCAGCCCATCGTGCTGCGCGCCGGCGAGGGCCCGAACAGCGTCGAGGCGGTGCGCTGCGACGGCGCCGTGGCCATGAGCGCCAGCTACCAGGTCTGAAGGCGAGGCTTGACGGCGCCCCCTCGGCGCGGCCACTCACCCGCCCCATGTCCGCCAGATGGTCCGTGCTCGGCGTCGATAACGCCGGCTTCGCCTATCAGAAGGGGTTCGTGTTCCGGCACGTGTCCTTCCTGCTCGACGACTCGCGCACGGCGCTGGTCGGCGAAAACGGGGCCGGCAAGTCCACGCTGCTGAAGTGCCTCTCGGGCGAGCTGGAGCTCGATGAGGGCCATATCGTGCGCTCGCGTTCGACCAAGGTCGGCTACGTGCCGCAGGAAATCCCGCCGGCCTACTTCAAGCTCACGGTGCGCGAGGTGATGGAGCAGGCGCTGGTGCGCGGCGGCGCCGAGGGCGAGGACTGGCGCATCGACATCATGCTCGAAGAGATCGGCATGGACGGCGCGGTCGCGGCCGGGGACTACGCGGCGCTGAGCGGCGGCTGGCAGCGGCTGGTGCTGGTGGCCTGCGCGGCGATCCTGGAGGACCCGGACATATTGGTGCTCGACGAGCCGACCAACCACCTCGACCTCGGCAATATCGCGACGCTGGAGCGGTGGCTGACTGAGGTGATCAAGCTGCCGATGCTGATCGTCTCGCACGATCGCGAGTTCCTCAACCGCGTCACCAGCCGCACCATCTTCCTGCGCGCCGACGGGGCGCACGCGTTCAGGACAGGCTTCTCCCACGCCCGCCAGACCCTGCTGGAGCGGGACGCCGTCGACGCGCGGCACCGGGCGCTGGAGGAAAAGGAGATCCGCCGTCTCGAGGAGACCGCCTCGCGCTACAAGGTCTGGGCCCAGAAGAACGACGAGTTCGACAAGAAGCGCAAGATCATCGAGCGCAAGATCGAGCGGCTTGAGGGGGCCAAGACCAAGGTCTACGTCGCCCGCGAGCGGCGGCTGGAACTCGGCGAGGCCGAAATGGAGGCCAAGGTCGCCCTGCGCGTCGAGGGCCTGGCGGTGAAGACGCCGGACGGGCGGCCGCTGTTTTCCGTGGAGCGGCTGGCGGTGCGGGCCGGCGACCGGATCGCGCTTTTGGGCGTCAACGGGGCCGGCAAGTCGACCGTGCTCAGCGTGCTCGCCAAGGCGTTCGCGGCCAAGGACGCGCACTATGACGGCAAGGCGCCGGTGCGCTTCAATCCCGGCGCGCGGCTGGCGGTGTTCGACCAGGCCATGGCCGACCTGCCGCTGGATGACAGTCTCGTGGAATACATGTGCGAGGTCGATGGCATCGGCCAGAAGGAGGCGATCCAGGGCCTGATCAAGGCCGGCTTCCCGTTCAAGCGGCTGGACGGCGCCATCGGCCTCTTGAGCTTCGGCGAGCGGGCGCGGCTGAAGTTCCTGCGGCTCAAGTCCGAGCGGCCGAACTTCTACCTGCTCGACGAGCCCACCAACCACCTCGACATCGAGGGCCAGGAGGCGCTCGAGGGTCAACTGACCGAGACCGATGTCGCCTGCCTCTTCGTCTCCCACGACCGCTACTTCACCCGCGCCGCCGCCACCCGCTTCCTGGAAATCCGCCGCGGCAAGCTGATCGAGGTGGACGACCCGGACGCCTTCTTCGAAGCGCAGGTCTGACGACCGCGCCTCCGCCGGGATTGCAACAAGCCCCAAGGCCCGGCAAGTTCGGGCCGCAGGCGAGGAGAGGGGGCGGGTCATGCCCAACGTCACGGTCGGAGAAGCGCTCGGTCAGAGTTTCCGGTTCATCGGCACGGCCTGGCGGCGCGCCTGGGGCATCATGCTGATCAGCGTCTGGCTGGCCGGCACGCTGCAGGCGATCCAGGGCCTGCGCCCGGAGTGGATCGGCTTCGTCGTGCCGCTGAGCCTGCTGCTCAACGCCATCGTCGGCACCGCGGTTATCGGGGCGCTGTTCCGCATTGGCATCGAGCCCTTCCACAGCGGCGACCCGGCCTTCCAGGCGGCGCCGACGGGCCTGCAGTGGGGTGGGCTGGAATTCCGGGTGCTGGGCTCGAACATCCTGATCGGGGTCATCTTCGGCGGGGTCGCCGTCGTCTTCGCCATCGTGTGGCTGATCATTTTCAGCGTGATGGCGCAGGGCGACTCCGCCAATCTGTCGGCGCTGGAGGGCAGCAACTCCGCGGCGAGCGGCCAGGCCCTGCTGCACATTCTTGCCGGGCCGGCCGGCATCGTCAGCATGGTGCTGTTCCTGGTCCTGACGGTCGGGTTCTTCTACTTCGCCGCCCGGCTCCTGGTGTTCAATCTGCTGGCCGCGGACACCGGCTCGTTCAGTCTGGCGCGCGCCTGGGCGATGACCCGAGGCGCGGTGACGCCGATCATCCTGACCCTGATCATATTCGGCCTGCTGCAGGGGCTGGTCTATCTGATCGGCCTGATCGTCCTCGGTGGCGCCGCGGCGAGCGGGCAGGGCGTCTTCTGGGGCGCCGTCGTGATCTCGGTGGTGACGGGCGCGATCATCGCGCCGTTGTCCATCGGCCTGCAGATCTACGTCTACAACGCGCGGCGGAGCGGAGATGCGGGGATAGCGGCGACGTTCTCATAGGGGGGCCCATGACGAACCAGTTCCAGACGGCGCCAGCGTCGGCTTGATCGTGGCGGCGATCTCGTGGATCGTGTTCCGCCCGCTGGTCGGCGTCGCCCTGCTGCTCGCCGCCGCGGCCATCCTCTTCGGCCTGCGCCAGCTGCACCGCCGCCTGCACCCACCGACGCCAGCCGCGGTGGTGGCGCAGGGCGGGGCATAGAGTCGCCATACCACCCAAAACACGCGTCATCGCCGGGCGTAGTCCCGGCGATGACGCAAATGGGTAGGGCGGCCGCTAAACCTCGCCGCCGTCTGCGATGATCTCGTGGTGGCGGATCACTTCCTTGACCACGAAGTTGAGGAATTTCTCGGCGAACTCGGGGTCGAGGTCGGCGGTCACGGCCAGCGAGCGCAGGCGGGCGATCTGCCGGGCTTCGCGCGCCGGGTCGGCCGGCGGCAGGCCCTGGCGGGCCTTCAGCGCGCCGACCTTGCGGGTCTGCTTAAATCGCTCGGCCAGCAGGTACATGATCGCCGCATCCATGTTGTCGATGGAATGGCGGATTTCCAGCAGTTCGGGCGGGGTCTCATCGGTCATGGCGCGCCCTGTTGCGGGCGAACGGCGGCAAGGTCAAGCGGTCAGCCGCCGTCGCGCCAGTTCAGATAGGCCGTGGGCTGGGCCGGCTCGTACACCGGACGCGGCGGCTCGGCCTTCGCGCGGCTCGGCCAGAACAGCAGCGGGATCAGGGTCAGGAGCTGCAGCGCCGACCAGCCGTCCTCCAGCGCCCCGTAGGTCTGCGGCTGCAGCAGGCTGAGGGGCTGCAGCAGCACGGTGTCGACCACCCAGAGCGCCGCATAGAGCGGGATGATGTAGACCGGCTCCAGCCCCATGTCGCGCAGGCGCCGGCTGGCCAGGGCGACGCTGATCCACAGCGAGAGCAACGCCAGCCCGATGATCAGCCAGCGCATCCAACTGTCCGGCGCGCCGTAGAGGCTCTGCGGGCCGATCAGGAAGATGAGGGCTGCGACGCCCGCGCCGGTCAGCACCGAGACGCCGACGACCGACACGATCAGCCGCCACAGGAAACCCAGCCGAGTAATGCGGCCGTCAAAACCGAATAGTTCGCCGAAAGCGCCCATGACCTAGGCTCCGAAGACTGATCGGACCGTCGGTAAAGCTTGCGGGCGCACAGGTTAACCCGAGCTTCAGAAACCTGGTGAAGCGGCGCTCACCTTAATTGTCGATGCGGCGGTGCACAGCGGTCAGCGCGCCCAGCGGCAAGCCCATCAGGCTCACCGCCACGTGCTTCAGTGCGATGTCAGGCCCCAGCAGGGTGAAGCGGGTGCGAAAGCTGGGCGCCAGCGCGCCGCGGGCCTTGCCCACCGGGCGGCGGAAGTTGAGCAGGTAGTCGTCGCCGTGCCGCTCGCCGGTGATGCCGGCGCCGGCCTTGGCCTCGGCGGCGACATAGCGGCCGTCGCCACCGGAGGTCATTACCCAGCGCCAGGTGTCGACCTCGCCGTCGTCGTAGGTGAAGACCTCGTTGAAGCGCAGCGCGCCCTGGGTTGTGTCGAAACCGCCGTCGGTGACCACCTGGCAGCGCCGCACGATGCGCCCGAACGGGTCGCGCACCACGCCCGCCCCTTCGGTGCGGCCGAGGAAGAAGAGTTCCGGGTGGAAGGCCAGCGCCCCGTGCGCCGGCCGCGCGACCGGCGCCAGGGCGGCGGCCTCGAGCGGCATTTCCAGGTTCATGAAGTCGGCGGACCCCGCCATGTCGTCGCCCCTGCCTCGAAGCTTCGCCCTAATCCAAGTTAGTGAGCGAACCGTGTGGCAAAACGACCGAGCGGCCTATTTGGACGCAACGGCCGGTGCGTCATTGCGACACAGGGCCCGGATCGGGTGGATGTCGGAGTCGTTGTCGACCCAGCCGGTGATGTGCGGGTTCACCAGGTTGCTGTTCACGCCGTCGTAGAGCGGCACCAGGTTGGCATCGTCCAGGGCCAGCTGCTCGGCCTGCGCGAGGTAGGCGGTGCGCTTGGCGGCGTCCGGCTCGTTGTCGGCCTTGTTGAGCAGCGCGTCGTAGGTCGGATTGTTGTAGTCGCCGTAGTTCTGCTGACCGGTGTCCGACTTCAGCAGGGTGAGGTAGGTCATCGGATCGTTGAAATCGGCGATCCAGCCGGCGATGCCCATCTGGAAGTCGCGCTCATTGAGGGACTGGAACAACACGCCGCCGTCTTCCAGCCGCAGGTCGATGTTGATCCCGACGCTTCTCAGGTCCGACTGGACCGACTGGACTGCCGCGTTGTTGCCGCCGTCGATGGTCTTCAGCTCCAGCGTCAGCGGGTGGTTCATCGGGTAGCCGGCGGCCGCGAGCAGCCGTCTCGCCTCCGCCTGGCGGCGCTCGAGCGGCCAGCTCACCCAGTAGGCGCCGGGGTGGGGCGCGTCGTGCGGCAGGTAGTCGGCGATGCCGAGCGGCACGAAGGAGGTGGTCGGGACCTGGCCGCCGCCGAGCACCTTCAGGGCGATGAAGTCGCGATCGATGGCCATGGAGATGGCCTGGCGCACGTGCAGGTCGCGCAGCGCCGGCACGTCCTTGATGTTGAGGGCGAGGTAGACGGTGCTGAGGTATGAGTGGCTGTGCGCGTAGGGCGCCGATGTCGGATCGGCCCTCAGCTTGCGCAGCCGGTTCGACACGATGGCGTCGTCGATGTCGAGCTCGCCGCGCAGCACGCGCCGCTCGGCCGAGACGTGATCCAGCGTCGGCAGGAAGTCGACCCGGTCGAAGCAGACGTTGGCGGCATCGCGGAAGCGCGGGTTCTTCTGGATGCGGACGTAGTCGCCGAGCGCCCACGAGGTGAGGGTGTAGGCGCCATTGCTGACCATCACGCCCGGCCGGTCCCAGCTCTCGCCCTTCTGGCTCACCAGATGCGCCGGGATCGGGAAGAAGGCCTGGTGCTTCAAGAGCTGCGGCAGGTAGGAGGCCGGGTGCTCGAGCGTCAGCTGCAGGGTCTCGTCGTCGATGGCCCGCGCGCCCAGCGACTCGGGCGGCGCCTTGCCGCCGTTCACGGCCTCGGCGTTCTTCAGCACGTAGAGCAGGTAGGCGTAGGAGGACGCCGTCTTCGGATCGAGCATGCGCCGATAAGCGAAGACGAAGTCGTTCGCCGTCACCGGCTGGCCGTCCGACCACTGTTCCGGCCGCATGTGGAAGGTCCAGGTCAGCCCGTCGGGGCTGACCTCCCAGGTCTTGGCCAGGCCCGGCGTCGGGCTGCCGTCCGGATTGTCGGTGAACATGCCGTCGAAGAGTTCGCGCAGGATCGCCGCCTCGTTGACGGTGGTCGCGATCTGCGGGTCGAGCGATTGCGGGTCGCCGCCGTTGCCGTACTCCAGGCAGCGCTCGCCAGCAGGGCAGGGCTCGCGGTGCGGCGTTTGCGGCCCGCAGGCGGTCAGGCTAAGTCCCAAACCGAGGATCGCCGCGAGAAGCAGAAGGAACCGGCCCAACATGTCGCCGCCTGACTATAGCCCCGCTCGCTCGAACGCCAGTTCGGAGATGGGGCAATGATTGCGTCGCTGAGCACCCTGGCCGAGGCCATCGCCGAGCGTCTGAAGGCCCGGGGCGAGACGGTGGGCGTCGCCGAGTCGTCGGCCGGCGGACTGATCTCCGCGGCCCTGCTCGCCGTTCCCGGCGCGTCCGCCTACTTCCTGGGCGGCGGGGTGATCTACACCGGCAAGGCGCGGATGGCCCTCCTGGGCCTGCGCCGCGAAGACGTCGCCGGCATGCGCTCCTCCAGCGAGCCCTACGCCCAGCTGCTGGCCCGCACCGTGCGCGAAAACCTGGGCGCCACCTGGGGCCTCTCGGAGACCGGCGCGGCGGGCCCGACCGGCAACGGCTACGGCGATGCGGCCGGTCACAGCTGCCTCGCCATCTCCGGCCCGGCCGAGATGGCCATCACCCTGGAGACCGCCAGCGGCGACCGCGCCGCCAACATGGAAGCCTTCGCCGCCAAGGCGCTGGAACTCCTGCACTCGGCGCTGGCCTGACGCATGGAACTGATGCTGATCCGCCACGGCCTGCCGGTGCGCAGCGCCGACAGCAGCGACCCGCAGCTGTCCGACACCGGCCACGAGCAGGCCCGCCGTGTTGCCGCGCGGCTGGCCGGGGAGAAGATCGACGCCGTCTTCGCCAGCACCATGCGCCGCGCCATCCAGACCGCCGAACCCTATGCCGCGCAGGCCGGCTTCGAGCTGCAGACCCGGCCCGGCATCGTCGAGTTCGACCGCGACTCGGGAACCTACGTCCCGATGGAGGAGCTGAAGCGCGACGACTACGAAGCCTGGAAGAGGTTTGCCGCCGGAGACCACGGCGCGGACATCGACGGGTTCCAGAAGGTCGTCGTGGAGACCCTGGAGCACATCGTCGCCACCCATTCCGGCAAGTCCGTCGCCGTCTTCTGCCACGGCGGGGTGATCAACGTCTGGACGGCGCACGTGCTGGGCATGCCGGCGCGGCTCTTCTTCGAGCCGGCCTACGCCAGCCTGCACCGCTACCTCTGCGCCCGCAGCGGCCAGCGCAACCTGGTGTCGCTCAACGAAGTGGCGCACCTCAAGGCATAGGAGCTTGCCGCGTCCGAGCGGGCAGCGGTGCGCTGCCGTGCGCCCCTTGGAGCGGAACCCACGCCGCCAGCCTCGTCCCGCGGTAAACGCCTGCGGTTAGGCGATGGGTCCTTAGGCGGCGGCCCGCTTGCGCTGGGGCACAAGGCCCTCGGCGATGGTGAGCAGGGCGCGGCGCGCTTCGCCGTCCGGAATCTGGGCGAAGGCGGCCAGCAGTTCGGTGGCGCCGGGCGTGGCCAGCTGGGCGTAGATGATCGCTTCTACCGGAGCTTGTCCGTCTTCGCCCACCAGGGCGGCGACGGTGGTCTCAAGCTTGCCGGCGATCTTGACCAGCATCGACGCCGAGACGCGATTGGCGCCGCGTTCGTACTTCTGCACCTGCTGGAAGGTAATCCCGAGCGCGTTGGCGAGCTGGGTCTGGCTGAACCCAAGCCAACGCCGACGGATGCGAACGCGCGCGCCGACGGCGACATCGATGGGGTCGGGACCTTGGCGCGTCATGGCCATTGAATTGAGTCTCCTCATGCTGAACTCGTAGCGAGCACTAACGCCAAATTAGTTGTAACGCTAGTGTGTCGAAGCGGGCAGCGAACATTGGCCGCACGTTGTGCAGCTTGTATTCCGCTCGCCTCTCACGCTAGTCACGGTGTTAACATATCTTTTCGGTGGGGATTGAGGCATAGGACTAGAGTCATCCCTAAACTTTACTCGGGGCAACGCGAGTAGAAACGCCCGTTTCTGCGGCACTCAATCGGCGGTTTTGCACAGAACTCTTCAAAGCTGCAGCTGAACCCTAAGCTTGACTGACCTTGCGGTGGCCCCAGAAAGTTCATCACCTACTACCTGGAGGCGACCATGAGCGGCAACGAGCCAATATCCGACGATGTCGTCCGGGATGTGATCGACCCGGCCGCCTACGCCGACGGCAAGCGCTCCCATGACGCCTTCCGCTGGCTCAGGGCCAACAATCCGCTCGGCAAGGCTGAGGTCGACGGCATCGACCCGTTCTGGATCGTCACCAAGCACGCCGACATCCTGGAGATCTCGCGGCAGAACGATCTCTTCCTGTCCGGCGAGCGCTCGACCACCTTCACCAACCAGGAAGCCGACGCGCGGGTGCGGCAGATGACCGGCGGCAGCCCGCACCTGGTCCGCACCCTGGTGCAGATGGACGCGCCGGATCATCCGAAATACCGGCTGCTCACCCAGTCCTGGTTCCTGCCGCAAAACATCCGCCATCTGGAGGATCGCATCCGTGTGATCGCCCGAGAACATGTGGATCGCATGTCGCAGATGGGGGGCGAATGCGATTTCGCCCGCGACGTGGCGATGACCTACCCATTACGGGTAATCATGCAGGTGCTGGGTGTGCCACCAGAGGACGAGCCGCGGATGCTGCGGCTGACTCAAGAGCTGTTCGGCGCGTCCGACCCGGAGCTCAACCGATCGGGCTCGGCGATGGGCGAGAACCCCAACGCGATGGCCGAGCTGCAGGCGGTGATCGCCGATTTCTTCATGTACTTCAAAGGCATCACCGACGAGCGCAAGGCGGCGCCGCAGACCGACCTGGCCACCGTGATCGCCAACGGCGAGATCGACGGCGCGCCGATCAGCGACTTCGAGGCGATGAGCTACTACGTCATCGTGGCCACCGCCGGCCACGACACCACCTCGTCGTCGACGGCGGGCGCGATCTGGGGCCTTGCCGAAAATCCGGACCAGTTCGCCAGGGTGAAGGCCGATCCGGGGCTGATTCCGGGCCTGGTCGACGAATCGATCCGCTGGGTGACGCCGGTGAAGCACTTCATGCGCACCGCCACCCAGCCCTACGAGCTGCGCGGGCGGAAGATCGACGCGGGTGACTGGTTCTGGCTCGCTTACCCGTCAGGCAATCGCGACGAGGAGGTGTTCGACGCGCCGGACGCGTTCCGCGTGGACCGCAGTCCCAACAAGCACCTGGCCTTCGGCTACGGCGCCCACCTCTGCCTCGGCCAGCACCTGGCGAAGATGGAAATGCGCATCCTCTGGGAGGAGCTGATCCCGCGCCTGGCCTCGCTCGAACTGGCCGGCCAGCCGCAGCTGGCCGTGGCCAACTTCGTCGGCGGCCCCAAGCGCCTGCCGATCCGCTTCCGGATGACCTGAGTGTATCCCTCTCCCCACCTTCGGTGAGGAGAGGGATACGACGGCGGAACCGTCCTTGACCTGGCGCGTCGCAACAGGTGGAAGGCGCCCGTGGCGGTTTCCCAGTCCATCCTGATTGCCGGCGCGGGCGCGGTCGGTTCGACCTGCGCCTATGTGCTCGCCAAGGCCGGCTACGTGGTCACCGTGGTCGATCCCGCGCCGTTGGGCGACAACGCGTCGGGCGTCGCGGCCGGCATGCTGGCGCCGGCGTTCGAGAGCCTCTTCGACGAGGCGTCGCACGGCCGCTACGCGCTCTTCGCCAGGGCGCGCGACATGTGGCCGGCCCTGGCGCGGCAGATCGGCCTGCGCCTGGACCGCTACGGCGCGATGGCCCTGGGGACCCCGGCCGAGGCGAAACGGTGGGTGCGCGAGCTGCTTGCCATCGGCGCCGGAGCCAACACCGCGAGCAGGTCCACGCGGCGCTGGGCGGCGTTCACGCCGGACGACTGGCGACTCGACCCAAAAGCCGCGCTGACCGCGCTGCGCGCCGCCGCGGAGCGCCGTGGCGCTCGCTTTGTCGCGGGGCGCGTCACGGCCTTTGCGGCGGGGCAGGCGGATGTCGAGGGCGCGGACACGATCAACACCGACCGGCTCGTCATCGCCACCGGCGCGGGTCAGGACCTGGCTCGGCTCGCGCCGGAACTGCTCGGGCTGACACCTATCAAGGGCCATATCCTGCGGGCCGAAGGCGTCTTCGGCGACGGGCCGGTGCTCCGGGTTGCGGGTGCTTATCTCTGCCCCAGTGACGCCTCCGCCATCTTCGGCGCGACCATGGAGGTAGGCCGCGCCGATCTCGAGGTCGACGTGAAGGTTGCGAGCCAGCTCATGGACGCCGGGGCGCAGCTTACGGCGATGTTTGGCCCGTCGTTATGGCGTCCGTCGGTCGGCGTGCGCGCCGCGACGCCGGACGGGCTGCCGCTGGTCGGCCGGAGCGCGACGCCGGACGTCGTCCTGGCGGTCGGCGCGCGGCGCAACGGGTGGCTGCTGGCGCCGATGATCGCGAACGCGGTGCTGGACGCCCTCCGGGGGCGCGAGGGCGCCCAGACCGGGCTCTTCGATCCTGCCCGGTTCAGCCGAGGCTGAAGCGGATCGGGATGTTGACCTGCGCCCCGTCCACCGGCGCGCCGTCGCGGGTTTGCGGGCGCATGCGGAAGTAGGGGGCCAGTTTCTGCGCCGCCGCGCCGAAGCCCATGCCCTTGGGCGTCTCGGCCGCTATCTGGCAGCCGCGAACCAGGCCGGCCGCCGTGACGGCGCAAGTCATCATGACCGAGCCGGAGGCGTTCTCGTCGTAGGCCTGCGACGGATAGATGCGCGAGAGCTGGTCGGCTGTCGGCCGGGTCAGCCAGTCCGGCGAGGTGATGACGGCGGGGGCCTGAGGCGGCGCGACGTAGGCCGGGGTCTGCGGCGGCGCCAGCATCGGCGGGCCAGGGTCGGGCGTCGCGATAAGGGCTGTGTGAGGCGCGATCGCCAGCGTCTGCGTCGGCACGGCGATCGGCGGGGTCGGCGTCGGCCGCACGACGAGCTGGTGCGGGACCGGCTTCGCCGGCTTGGGCGTCTGCGCCGGCTTGACTGTAACCACCGGGATCAACCTCGCGGTGGTCGTTGGCGCGGGCTCGCTGACCACCGGCGGGATCACGTACTTGGCCTCGTACAGGTAGACGCCGACCGCTACGTGGGCGGCGAGCGAGAGGCCGATGGCCCAGACCGCGGTCCGCGAAAGCCGCCGGCGCACCGGATCGGTGGTGTTGAGAGCGTGGACGAGCGAAGGCTCGAAGGTTTGGTCGACGACCATGGCGCTGCTCCCAGATCCCTGAAACGGGCAGAGGGGGGAATTCCCTCAAGGTTTACGCTGGGTCACAGTGTGCGCCGCAAGCGCCGCCGTGGGCATGGGAGGAGTTCCCGATCTTGCGCGGCGCCATTCCGCCGCAGCGGCCGGTTAAGTCCCGATTAACCATGAAAGTTCACCACTTAGGCCATGCCGGTCGAGTCGATCCGTGGCGTCGTCGAGGCGGCGATCCAGCGCGCGTCCGCCGTGACGGGGGCCGACTTCGGCTTCCTCATGGGGGTGGCGCGGCGCGAGAGCGGCTACGATCCCAACGCCCACGCCCGCACCTCGTCGGCCGGCGGCCTCTTCCAGTTCGTCGACCAGACCTGGCTGGCGGCGCTGAAGCAGCACGGCGCCAAGTACGGCTACGCCCGCTATGCCGACCTGATCCAGAAGGGGCCGGATGGCCGCTACTCCGTGCCGGGCGGCGCCGAGGCCCGCGCCGCGGTGATGGACCTGAAGCAGGACCCGCAGGCCGCCGCCCTGATGGCCGGCGAGCTCGGCGCCTCCAACGCCGCCTATCTGCGCGGCCGGGTCGGACGCGAGCCCACCGCCGGCGAACTCTACATCGCCCACTTCCTGGGCCCGCAGGGCTCGGCCAAGATGATCGACGCGGTGCGCACCCAGCCGGGCGTCAGCGCCGCCTCGCTGTTTCCGGACGCGGCCGCCGCCAACCGGGCGATCTTCTATCCCGGCGGCCAGGTGGCCAGCGTCGCACAGGTGTACGCCAACCTGACCCGGCTGCCCGGCAGCGGCGCCGCGCCCCCCGCCATGGCCCCGCCGCCGTCGCCCGACCTCAGCTTCGTCCAGTACGCCTCGGCCCGTCAGGCCGATCGGGCCAGCGAGGAGCAGGCCGTGGTCGCGATGATCCTGCGCGGTCCGGAAGGCGCCGACGATGTCGGCCTGACGGTGCAGACCACCAACAGCCTGTTCTCGACCGAAATGCTGCGGGCGCTCTCCGAGGCCGAGACGCGCGGGCGGTCCAGCTAGGCGGGGATCCGCTTGTCGATCCACTCGATGATGTCGGCCCTCACGTCTTCCTTGCCGAGGTCGTTCAGCATGTCGTGAAAGCGGTCCCGGTAGAGCCTGAACTTCTTGTCGGACGATCCGGCGTGGTCGAACAGGTGCTGGCTGCCGACGGGCAGCGCGGCCTTGTCGGCTGCGCCGTGCAGGACCAGCAGCGGCAACGTGATCGATGGGATTTCCGCCTTCAGCCGCTCGTCGGCGTGGACCAAGGCGGCCATGGTGGCGGTCGGCTGGGCCTAGGTGGCCGCGCCGTCCGCGATCAGGCGGTCGATCTCCGCCTCTGCGTACCCGGCCTGCGCCAGCACCTCGCGGGTATGCTGGCCCAGCTTGGGCGC
>DATAVF010000070.1:0-15042 GCA_036267835.1 Caulobacteraceae bacterium | reverse complement strand
TCCTGCCCGCCAGAAAAAAGCACCAGGGCGCCGTGAATGGGGTCGGCCATGGGCGGCTTCTACACCAACAGGCCCGGCGCACTACTGCCCCGCGGCGCCGTGACCAACGCTCCTTCTCCCCTCGCGGGAGAAGGTGTCGCCGTAGGCGACGGATGAGGGGGCGCTGCCGCCACAGGAATCTCCCAGACCGTCAACGCTGACGGCCGACAACTTCGCAAATCCTGTCGAGGACGCTGTCCGGATAGGCCGTGACCTGATTGTTTGGGAAACGCAGCACCTGGAACCGCTGGGACCGCAGCCATGCGTCGCGGATGGCGTCGCGCTCCTCGTCGTGGAGCGGACCGTCCGCCTCGACCGCCAATCGCTCCGCCAAGCAGAGGAAGTCAGCGATGTAGACGCCCACTGGGACTTGTCGACGGAATTTGAGGCCGGCTAGCCGTCGACTGCGGAGCGACGTCCAAAGGAGGCGCTCGTTGAACGTCGGCTCGCGACGCATGCGGCGAGCCTGGCGCGCGAGAGGGTAAGGGACCTCTTCCATTCGAGAACAATACAGGAACATCAGGGTCGCGGCAACGCCCCCTCATCCGGCGCTTCGCGCCACCTTCTCCTGCGAGGGGAGAAGGAGTTTAGGACAGCGTCGCCATGGCTGAGCGTTCGAAGTTCATCAGTTCGGCGGTGCGGCCCTGGTGGACCTTCCTCGCCCAGTTGGGGTCTTGCAGGACGGCGCGGCCGACGGCGACGAGGTCGAACTCGTCGCGGTCCAGGCGGCGCAGCAACTCGTCGAGCGAGGCGGGCTTGGAGCCCTCGCCGCCGTAGGAGGCGATGAACTCGCCGGTCAGGCCGACCGAACCCACGGTGATGGTGGTCTTGCCGGTGAGCTTCTTAGCCCAGCCGGCGAAGTTGAGGTCCGAGCCGTCGAACTCAGGCTCCCAGAAGCGCCGCTGCGAGCAGTGGAAGGCGTCGGCGCCGGCTTCGGCCAAGGGCTCGAGCCAGGCTTCCATATCCGCCGGCGTCGGCGCGATCTTGGCGGCGAAGTCCTGCTGCTTCCATTGCGATAGGCGGATGATCACCGGGAAGTCCGGCCCCACCGCGGCGCGCACCGCCTTCAGGATCTCGGCCGCGAAGTTGGCGCGATGGACCACCGACGGGCCGCCGAAGAGGTCGCCGCGCTCATTGGTGCCTTCCCAGAAAAACTGGTCGATCAGATAGCCGTGGGCGCCGTGCAGCTCGACCGCGTCGAAGCCGATCGCCTTGGCGTCGCCAGCGGCGCGGCCGAAGGCGCTGATCGCGTCGGCGATGTCAGCGTCGCTCATCGGCTCGCCGAAGCGGTGGCCGGGGCTGGAGATGCCGGAGGGGCTGTCATAGGGGCCGGACGGGGCCCAGTCCTCGCGCCGCGAGCGCACCGCGCCGACGTGCCAGAGCTGCGGCGCCATCAGGCCGCCCTCGGCGTGCACCGCGTCGATGACCCGCTTCCAGGCGGCCAGCTCGGCCTCGCCGTGGAAGCGCGGGATGTCCGGGTCGTTGAGCGAGGCCGGGCGGGCGACGCCCGTGCCTTCGGAGATGATCAGCCCCACTTCGGCGGCGGCGCGGCGGGCGTAATAGCCGGCGACCTCCTCGGTGGCGACGCCGCCGGGCGACTTGGAGCGGGTCATCGGGGCCATGACCACGCGGTTGGGCAGGTTCAGCCCCTTGAACGCATAGGGCTGGAAGAGGGCGTCTGCGGGCAAGGAGCGGCTCCGGGTGCAACGTGAGCCGCCGATTTAGCCGGGGACCCGGCCCGCGCCAGAGAGAAAATCTCAGGGACGGGCCGGAATCTCTCGCGGACTACTGCGGCCCGGGCGTCGTCGGGGGCGTCGCCGCGCCGGGCGGAGTCGGCGCGCTGGCGTCCGGCATGGCCGGGGCGGTCGCGGGCGGCAGCGCGGCGGCGGGCGTCGCCGGGGTCATTGGCGGGTTCGCCGCGCCGGTGTCAGGCGCCGGCGTTCCGGTGGCCGGCGCGGTGGCCGACGTGTTGGTGGGCGTGCCGGTGGCCGCGTTGGACGCGTCGGCGCTGAGGCTCCACGAGCCGTGGGCGCGCTGGCGGGCCGAGGCGTGCAGGTAGCTGTCCAGCTTGGAGTAGGCGACGGGCTGCGACGGGGCGGCGTAGACGCCGGACGAAGGGTTGTGGGTCGCGGCTTGCGCGGCCCCGGCGGCGAGGGCGGCGGCCGCGGCGCCCGCCAGGAGCAATCTGAAGGTCATGGGCTTGGTCTCCGATGAGGCCGCGAGACGCCTCGCGACCGATGCCCAAACCCCCGAACGCGGCTGTTCGTTGCCTCGTCCGGCCCAGGTCAGGCTGCGGCGGCGAGGAAGGCGGCCATCTCGGCATCGCCGCGCAGCAGGGTCACCGGCGTCGGATAGCGGCCGGCTTCGGCCAGGATGCGCGGCCTGCTCTTGCGGTTGAAATTCCAAGTCCAGAGGAAGAAGTCCCAGGTGAAGTTCTCCTGGCAGCCTTCCGCCATGTCGAGCCGGGTGCGCCCGAAGGCGGTCAGCCAGCGCCAGACGATGCGGAAGACGCAGAGCCAGCGCGGCTGCTCGAGGAAGATCACCGAGTCGGCGCGTGGCAGGCGCAGGTCGTAAGTGCGGCTGACGTAGTTGCCGTCGGTTACCCAGGAGTCGCCGGCGAGTGCGGCCGCGACCGCGGCGCGGAAGGCTTGGTTCTCGGGCTCGACCCAGCCCGGCTGCCAGAAGAGGGCGTCGAGGTGGACTACCGGCAGGCCGAGTTTTTCACCCAGCGCCCGGGCGAAGGTGGATTTGCCGGCGCCGGAGCAGCCCAGGATCACGACGCGTTGCATGGCGGCGCGATCATCGGGCGCTGAGGAGACTCGTCAAGGGCCGGCGCCTCGGGGTATCTCGGGGCCAACGCGTCCATGGGTCTCCCGCCATGTCCGACAAGCCTGCCATCCTCGTCGTGCAGCCGCACCTGGCGCCCATCGCGGGCATGCTGGAGGGCGACTTCACCGTCTGGCGGCTCTGGCAAAGCCCGCCGATGGAGGCCAGCCACACCATCCGCGCCATCGTTGTGGCCGGCGAGTTCCCGGTGGACGTGGCGCTGGCCGAGAGCCTGCCCAACCTCGGCCTGATCGCCTGCTTCACCGCCGGCTACGAAGGCATCGACCTCGCCTGGGCCAACGAGCACGGCTTCAAGGTCAGCCATTCGCCGGGCGCCAACCATGAGGACGTGGCGGACCTCGCAATCGGCCTGATGCTGTCGGCCTGGCGCGGCATTCCAGAGGGCGACGCCATCGTTCGCGAAGGCCGCTGGCGGCCGACCGAGAAGCGGATCACCACCTCGCTCACCGGGCGGCGGCTGGGCATCGTCGGCCTGGGCGCGATCGGTGAGGCGGTAGCGCGCCGGGCCGAAGCCTTCGGGCTCAAGGTGGCCTGGTGGGGGCCGCGCGAGAAGGCGGACGCCGCCTGGCCGCGCGCTGAGAGCCTGGTTGCCCTGGCCGCCGCCAGCGACATCCTGATCGTCGCCGCCCGCGCCAGCGAGGAGAGCCGCGGCCTGGTGGGCCGCGAGGTGATCGACGCGCTGGGGCCCCACGGCCTGCTGGTCAACGTCTCGCGCGGCCTCCTGCTCGACGAGGACGCGCTGATCGAAGCGCTCAGGGACGGGCGCCTCGGCATGGCCGCGCTGGACGTGTTCGCCGCCGAGCCGACGCCGCCGGCGCGCTGGCAGGACACGCCCAATGTCGTCCTCTCGCCGCACACGGCCGGCGCCACCTCTGGCGCGGTGCCGAAGATGCTGACCCTGACCCGTGAGAACCTGCGCCGCTTCTTCGCCGGCGAGCCGCTGGCCAATCCGGTGGTGGAGTAGCGCCGCCGTCCGCCTTGCCCGCGGCGCGCCGTTCCCGCTAAACCCGGCGCGGCCCCCGCTTGGGAGGGGGGAGGGGAATGACCGACGTCTTCATCTCCTACGCTCGCTCGACGGAGCGGCACGCGGTTCGCGTCGCCGAAGCGCTGCGCGAGGCGGGCTTCGGCGTCTGGCGCGACGACGAACTGCCGGCCCATCGCAACTTCACCCGCGTCATCGAGGAGCGTCTGGCCGCGGCCAAGGCGGTGGTGGTCATCTGGTCGAGCGATGCAGCCCAGTCCGAGTGGGTGCAGTCGGAGGCCGACCGCGCGCGGCGCGACAAGAAGCTGGTGCAGGTGCGGGTCGACAAGACGCCGCTGCCGATGCCCTTCGATCGCCTGCAGTGCGTCGATCTCTGCGATTGGGCGGGGGGTTGCGAAGATCACGAATGGTCGAAGGTCGTCGCCGGCGTCAGCGACCTGACCGGCGACGCCGCAATGACGCCGCCGCTGGCTGCGCCGACGGCGATGGTCGGCGCCAGCATCGCGGTGATGCCGTTCTCCAACCTCAGCAACGACCCGGAGCAGCAATATTTCGTCGAGGGCATGGCCGAGGAGATCGTGGCTGCGCTGGCCAGGTTCAGGTCGCTGCACGTGATTGCCGCGTCCGCCACGCTAATGGCCCGCGGGCGACCGCTGACGCCGCAGGAGGCCGCCCGCGAACTCGGCGTGGGCTATCTGCTCGAGGGCAGCGTCCGCAAGTCTGGGGCGCGCGTCCGCATCACGGTTCACCTGGTGGACGCCGCGAGCGGGACGGAACTCTGGTCCGAGCGGTTCGAGGACGATACCGGCGACGTGTTCGCCCTGCAGGACAAGGTAGCCGAGCGTGTCGCCGGCGTGGCCGAAAACGCGGTCCAGGATGCCGATCACGGGAAGGCCGCGACGCGGGCGACGCAGGACCTGAGCAGCTACGACCTCTACCTCAGGTCGCTCTACCTTTTCCGGGCTTCGCGGCGGCGCGAGCTGCTCGAATCGGTCGACCTGCTGGAACGGGCCATCGCCGGGGATCCCGACTACGCGGCGGCGCTGGCCCATGCCTGCGTGAACCTGCGCCAGATCGTCGATCACGGGTGGACCGACGACCCCGACGGCGCGCGCGCCAAGGCGCTCGGCTACGCCGAGCGGGCTCTGAGACTGGCGCCCAACGATCACAGCGTGCTGGCAATGGTGGCGGCGAGCTTGCCGGGGATCGAAGGCTACATGGACCGCGCGCTGACGCTGATCGATCGCGCGACCGCGCTCAATCCGGCGTCCGGCTTCGCCTGGCTGATCAGCGGCTCGATCCGCCTGCGCGCCGGCGAGCCGGACACGGCCGCCATCCATCTCGAGCGCGCCATGCAGCTGGATCCGCTCTCGTCGATGAACGGCTATATGCGCATGTACCTCGCTTCGGCGCGGTTTCAGCAGCGGCGGTTCAGCGAGGCCCTGGCGCTCTTCCGCACGACGACCTACCGGATGCCAGTCAGCTACGCGATCCTGGCCTCGCTGCACGGCCATCTCGGGCAGGCCGCGCAGGCCAGGCAGGCGCTGGCCGAGCTCGAAGCGCTCGAGGCCGGCTCGGTCGAGAAGTTCGCCGACATCTGGTTCCCGCGCCCCGAATACCGCGCCCTGCTGCTGGGTGGCATCGCCGCGGCGCTGGCTCCGGCCGCCGCCCCCGGCTAAGTAGCCGCCGCCCGCTGCAACCAGCGCGACCAGTCGCTCAGGTCGTTGTAGCCGCCGAACACTTCGCCGAGGCCGCGCGTCACCGCGCCCGGATAGACCGACATATGGGTCTCGCCGTCGAAGACGCGCAGCGCCAGGTCGAGGCTGGGGTAGGCGCGGGAGCGCAGCTGGGCCTCCATCGCATAGAGGTTGGAGACGAAGGCCTGGCGGGCGTCGTGCGCCTCTTCCAGCGCGCCGGCAGCGAGGAACAGGTGGGCGTTGAGGTCGTCGGCGCGCGCCGCCAGCGCCGCCTCGAGCGCGAAGAGACGGCGACCGCCCCAGTAAAGGGCGGGGCTGATGGCGATATAGCGCTGGAACGATGCCGGCGTGGTGAAGAGGGTGTCGAGGGCGAAGATGCCGCCGAGCGAGCTGCCGACCAGGGTCTGGTCGCGCGGATCGACGGGGAAGCCCGAGGTGACGAACGGCTTCACCTCCTCCTCGATGAAGGCGCGGAACGCCGTCGCCCCGCCGCACCTGGCCGAGGCGCCGGGATACTGGGATTCCAGCAGATCGTCGGGGCAGGGTGTCAGGTCGCGCGTCCGCAACGTACCCGCCTGCACGCGCTGCTCGGGGCGCTCGAAGTGGTAGCCGATGCCGACCACCAGCGTCGGCGGCAGCGGAAAGGGGCCACTTTGCACGGCGCGCGCGGCCATGGCGGTGAGGGCGAAGGCGGCGTTGCCGTCCAGCACGTAGACGACCGGGAAGGTCTGGCCCGGCTTGGGCCGCACCGGCGGGCGGGCGACCTCGATCAGGAAGTCCTGGCCGATGTGGCGGGCGCTGAGGCGAAAGCTGCTGGTCCGGGCAGGGCGGCGGGGCCGAGGTCTTCGAAATCCATCGGGGTGGCGCTGAGGCAGGGCGAGCTCATGGCGATCCTTCGCGAAATGGCGGGGGAGGGGACGCGGGGAACTTCAGGCGCTGTCGGCGCGCCGGGGCTGAATTCCCCGGCGCGCCTTAAGCTGCTAGCGAGCGGTCATCCGATGGCGGTGCACGCCGCGACAACAAGCGGCGTGACCGTGAAGGCGACGATGCTGACGGTCTCGAAGGTGGGCAGCTGGCCGCGCAGGCGGCTCGCCAGCGAGGGCGTACGCCTCGCCCTGGGGTGGTCTTGAACAGGCCCGGAAATGCGGGCGCGGGAAGCGAGGTCGGTTTGGCCTTTAAGGCTCATGAAAGTCCTTTGAGTTGTTTCAGACGGGTAGTCCGGTAAGCGCCGACGCAAATGCGCTCCGAACTCCGCGGACGGAGTCGGGGAAACGATTGGAAATGAGGGTTTTCGGCAGGGCGGGGTATACGCCCCCACAAGCGTTGCCGCCAATTCTTGAATTCAACTATTTCAACCCCATATGGAGTGGGTGAGGCGTACGGCGCAGCGAAAGCGCCGTGCGCCTTTTGCGTCTCAGACGCGCCTTGACATCCAGGACATAAAGATATCTTTATATCCCATGTCCATCACCTCGGACCAGACCGTGGAAGTGCTGCGCGCCGCCGGCGAGGCGACGCGGCTGCGCATCCTCGCCTTGCTGGCTCGCGAGGAGCTGGCGGTGCTCGAGCTGACCCGCATCCTGGGCCAGAGCCAGCCGCGCGTCTCGCGCCACCTGAAGGTGCTGGCCGAGGCCGGCCTGGTCGAGCGCTTCCCGGATGGAGCCTGGGTGTTCTATCGCCTGGCCGGCGTCGGCCCGACCCGAGACCTGCTCGACAAGGCGCTGTCGCTGATCTCCGCCAACGATGCCACCCTGCTGCGCGACGCCGAGCGCCTGGAGGGCGTCGCCGCCGAGCGCGCCAGCCAGGCCGCCGCCTATTTCGCCGACAACGCCGGCCAGTGGGATTCCATCCGCTCGCTCTACGTCTCCGAGGCCGCGGTCGAGGCCGCCATCCTGGAAGCGGCCGGCGAGGGGCCCTACCGGCGGCTGGTCGACCTCGGCACCGGCACCGGTCGCATGCTGACCTTGCTGGGGCCGCGCGCCAGGAGCGCCGTCGGCCTCGACCTCTCGCGCCAGATGCTCAACATCGCCCGTAGCAATGTCGCCGAGGCGGGCCTCGCGGCCTGCGAACTGCGCCACGGCGACATCCTGGAAGCCGGCCTGGCCGAGGGCGAGGCCGACCTCGTGGTCGCCCACCAGGTGCTGCACTACCTGGGCGAGCCGGCGGCTGCGGTGGCCGAGGCGGCCCGGCTGGTGGCGCCGGGCGGGCGGCTGCTGATCGTCGACTTCGCCCCGCACGACCTGGAGTTCCTGCGCGCCGAGCATCGCCACCGCCGCCTCGGCTTCTTCGACAACGAGATCGAGCGCTGGGCCGCCGCCGGGGGCCTCGGCAAGCTGGGCGCCGTGACCCTGCCGCCGTCCGGCCCCGGCGGCCTGACGGTGAAGGTTTGGACGGCTGAGCACGTCAGCGAACGTATCCGGAGAGTGGCATGAACGCGCCGATCACCGCCCCGCCAGTCACCGCGCTTGGCCCGATCGCCCGCGCCGGCGGCCGCGAGGGGCGCAGCGTCAAGGTCTCGTTCGAGTTCGGCCCGCCAGCGACGCCCGAAGCCGAGGAGACGCTGTGGAAGGCGATCCGGCGGCTTGAGCCGCTGGCGCCGGAGTTCGTCTCCGTGACCTACGGCGCTGGCGGCTCGACGCGCGACCGCACCCACCGCACCGTGACCCGCATGCTGGCCGAGACCACGCTGACCCCCGCCGCCCACCTCACCTGCGTCAACGCCTCGCGCGGCGAGGTCGACGAGGTGGTCCGCGGCTATTGGGACGCCGGCGTGCGCCACATCGTGGCCCTGCGTGGCGATCCGCCCGGCCAGATGGGCGGCGTCTACACGCCGCGCGCGGACGGCTATGCCAACGCCACCGAACTCACCCACGGCATCCTCGGTGTCGCCCCCTTCGAGGTGTCAGTCGGCTTCCACCCGCAAATCCATCCCGAAAGCGGCACCCTGCAGCGCGAGCTCGACGTCCTGAAGGCCAAGGTTGACGCCGGCGCCACCCGGGCGCTCAGCGACCACTTCTTCGACGTCGACGGCTTCCTGCGCTTCCGCGATGCGGTGCGCGCGGCGGGCGTCAGCATCCCGCTCGTCCCCGGCATCATGCCGGTGACCAACTTCGCCGGCGTGGTGCGCATGTCGGGTCCGATGCGGGTCCCGGTGCCCGCCTGGCTCGCCAACCACTTCGAGGGCCTCGACGACGATCCGGCGACGCGCCGGCTGGTCGCGGCCTCGGTGGCGGCCGAGATGTGCGCGCGGCTGCAGGAAGAAGGTTTCGAACACTTCCACTTCTACACCCTGAACCGGGCGGAGCTGACGGTGGCCGTCTGCCGCATCCTCGGCGTCCGCGCGGAGAGCCAGTCATGACGAGATCCGAGCGCATCGCCGCGCTGAAGGCGGCGGCCAGAGAGCGCATCCTCATCCTCGACGGCTCCTGGGGCGTGATGATCCAGCGCCGGGGCTTGGCTGAAGCCGATTATCGCGGCCAGCGCTTCGCGGACCACGCGACCCAGTTGAAGGGTGACAACGACATCCTGTGCATCACCCGGCCGGACATCATCGCCGACCTGCATAACCAGTATTACGGCGCGGGCGCCGACATCAGCGAGACCAACACCTTCAGCGCTACCTCGATCGCCCAGGCCGACTATTCGCTGCAGGGTGCGGTGCGCGACATCAACCTGGAGGGCGCGAAGATCGCCCGCGAGGTTGCCGACCGCTGGACCGAGAAGGAGCCGCATAAGCCGCGCTTCGTCGCCGGCTCGATCGGGCCGCTGAACGTGATGCTGTCGATGTCGTCGGACGTGAACGACCCCGGCGCCCGCAAGGTGAACTTCGATCAGGTCTACACCGCCTACCGTGAGCAGGTGCAGGCCCTGCACGAGGGCGGGGTCGATCTCTTCCTGATCGAGACCATCACCGACACGCTGAACTGCAAGGCCGCGATCAAGGCCATCCTCGACCTCGAGGACGAGGGCTTCGAGCCGCTGCCGATCTGGATCAGCGGCACCATCACCGACCGCTCCGGCCGCACGCTTTCCGGCCAGACGGTCGAGGCGTTCTGGAACTCCGTGCGCCATGCCAAGCCCTTCGCCATCGGCCTCAACTGCGCCCTGGGCGCCGACCTGATGCGCCCGCACATCGCCGAACTGGCCCGCATCGCCGACACCCTGGTGGCCGCCTACCCGAACGCCGGCCTGCCCAACGCCATGGGCGAGTATGACGAAGGCCCGCATGAGACCGCCTGCATGCTGGAAGAGTGGGCCAAGAGCGGCATCGTCAACATCCTCGGCGGCTGCTGCGGCACCACCCCCGACCACATCCGCCACATCGCCGACGACGTCCGCGGCCTCCCCGCCCGCCAACTGCCGGAGCGCGAACCGGCGATGCGGCTGGCCGGGCTGGAGGCGTTCGAGCTTGCATAGGCAGGGGTTGTGGTGGGTGGGGTTGTGCGGGGTACTTGACGGTACCCATAACGGCCCCTAATGTCGCCACAGCAGATAGGAGGAAGTCCATGGCGACGACCGCAGTTTCCGATTACGTGATTTGGGCCAAGCACATCCACGACGATGCCGATCTGGTCGAGCGGATCCGTTGCCTTTGGGCGGGCCAGACAATCCGGCTGGAGGTCGATGGCGTCAGTGGGACGTGGCGACGCATGGATGACGGCAAGGACGGCCGCGCGACGCTGGGCGTGCGGCCCATCGGCGCCGCCCAAGAAGTTTGGCGCGCCCTCTACAAGGAACGGCGCGGCGCCGTGGTTTCGGTGAAGGCCGCTGAGGAGTATGCGGGCGTGGAAGAAGCTCCCGAAATCGCCCGTCGCGGTGCGTTGATGTTCGCGCCCATGGGCCGAACCGCAGACGAACGGGCGGCGGCGATAGCTGCCCTGCTCGACGCCCACAATCTCGGTTACAGCTCCGATGGCAGGACGATGACCCGCGACGAGATGCACGAGCGGTGATCACTGCCGACACCAATGTGTTCGTCTACCTCTGGGACCGTGACGCGCCGGAAAAGACGGCGGTCGCGCGTCTCGTCACCGGAATGCTGGCGGAGCGATCGGGGACGCTGGCGCTCCAGGTGATCGGCGAGACCCAAAACGTGCTGCGGCGCAAGTTGCGCCAACCGCCTTGGATGGCGGCGCAGAACGCTCGCAACCTGCTTATCGCCTTTGACTGTTTCGCGGCTTCCGAGGCCAACGTCAGTGAAGCTCTGACGCTGATGGCCGCAGGGCGGCTGAGCTACTGGGACGCTCTGCTGGTGACGGCGGCGCGCGACGCCGGTTGCCACCTGATGCTCAGCGAGGACATGCAGGACGGCGCCCGGTTCGGCGACCTCGAAATCGTCAATCCATTCGGCAAGACCGGCCCCAGTGAAAGATTTCAGGCTTTGCTCACCTCATGAGACCGCTTTTTGTAAACATCGGTGAGCGCACCAACGTCACCGGCTCGGCGCGTTTCCGCAAGCTGGTGGCCAATGGCGACTATCCGGCGGCGCTGGCCGTGGCGCGACAGCAGGTCGAGGCCGGGGCGCAGGTGCTGGACGTCAACATGGACGAGGGCCTGCTCGACAGCCCCAGGGCCATGGTCACCTTCCTCAACCTGATCGCCGCCGAGCCCGACATCGCCCGCGTGCCGATCATGATCGACTCATCCAAGTGGGAGGTGATCGAGGCCGGGCTGAAGTGCGTGCAGGGCAAGGCCATCGTCAACTCGATCTCGATGAAGGAGGGCGAGGCCAAGTTCCTGGAGCAGGCGACGAAGTGCCTGCGCTATGGCGCCGCCGTGGTGGTGATGGCCTTCGACGAAAAGGGCCAGGCCGACACCAAGGCCCGCAAGGTCGAGATCTGCGAGCGCGCCTACCGGCTGCTCACCGCGGAGCTCGGCTTTCCCCCCGAGGACATCATCTTCGATCCCAACATCTTCGCGGTGGCGACGGGGCTGGAGGAGCACAACAACTACGCGGTCGACTTCATCGAGGCGACGCAGGCGATCAAGCAGCAGCTGCCCTATGCGCGGGTGTCGGGCGGGGTCTCGAACATCTCGTTCGGCTTCCGCGGCAACGAGCCGGTGCGGCAGGCCATGCACTCGGTCTTCCTCTACCACGCCATCGCCGCCGGCATGGACATGGGCATCGTCAACGCCGGCGAGCTGCCGGTCTATGACGACATCGACCCCGAACTGCGCGAGGCCGTCGAGGACGTGATCCTCAACCGCCGCGCCGACGGCACCGAGCGCCTGGTCGACCTCGCCCCCAAGTTCAAAGGCGGCAAGGGCGCCGAGAAGGTCGTCACGCTGGCCTGGCGCGATGCGCCGGTCGGCGAGCGGCTCAGCCACGCCCTGGTGCACGGCATCACCGAGTTCATCGACGCCGACACCGAGGAGGCGCGCCTCGCCGCCTCCAAGCCGCTCGAGGTGATCGAAGGGCCGCTGATGGCCGGCATGAACGTGGTCGGCGACCTCTTCGGCTCGGGCAAGATGTTCCTGCCGCAGGTGGTGAAGTCGGCGCGGGTGATGAAGCAGGCGGTCGCCTACCTGATGCCCTTCATGGAGGCCGAGGCCGGCCAGGTGCGCAAGAGTTCGGGCAAGGTGCTGATGGCCACCGTCAAGGGCGACGTGCACGACATCGGCAAGAACATCGTCGGCGTCGTCCTGCAGTGCAACGACTACGAGGTGATCGACCTCGGCGTGATGGTGCCGGCCGACCGCATCCTCGACGAGGCGGTAAGGCACAACGTCGATATCGTCGGCCTTTCCGGCCTGATCACGCCGTCGCTCGATGAGATGGTGTTCGTGGCCGGCGAGATGGAGCGGCGCGGCTTCTCGATCCCGCTCCTCATCGGCGGCGCCACCACCAGCCGCACCCACACCGCGGTGAAGATCGAGCCGGCCTACCACCGCGGCTCGACCACCTACGTCACCGACGCCAGCCGCGCCGTAGGCGTGGTCTCCGGCCTGATGTCGGCCACCGAGCGGCCCAAGGCCGAGGCCGAGACCCGGGCCGAGTATATCCGCATCCGCGAGCAGTTCGTGCGCAGCCAGGAGGCCAAGGTGCGCACGCCCCTGGCCCAGGCCCGCGAGAAGCGCTTCCGCCCCGACTGGCAGCTCTACCAGCCCCCGAAACCGACCTACCTCGGCGCCCGCGCCTTCGGCCCCTACGACCTCGGCGAACTGGCCAGCTACATCGACTGGACGCCGTTCTTCGCCACCTGGGAGCTGGCCGGCCCCTATCCGATGATCCTCGAGGACGACGTGGTCGGCGAAGCGGCCCGCGCGCTCTTCGCCGACGCCCAGGAAATGCTGAAGCGCATCGTGGGTGAGCGCTGGTTCGAGGCGCGCGGCGTCGCCGGCTTCTGGCCCGCCAACGCCGATGGCGACGACATCGTGCTCTGGACCGGCGAGACCCGCACCACCGAGCGCGCCCGCCTGCACACCCTGCGCCAGCAGATGGCGCGCGGCGAGGGTCGGTCGAACTACGCCCTGGCCGACTTCGTCGCGCCGATCGGCGGCCCGGCCGACTACGTGGGCGGCTTCGCGGTCACCGCCGGGCTTGGCGAGCAGGCGATCGTCGACCGGTTCAAGGCGGCGGGCGACGACTATTCCGCCATCCTCGCCACTTCGCTGGCCGACCGCCTGGCCGAGGCCTTCGCCGAGGCCCTGCACCACCGCGTCCGCACCGAGCTTTGGGGCTATGCCCCGGATGAGAGCTTCGACATCAACGCCCTGGTCGGCGAGAAGTATCGCGGCATCCGTCCGGCGCCGGGCTACCCGGCCCAGCCCGACCACACCGAGAAAGCGACCCTGTTCTCGCTGCTCGACGCCACCGCCAACACCGGCATCGAACTCACCGAGAGCTACGCCATGACGCCCACCGCGGCCGTCTCCGGCCTCTACTTCGCCAACCCCGAGGCCCTCTACTTCGGCGTCGGCAAGATCGAACGCGACCAGGCCGCCGACTACGCCCGCCGCAAGGGCTGGCCCGTGGCCGAAGCCGAACGCTGGCTGGCCCCGATCCTCAACTACGAACCGGTAAGAGCAGCGGCGGCGTAGCCGTCACTCTTCGAAGAGTTCACGCAAGACCGTCAATGCCGCGCTCAGCGTGTTCTTTCGGACGGTTCCCAGGCGGCGGACCAGCCGCGCCTTGTCGATCGTTCGGATCTGGTCGAGCAGGATCAAGCCCTGTTTGCCATCGAAGGTCACGCTGACGCGGAACGGGGTTAGGCGAGCTTCGGTGGTCATGGGAGCGACCGTGACCGTTCTTAGATGATCGTGAAGTTCCGGCGGCGAGATTATCAGGCAAGGCCGCGTCTGGCGGATTTCACTCCCTTGGGTGGGATCGAGCGTGGCGAGCCACACCTCGCCTCGGATCACCACTCCAGCGCCTCATCACCTTCGTTGCCGAATTCCGGCCACGCCAAAGTGTCGTCTCCGGCTGAAGCGAGTTCGCGGCTGGCCTCAGCCCACCCAGCGCGTGTCGCTCGCTTCTCAGCCTCGATCACGATGCGACCGTCTTCGACCGCCATCTCGACCGCGCCCGCTGCGCCGATTTCAGCGAGGAACGGCTTTGGGATGATCACTCCAGAGGAATTTCCCATCTTCCTGAGAGATACGCGCATGAAACGATCGCCGTGCTGGTTCGGACAAAACATAGGCTCGCGGCGCTCGGTGTCAACTTAATTGACACGCGTCCGTTGCCTGCAAACCACCGGGCGCCGTTGGGTGAATCTGGTGTGGCGGGCGGGTTCGGCCTAACGGTGGGGGCAACGAGATCGGGAGGATCACAGAGATGGCGCGCGATACGGCGGAAGGCTTCGTGCAGGACAAGTACGCTGGCGCGAAGGCCGCGTTCGAGGCGAACTTCGCCAATGGTTCGGACCTGGGGGCCTCTTTCTGCGCCACGCTGGAAGGCGAGACGGTGGTCGATCTCTGGGGCGGCTGGGCCGATGCGGCCAAGACCAGGCCCTGGGAGAAGAACACCATCGTCAACGTCTACTCGACGACCAAGACCATGACCTTCCTCTGCGCCCTGATCGTGGCGGACCGCGGCGAACTCGATTTCGACGCGCCGGTCGCCAAGTACTGGCCGGAGTTCGCCGCCAGCGGCAAGCAGGGCGTCAAGGTCAGCCACCTGATGGCGCACTCGGCCGGCCTGTCGGGCTGGCGCGAGAAGATCACCACGGAGGACCTCTACGACTGGGAGAAGGCCACCTCGCTGCTGGCCGCCCAGGCCCCGCTGTGGGAGCCGGGCACCCAGAGCGGCTACCACGCCATCACTCAGGGCTATCTGGTCGGCGAAGTGATCCGCCGCATCACCGGCAAGACG
Organism: Caulobacteraceae bacterium; assembly: GCA_036267835.1. Lineage (GTDB taxonomy): Bacteria > Pseudomonadota > Alphaproteobacteria > Caulobacterales > Caulobacteraceae > Acaudatibacter. The sequence continues at coordinate 164 of DATAVF010000070.1, read as the reverse complement.
ATCGGGACCTTCTTCCGCGACGAGGTCGCCGGGCCGCTGAACGCCGACTTCTGGATCGGCCTGCCGGCCTCTGAGGACCACCGCGTGGCCGAGTTGATCCCGCCGCCGCCGGGCGGCGCCGTCGGCGACCAGGAGATGGACGAGATCGGCAAGATCACCTTCAC
>DATAVF010000069.1:0-8407 GCA_036267835.1 Caulobacteraceae bacterium | reverse complement strand
CCTTCGGCCGGCTCTGGGCCTTCGACATCGCCGAGCCAGGCGCCCTGACCGCCCAGGTGGGCTTCGGGCCGGGGCGGGTGATCTGCAACCTGCCGGGCTACCAGCTGCTCGACAGCCTGGCGGTGGAAGCCGGCGGCAAGGTCTGCGTCGCCACCATCATCAACGGCGGCGTCACCGCCTTCGACCCCGACGGCTCGACCGAGCACTTCGCCTTCCCCGACCTGATCACCACCAACATCTGCTTCGGCGGCGCGGACATGCGCGATGCCTGGGTGACCTGCTCGTCGACCGGCAAGCTCTTCAAGTGCCGCTGGCCCCGGCCAGGGCTGAAGCTGAACTTCAACGCCTAGCAGGCGTCCTTCTCCCCTCGCGGGAGAAGGTGTCGCCGTAGGCGACGGATGAGGGGCCGCGCGGGCCGGTTGGGCTGATCGTCCGGCAGGCAAGTCTCCTGACGTCGCGCGGCCCCTCATCCGGCGCTACGCGCCACCTTCTCCCGCGAGGGGAGAAGGGTCATGGCATTGCGCCGGGGCCCCCACCTAGCTATCTCCCCCGCTCGATCCCTCCCCACCCGCACTCAGTCCGACCCGGAGCCGCCATGGCCGCGCAGTACATTTTCCAGATGCAGGGCCTCTCGAAGACCTTTCCGGGGGGGAAGAAGCTGTTCGAGAACATCTGGCTGAGCTTCTACCCGGACGCCAAGATCGGCGTGGTGGGGGTGAACGGGTCGGGCAAGTCGACGCTGCTGAAGATTCTGGCCGGCATCGACACCGAGTTCACTGGCGAGGCCAAGGCGCTCGACGGCACCAAGATGGGCTACCTCGAACAGGAGCCGCAGCTCGACAGCCAGCTCGACGTCTGGGGCAATGTCATCGCCTGGTGCGAGGAGAAGAAGATCCTCGACCGCTACAACGACGTCGCGGCCAAGCTGGGCGAGGACTACACCGACGAGTTGATGGAGGAGATGACCAACCTGCAGGAGGTCATCGACGCCGGCGATCTCTGGGATATCGACTCCAAGATCGAGATGGCCATGGGCGCCCTGCGCTGCCCGCCCAACGAGTCGGGCGTCGACAACCTCTCCGGCGGCGAGCGGCGGCGCGTGGCGCTGGCGCGGCTGCTGCTCTCCAAGCCCGACATGCTGCTGCTCGACGAGCCCACCAACCACCTCGACGCCGAGAGCGTGGCCTGGCTGCAGCATCACCTGGAGGCCTTCCCGGGCTGCGTGATCCTGGTCACCCACGACCGCTACTTCCTCGACCAGGTGACCAAGTGGACGCTGGAGCTCGATCGCGGCAAGGGCGTGCCCTACGAGGGCAACTACTCCGGCTGGCTGGAGCAGAAGGCCAAGCGGGTGATCCAGGAACAGTCCGAGAGCGAGGCGCGCCAGCGCGCCATGGCCAAGGAGCTGGAGTGGGTGCGCTCCAATGCCCGCGCCCGGCAGGCCAAGTCCAAGGCCCGCCTCGCCGCCTACGACCAGATGATGCGCGACGCCGAGCAGCAGCGCGGCGCCCAGACCCACGCGGTGATCCAGATCCCGCCCGGCCCCAGGCTCGGCAATGTGGTGCTGGAGGTGGACGGGCTGGAGAAGGAGTACGGCGACAAGATCCTGTTCAAGGGCCTGACCTTCAAGCTGCCGCCCAATGGCATCGTGGGCGTGATCGGGCCGAACGGCGCCGGCAAGTCGACCCTCTTCCGGCTGATCACCGGGCAGGAGAAGCCGGACGCGGGGTCGATCCGGCTCGGCGAGACGGTGAAGCTGTCCTACGTCGATCAGAGCCGCGATGCGCTGAACCCCAACAACAACGTCTGGCAGGAGATCTCCAGCGGCCTCGACGTGCTGAAGGTCGGGGCGAGGGAGATCAACACCCGCGCCTACGTCGGCTCGTTCAACTTCAAGGGCGGCGACCAGCAGAAGAAGGTCGGGCAGTTGTCGGGCGGGGAGCGCAACCGCGTCCACCTGGCCAAGACGCTGACCGAGGGCGGCAATGTGATGCTGCTCGACGAACCGACCAACGACCTCGACATCGAGACGCTGCAGAACCTGGAAGAGGCGCTGGAGGACTTCGCCGGCTGCGCCGTGGTGATCAGCCACGATCGCTGGTTCCTCGACCGGCTCTGCACCCACATCCTGGCCTTCGAGGGCGACAGCCACGTGGAGTGGTTCGAGGGCAACTTCGAGGCGTACGAAGAGGACAAGAAGCGCCGGCTCGGGGCCGACAGCCTGATCCCGAAGCGCATCAAGTTCCAGAAATTCGGGCGGTAGAGTATGGTGGGCGCATGAGCGAGCTGCTTGAGCGCATCACGATCGAAGAGGGCAAGTGCGGCGGCAAGCCCTGCATTCGCCGCATGCGCATCCGCGTGCAGGACATTCTGGAAATGCTCGCGGGCGGGATGACCAACGAGGAAATCCTGGCTGACTTCGAATACCTCGAACTCGACGACATACGCGCGTCGCTGGCTTATGCAGCCGCCCAGGTCGCCGGCACAGCTTTCGTTGCCGCGTGAAGTTCCTTGTTGATGCGCAGCTGCCGCCCTCGCTGGCGGTGTGGTTGCGCGATCAAGGATACGAAGCCGACCACGTGCTAACGATCGGCATGTTGGATGCCCGCGACGGAGATATCTGGTCGCGGGCGGTGGCTGACGATTGCATCATCGTCACCAAAGATCGCGACTTCGCCGGTTGGGCGTTCAGCCGCCGACCCCGCCCGCAGATCGTTTGGCTTCGGTGCGGAAACCTACCGAAGCGAGCTTTGTTCGCGCATCTGGCAACGGCATGGCCGCGCGTCAGCCTCAGGCTGAAGAACGGCGCAGCCGTTGTCGAAGTGTACTGAGCCCAAGGCTCACACCCCGTCGAGCACTTCGATCTCGGGCCGACCGGCCAGGCACGGACCGATCTTCGGGCCGAGGGCCTTGAAGTGGGCGCTTTCGCGGTGGGCGACGGTGGCGGCTTCGTCCTTGTAGCCTTCGAGCACCTTGTAGGTCCCGGGCTCGGTGCGGCTCTTCACCAGTTCGTAGAACAGGTTGCCCGGCTCGTCGGCGCGCACCGCGGCCATGGCTTCCTTGAAGGCGGCCTCGAACTCGGCGGCCTTGCCGTCCTGGATCTTGATCGTCGCGATGATGCCGACCGACATTGTGTCTTCTCCCAACGTGTTGTTGGAGGCGGTCTAGCGGGCGGACGCCGGGGCCGGCAAGGCTATCCTGGCGGAAGCGGCGGCGCTTAGCGGCGGCCGTCCCAGCCGTAAGCGACCCAGGAGTGGCCGCCGATGTTGCGCGCCTCGATCACGTCGGGGTCGGCCGGCGTGGCGACGGTGCGCCGGGCGCGCACGGCCGCGGCGGCCAGCGCCAGCACGACGCCCACCATCAGCAGGATCACCACCAGGCTGGCGGCGAAGACGATGGCCAGCACTGCGCCCGTGGCAATGGCGGCGACCGAGGCCACCGCGCCGCCGATCCACGCCAACCCACGGAACGCGGAGTTTCCCGCACCCAACCTGCGCATAGCTTCCGGCATAGCCCTCCTGAAGGCGCTCGCCTGCAATTGTTCGGGCGCCGAGGCTGAACGTCAACTGAAGATACGTCAGAAACTTGGCGCCGCCTGATAGAAGGGCGCCGGTTTGGACGAGGTTCCCTGGATGGCGGACGGCTGGCGGTTCTGGATCGATCGCGGCGGCACCTTCACTGACGTGATCGCCGTGTCGCCTGAGGGGGTGGAGACGAGCGCCAAGCTCCTGTCGACCTCCGGCGCTTACGCCGACGCGGCCGTGGAGGCGATGCGCCGGCTGATGGGCGTGGCGGCCGAGGCGACGTTCCCGGCGGCCGAAGTGACCGGGATCAAGCTCGGCACGACGGTCGCCACCAATGCCCTGCTGGAGCGCAAGGGGGCGAAGACCCTGTTCGTCACCACGCGCGGCTATGCCGACGCCCTGCTGATCGGCGACCAGGCGCGGCCGGATCTGTTCGCGCTGAACATCGTGCGCCCGGCGCCGCTCTATGCCGGGGTGGTCGAGGCCGACGAGCGGCTGGACGCGGCCGGCGCGGTGGTGCGACCGCTGGACGAGGCGGCGCTGGCTGAGGCACTGGCGGAAGCGGCGTTGGAGGGGTTCGAGAGCGCCGCCATCGCCTTCCTGCACGCCGACCTCAACCCGGCGCACGAGCGCCGCGCCGGGGCGTTGGCGGCGGCGGCCGGCTTCCGCTTCGTGTCGCTGAGCGCCGAGGTATCGCCCCTGCCCCGCTTCATCCCGCGCGCCGAGACCACGGTGGTGGACGCCTACCTGACGCCGGTGCTGGCGCAGTACGTGGCCGGGCTGGAGGGCGCCGTGGCGGGGGCGCCGCTGCAGTTCATGACCTCGGCCGGCGCTTTGGTCACCGCGTCGGCGTTCCGGGGACGCGATGCGCTGGTGTCGGGGCCGGCCGGCGGGGTGGTCGGCGTGGCGGGCGTCGCGGCGGCGACTGAACGGCCCGTGCTCGGCTTCGACATGGGCGGCACCTCGACCGACGTCTGCCGGTTCGCCGGCGAGCTGGAGCGGCGCGACGTGGCGCGCGTCGCCGGCGTGAAGGTGCGGGCGCCGATGCTGGACGTGGAGACCGTGGCGTCCGGCGGCGGCTCGATCCTGACCTTCGACGGCCTGCGCGCCCGGGTCGGCCCGGCCAGCGCCGGCGCCGATCCGGGGCCGGCCTGCTACGGCCGCGGGGGGTCGGCGACGGTGACCGACGCCAACCTGGTGCTGGGGCGGCTCGATCCGGCCGGCTTCCCCGCGGTGTTCGGTCCGGCGGGCGATGCGCCACTCGACCCCGCGGCGGCGCGGGCGCGGCTGGCGGAATTGGCGGACGCGATGGGCGCGGCGAGCCCCGAGGCGGCGGCCGAGGGCTTCCTGGCGGTCGCGGTGGAGCAGATGGCGGGCGCGATCCGGCGCATCTCCACCGAGCGCGGCTTCGATCCGCGGGGCCACGCGCTGGTGGCGTTCGGCGGCGCGGCCGGGCAGGTCGCGTGCCAGGTGGCGGACGCTCTGGGGATCGGCGAGGTGCTGTCGCCTCGCTATGCGAGCGTGCTCTCGGCCTGGGGCATCGGCCAGGCGCGGATGCGGGCGATCCGTGCAGCGGGACTGGGGCGGCGGCTGGATGCGGCGGGGGTTGAGGCGGCCCGGGTCGTGGCTGAGGGGTTGGAGCGCGAGGCGACTGCGGCGCTGGCGGCGCAGGGGGCCGAGGCGGGCGAGGCGGAACGGCGGCTGTACCTGAGCTATGAGGAAGCCGATGCGGCGTTGCCGGTTGCGCTGGGCGATGCGAGCGCGGCGAAGAGGGACTTTGAAGGGGCACATCGCCGGCTGTTCGGCTTCTTCGAGCCGGAGCGGCCGATTCTCATAGCCAGCGTCGAAGTAGAACGCCCCTCCCCCTTGAGGGGAGGGGTCGGGGGTGGGGGTCTGTCGCCGGAGACCGCGCCCGGTCGGACCTTACCCCCACCCCCTACCCCCTCCCCTCAAGGGGGAGGGGCGCTAATCACGCGGCCAGATACCCAGATCTTTGTCGCGCCCGGCTGGAGTGCTGTCACCGAACCCGATGGCCTCGTACGCCTCATCCGCGCCCAGCCCCTACAAGCCATCATCGCGGATTCTGCCGCTCCCGACCCCGTCACCCTCGAACTCTACAACCGCCGCTTCATGGGCATCGCCGAGGCCATGGGCGCCGCGCTCGAGCGCACGGCGCACTCCGTCAACATCAAGGAGCGGCTCGATTTTTCCTGCGCGCTCTTCGATGCCGATGGCGGGCTGGTGGCCAACGCGCCGCACATGCCGGTGCACCTGGGGTCGATGGGCGCCAGCGTGCGGGCCGTCCGCGCCCGCCATCCGACGCTGCATCGCGGCGAGGCGTTCGCGCTCAACAGCCCCTATGCCGGCGGCACCCACCTGCCCGACATCACCGTGGTCATGCCGGTCTTCGACGGCGCCACGCCGCAGCCGGCGTACTTCGTCGCCGCCCGGGGCCACCATGCCGACGTCGGCGGCATCCAGCCCGGCTCGATGCCGCCGTTCTCGCACACGATCGACGAAGAGGGCGTGATGCTGGACGCGCTGCCGATCATGCGCGGCGGCGTCTTCCTGGAGGCCGAGACCCGCGCCGCCCTCGCCGCCGGCCGCTGGCCGACCCGGTCGCCGGCGCGCAACCTCGCCGACCTCAAGGCCCAGATCGCCGCCTGCCAGGCCGGCGCGGCCGCGGTTGCGGCGCTGATCGAGCGCCAGGGCGCAGATGAAGTGGCCCGCTATATGGGCTTCGTACAGGACAACGCCGAGGCCTCGGTGCGCCGCGCCATCGGCGTGCTGCAGGACGGCCAAGCCCATGTGCCGATGGATGGCGGCGGCGAGATCATCGTGCGCGCCAGCGTCGACGCGGCGCGCGGCGAGGCGGTGCTCGACTTCACCGGCTCCAGCCCCCAACTCGGCTCCAACTTCAACGCCCCCGCCTCGGTGGTCGACGCCGCGGCGCTCTACGTTTTCCGCTGCCTGGTCGACGACGACATCCCGCTCAACGCCGGCGGCCTGAAGCCGCTGAAAATTGTCGTTCCGGCCGGCTCGATGTTGAACCCGAAGCCCCCCGCGGCGGTTGTTGCCGGCAATGTCGAGACCAGCCAGCACATCGTCGACGCTCTCTTCGCGGCGCTGGGGGTGATGGCGGCCAGTCAGGGGACGATGAACAACTTCACCTTCGGCGACGAGGCGCGCCAGTACTACGAGACCATCTGCGGCGGCGCCGGCGCCACGGCGGGCGTAGCCGGGGCGAGCGCCGTCCACACCCACATGACCAACTCGCGCCTCACCGATCCGGAAATCCTGGAGCGGCGGTTTCCAGTGCGGCTGGAGGCGTACGAAGTGCGGCGCGGCTCGGGCGGCGCGGGCGCTCACGCCGGCGGCGACGGGACCCGGCGGCGGGTGCGGTTTCTCAGCCCCATGGAGGCGGCGCTGCTCTCGACGCGGCGCGAGCACGCCCCGCAGGGCCTGGCGGGCGGCGGCCCCGCCGCCCGCGGAAGTCAGAGGTTGATCGAGGCGTCGGGCGCGGTAAAGGAGCTTGCAGGCTGCTTTTCAATTGCCGTGCGGCCGGGCGACGCCATTGAGATCGAGACCCCGGGGGGCGGTGGTTTCGGACCCGTTTCGGACGGCGCGCCCGGCCCCGCCCCAGGAGTACCGAGCGTATGACGCCCGCCCTCATTCTCGCCTTCGCCCTGATGACCACCGCGCCGCAGGCGAGCGACGGCGGCGGCGAGCCCCTGCCCCCAGGCGCGCCCGCCGACAGCTACGAGCTGGCCGCCTGGTGCTACGGCGCGCTCGACGAGTACCTGACCATCTACGACAAGGTGAAGCCGGACCTGCGCGACATGGATCGGATGTTCGGCACCTCGGTGGTCGAGGCCGAGCCCTACCAGTCGGACATGGCCGCCGCCCACGTCGAGCTGAAGATGATCGGCGAGGCGGTGACCGACGCCGAGAAGGCCAGTCCCCGACCGATCGCCCCGCGCGGCGTCGCAGCCATGCGCCAGGGCAGGACCATCTGGTCGCTGGCCGAGGCCAAGACCGAGCGCGAACTGGCCCGCGCCTGGATGCTCTGGGCCCTGCCCGACGCGTGCGATGGCAACGCTCGCGAGCTGGCCACCAAGTCGCTCGTGCTGGGCGGTGCGCTGACCTACAACACCGGCTCGCACGACCGCCCGCCGCCGCCCACCGCGCCCCGCGTGACCCCTGCCCCGGCCGCGCCGATCGACGGGACCGACGCGGGCGCCGAGCCGCCGCCCGCCGCGGGGATCGCCGCGCCTACGCCGGCGCCCGAGCCCGCCGTCCAAACACCTGCGCCCGCGATGGCCGCGCCAACGGCTGAGCCCGAACCCCAGGCCACGCGCGCCGCCCTCCCGTCCTCGCCGCCCGCCGCCGACATGGGCGCCGCGCCCGCCGAACCGCGGGCCGAGGCCGCGCCGGCGCCGACACCCACGGCGCCCGAGGTGGTCAGCGTCCAGCCGAGCGCGCCTGCGCCGCTCCAACCCCCTCCGACCGCGACCGCGCCGCCTGACGCGGATCAGTCGCAAGAACCGACCCTCTGACTCCCCTCCCCCCTTGGGGGGAGGGGTTGGGGGTGGGGGTCAGTGGCCAGGTTTGCACTCGGGCAGATGAAGCGAGGGCCGCGCCCTCTCCGGAGAGTTTCCCCCACCCCCGGCCCCTCCCCTCAAGGGGGAGGGGTGAAGGCGCGCAGGAACGCCGCTTCGCCCGGCGCGCTGAAGGCCACCACACGGCCGCCTTCGAGCCGGCGAGCCCAGCCCTGCTCGAAAATGCGCCCAAGCAGCGCCTTGCCGAGCGAGCCGGCGAGGTGGCTGCGGCGGACGCTCCAGTCGAGGCAGGCCCTGCAGACCGGGCGGCGTCCATCTTCCAGT
>DATAVF010000068.1:0-25402 GCA_036267835.1 Caulobacteraceae bacterium | reverse complement strand
ATTGGCGCGCTCGGAGCGATTCGAACGCCCGACCCTCAGATTCGTAGTCTGATGCTCTATCCAGCTGAGCTACGAGCGCGCACGGCCTTTCGGCGAGCGGCGGAAACTAGTCGGGTCGGGGGGGAAGTTCAAGGCCTTGAGCCTGCGCGGTCTGTCGCGGCTTCGATGAGGTCGAGGCGGGGCTTGGCGAAGGCGTGGCGCACGTTGACGCCGTCGGCGCCGAACTCGAGCAGCGCATCGCCGGCCAGGGTGTAGCGGGGCCAGGCGGGGCCGCCGGCGGCCCCGGGGCGGCCGGTGCGGGCGAAGGCGATCCAGTAGGCGTGCATGGCGCGGCTGATCTTGCGATCCGCCGGCAGGGCGGCGGGGATGGTGCGCGGGCCGATGTCCAGCGGGTGGTCGGGCAGGTTGTTGAAGACGTAGACCACCTCCGCGCCGTGGGCGGCGCCGAAGCTGGTCGGGCGGGCGGCGGCCGGCACGTAGGAGAAGCGGTAGACGTAGGCCGGCAGGCCCTGGCTGGCCATATCGCGCGCCAGCAGGCGGTTGGGCTCGGTGATCAGGGTGTCGGTGGTCAGCTCGCGCGCCACTTCGGCCGGCGCGGCATTGCCGTAGACGGCGATCACCTTGGCCGGGTCGCCGGCGCGGGCGATCACCGGGCCCGGGAAGTCGGCGGCGCGGGGGAAGAGGCTGGCCTCGTAGCTGTTGCCGCCCTCCAGATAGGGCACGGGCGCTTCGTGATGCCTGGCGAAGGCCTCGGCGATGCTCTCGGTGACGATCTGGCCGTCGAGCATCGGGCTGGGCAGGCCGGGATCGCCCAGGCCGCCGGGCGCTGCATTGAGCACGGCGGCAGGCAGGGCGCGCAGGGCCGCCGCGGCGGCCGCATCGCTGCCGGTGACGCCGTGGGCGGTGGCGAAGGCGACGTCGAAGCTTTCCGCCGAGCGTTCGCCCCGCATGGGCTTAGGGCGGCTGCGCCCGAAGCCGCTCTCGGCGATGGCCTTGGCGAAGAGGCCGCGCCCGGCGGGCGAGGCCATCAGGTAGTTGACCGAGATCGCGCCGGCGCTCTCGCCGAAGATGGTGACGTTGCCAGGGTCGCCGCCGAAGGCCGCGATGTTGCGCTTCACCCACTTGAGCGCCGCGATCTGGTCCATCAGACCGTAGTTGCCCAGCGGGCCGGGGCCGCCGTCCAGCGCCGGGTGGGCGAAGAAGCCGAAGCGGCCGAGGCGGTAGTTGAAGGTGACGAGAACGACGCCCCGCCGGGCGAACTGGGTCCCGTCATAGATCGGGCTGGAGCCCGATCCGTAGATGAAGGCGCCGCCGTAGATCCACACCATCACCGGCAGCCGCGCGCCGGGGTGCGCGCCGGCCGGGCGCCAGACGTTGAGCGTCAGGCAGTCCTCGCTCATCGGCGGGGGCGCGGCGCCGCGCTGCTGCTGCTCGCAGATCGGGCCGAAGGCGGAGGCCCGGCGCACGCCGGTCCAGTGCGGCGCAGGCTGCGGCGGGCGCCAGCGCAGGTCGCCCGTCGGCGGCGCGGCGAAAGGGATGCCCTTGAAGCTCTCGACCGGGCCGGCGGTGACGCCCGCGACCGCGCCCAGGTCTGTGCGCACCACGTGCGCCTGGCCGGCGCCGGCGCCGAAGCTCAACCCAAGGGCGGCGATCGCCGCCGCGGCCCATGTCCCAACGCCCATCGCTCGCCCCGTCCCAAGGCGGCCCTCAGGGAATGAAGCCGCCGAGCCCTTGCATGAGCGTGCCCAGGCCCGAGTGCGGCCGCTGCTGCTGCTGAGGCGGCTGCTGCGGCTGCTGTTGGTTCGGGGCCTGCTCATCGTTGCCGCCCATCATCTGGCCCATGTTCATCCCGACCAGGCCGGACGTGGCCGAACGGTAGCGGACCTTCACGGCCCAGTCGACATGCCAGGGGCGCGGCGCCGGCGGGCGTTCCGGATAGGCGAAATTCACCTCGCCGCCATAGGCCGTCATGCTGAAGAAGGCGGCCTGGCCGGCCGCCTGCACGGCCTCGGCGGGGATGGTGCACCGGGTCTGGCTGGCCGGCATCAGCACGTGGTTGGCGACGAGCCGGCTGATCTCGCTGTCGCTCAGATACTCGGGCATGCCGAAGGCCAGCGACTGGATCTCGCTCGACGTCCACATGACGATCGAGGCGCTGCCGCCGCCCTGGTCGCGGCCGCCGCGCCCGCCGGCCGCCCCGAACATGGTGGCGAAGAAGCCGCGCGCCTCGGCCATCGGCTGCCAGCCCAGCGTCGCCGACCCGCTCGGGTTCTTGGCGTTGGTGGTCATCTGGAAGGCCGGCATGAAGTCCTGGCCCTGGCCCAGCGAAAAGTGGATGTCGGGCGTGTAGTCGCCGCGCACCGTGTGGTCGCCGACCAGCGAGCCGCCGGACGGCACGCTGGTGGTGGACTGCTGGTTCGGCCACTCGCCGTAGGTGGTGTTGCGCCCCGGCGAGGGCGGCTGCATCGGGTTGATGGCGAGGCTGCGCATCAGGCCGGCATACTGCTGGCCGGCCTGGCCGCCGCCCGCGCCCATGTTGGCGAAGTCGATCACATAGGGCTGGCCGGGGCCGGCGTGCTCGCCGCAGCCCCAGAAGATCAGGATCCGGCCCTTCGGCTGCTGGTATTGCGGCGGCGGTCCGGGCGCGACCTCCTCGTGCACCGGCTGGGCCCGCGGCGTCACCAGCGGCAGCACCGGCCCGGCCAGGAGGCCCGGCGGCGGATCGTGCTCGGCGGTCGGATCGCCCTGCGGGTGGCGCTCGGAGCCGAGCTGCAGGGTCAGGGTGTGGCTGGCGGCGTTGGGGTTGAAGCCCCCGTTCATCATCTGCGACATGCTCGGGCGCTGGCCGCCGCCGCCCATCATGCCGCCCATGCCGGTCGAGGTGGAGGCGCTGACCCAGTAGACGGCGACCGGCCCGGTCTGCGACTGCGGCGGCGCGCCGACCGCGACGCTTGCCACGGCGGCAGCGGTGGCCCCAAACGCGATAGTCCTGAGGTATTTCATCGGTCTGCTTCCTCCAGCCTGAAGCATGGCCGGATTACGCGCGCCCGGCAACGCAGCCAATTGCCTAAAGATGCAGGTGGGGCGAGCAAACGCTCCGCCAAGAACTTAAGGGCGACTCTGTCCCGACGCCGTGAACCACCCGGTCGGGCGTCCGCTGAGGGGCTCAGTCCACCCGCCCTGTCACCGTCCGCATCATCAGCTGGATCAGCTCGGCCTGCCGGCTGGTGGCGGTCTTTTCGAAGATGCGGGCCAGCTGGGCGTGCACCGTGTGCGGGCTGACCCCCAGCTGCTCGGCGGCGTCGCGCGGCGCCGCGCCCTCGAACAGGGTCAGCGCCAGCCGCGCCTCGGCCGGGGTGAGGCCGAAGAGGCTGCTGAGCTGCTGCATCGGCGGGCCGACCCCGGCGTCGAGGTCGCTGACGCAGACCAGCACCGCGGGGGCGTCGCACGCCAGTCCTGGCTCCGGGCGCAGCGGCGCCACGATCACCGACAGCGGCCGCGTCCGCGATGGGGTGGGCGCCGCCATCGAACCGCCCGACCGGCAGGCGCCTTCCCGTCCCGCCGCCTGCGCGATCAGGGCCTCCAGCTGCCGGGCGGGCCCGCTGGCGCAGGCCGTGAGCCGCCCGGCCGACAGCTTGAGGCCATCGGCCTCTCCGAGCAGCTGTTCGGCGGCGCTGTTGGTGTGGCGCACACGGCCGTCGGCATCCAGCAGCAGCACCCCGTGCTGCGAGCGGTCCAGGGTCTCGGCCAGCCCGACGGCGACGGCAGCCACGGCGGCGAACTTGCGCCGCAGCTGCGAGGCGCGGATCAGGTGCGGGCGCAGCCGCCGCGCGATCTCCTGCTGCCGGGCGGTGGAGACGCCGCCGCGGGTGCGGGGCCCGCCCTCGGACAGGCAGGCCGACGCGCCGCCGATCAGGTCGGCGAACGGCGCGATGATGCGTTCCCAGTCGCCCTGCCCGACGGCCGCCCCGTAGAGCAGGTCGAGGAAGGCGCCATATTCCATCTCGCTGACCGACAAGGGCTGACTCCACGCGGCGCGTGGATTTTCTAGCCTGCCTCTTGCGGGGAAATCACCCGGCGGACGCGCCCGCGTCCCCAGATGTCCCGATCACGGGGGTCGCCTAGCCCTTGAAGGCGTCCTTGGCCGCCCGCACCGCCGCGAACGCTTCGTAATCGGGGGCGCCGGCCTTGCCGACGCGGGCCGCCAGTTGCGGGGCGCGCAGGAAGGGGTTGGTGGCTTTTTCCAGGCCGATGGTGGTGGGCACGGTCGGCTCGCCGCGCTCGCGGGCCGCGAACACCGCCTCGGCCCGGGCCTTCAGCGCCGGCGCCTCATCGACGCTGAGCGCGAAGCGGGCGTTGGAGGCGGTGTACTCGTGGGCGCAGTAGACGCGGGTGTCGTCCGGCAGGGCGGCGAGGCGCGACAGGGAGGCCCACATCTGCTCCGGCTGGCCCTCGAACAGGCGCCCGCAGCCCAGCGCGAAGAGAGTGTCGCCGACGAAGGCCACGTGGTCGGCCGGATCGAAGTAGGCGATGTGGCCCAGGGTGTGGCCGCCGGTCTCGATCACCTGGAACGCGGTCTCGCCCAGCATCGCCGTGTCGCCGCCGCCGACTTCGCGGTCGAGCGGGGCGATCCGCGTCACTTCCTTCGGCCCGACGATGAAGCAGCCGGTGGCCTTCTGGATCTCGGCGTTGCCGCCGGCGTGATCGGGATGCCAGTGGGTGTTGAAGATGAAGTCGAGGCCCCAGCCGGCCGCCTTCAGCTCCGCCAGGATGGCGGCCGCGTCGGGGGTGTCGATGCAGGCGGTCTTGCCCGAGGCGTCGTCGCGCACCAGGAAGCCGTAGTTGTCCGAAAGGCACGGAAACTGGCGGATGGTCAGGGTCATTGGGCGTCTCCAGAGGACGTTTCCTTGGGCGCACCTTACATAGGGCGCGTCGGCCTAGGGAGACTTGATGCGCCGCGACGTGCTCGACCTGCGCGAATTCTACGCCGGACGGCTGGGCGCTGCCGCGCGGGAGATGGTGACGCGCAAGGTCGCCGAGGCGTGGGGCGGGCTCTCGGGCCTCGACCTGCTGGCGCTGGGCTACGCGACGCCCTTCCTGGAGCCGCTGGCCGCCGGCGCCCGCCGCGCCATCGCCGCCATGCCGGCCGCGCAGGGCGTCGAGGCCTGGCCGCTGGGCGCGCGCAACTGCGCCGCGCTGGTCGACGAGACCGCGCTGCCGTTCCCCAACGCCTTCTTCGACCGGGTGCTGGCCGTGCACGCGATCGAGGAGAGCGACAGCCCGCTGGGGGTGATGAGCGAGATCGCGCGGGTGCTGGCCCCGTCCGGCCGGGTGATCCTGGTGGTGGCGGCCAGGCACGGGCTGTGGGCCAACGCCGAGTCGAGCCCGTTCGGCCATGGCCGCCCGTTCTCGCGCCGCCAGCTGGAGGCGCTGGTGCGGGAGGCCGACCTGGAGCCGGCCGGCTGGACCCGCGCCCTCTACGCCCCGCCGCTGGCCTGGGCGGCGCGCTGGGCCGAGGGGTTCGAGCAGGCCGGGGCCTGGCTGGCGCCGCCGCTGGCCGGCCTGATCCTGATGGAGGCGCAGAAGCAGACGCTGGCCGTGCGCCCTGTCCCGGCGCGCGTCAGGGCGCGGGTCTTCGCGCCGGGCGCCCTGCGGCCGGCTTAGACGGAGGGCTTGGGCGAAACCGGGAATGCGCCTAGATCAGAGGGCGCAGCGGAGCCGTCGCCCATGAAGATGATCGTCGCCGTGATCAAGCCCAGCCGCCTCGACGCGGTGCTGGAAGCCGTGACCGAAGTGGGCGCCTCCGGCCTCACCGTCACCGAGGTGCGCGGCTACGGCCGCCAGAAGGGCAAGACCGAGGTCTACCGCGGGGCCGAGTACGAGGTGAAGCTGCTGCCCAAGGTGAAGCTGGAGATCGCCGTCTCCGCCGACATGGCCGACCGGGTGGTCGAAGCCGTGTCCCGCGCCGCCAACACCGGCAAGATCGGCGACGGCAAGGTCTTCGTCATGGACCTGGAGACCGCCATCCGCATCCGCACCGGCGAGCGGGACGCCGCCGCGATCTCGGGGTAGCGACCTCAACCGCAGTAGGCGAACTAAGCCGGCGCCGTCTCGCGGTCGCCGGGCCGCGCCGGCAGCCGGTCTGGCGCGCCCGGCAGGCGCAGTTCGAACACCGTGCCGCTGGGGCCGCTCTCGACCAGGGTCAGGTCGCCGCCGTGGGCCTGGGCCAGTTCGCGCGAGATGCTGAGGCCGAGGCCGGTGCCGTCGCGGCGGGCCGACCCGAGGAAGGGCTGGAAGAGGTTGGTCCTGGCGCGCTCCGGCAGGCCCGGGCCGTCGTCGGCCACCCTGACGATGCTCGCGCCGTCATCGACCCGCAGGCCGACGGTCACCGTCCCCGCGCCGCCCTTAGCTGCATCGCTGTCGATGGCTTCGCGGGCGTTGCGCATCAGGTTGACCAGGATGCGGTGCAGTTGGTCGGGGTCCGCCAGCACCTGGGCGCGCTCGTCGATCCCGGTCGTGAGCCGCACCTTGCCGCTGGTCAGCTGCGCATCCTCGGCGGCGGCCTCGACCGCGGCGCGCAGGGGCGCCGGGCGCGGCGTCGGCGCGGGCTCGGCGGTGCGGCCGAAGGCCAGCACGTCCGCGGCCAGGCGCACGGCGCGGTCCAGCGCTCGCTCCAGCCGCGGCAGGGTGCGCGCCACCACCGGATCGCCCGACGCGGCGAGGCGCTCGGAGGCCAGCTGGGCGCTGGTCAGCATGTTACGCATTTCGTGGTTGATCTTCGCGACGCCCTCGCCCAGCGCCGCCAGCCGGGCGCGGGATGCGAGCGCCGTGCGCAGGTCGGTCTGCATCAGGTCGAGCGCGGCCTCGGCGCGGCCGATCTCGTCCGGGCGGCCGGAGGGCTTGAGGCGCGCGGCAGGGTCCTCCGGATCGGCGCGGAACCGCTCCATCGAGCGGGTGATGCGCTGCATCGGCCGCACCAGCAGGTAGTTCAGGGTCAGGAAGACGATGGCCCCGGCCATGGCCGAGGTGACCAGCGCCCCGATCAAGAGGTCGCGCAAGTCGGCGATCAGGATGGCGCGCAGCGGCGCGTCCGAGACCATGATCTCGACCAGCTCGCCGGAAGTGTAGTGCGGCTTGTCGGTGACCAGCACCATGCGGTCACCGCCGCCGAACAGGGTCTCCATCGAGTCGGAGACCGAGCTCAGCGTGTCTTCCTGGCGCAGGTCGATGCGGTAGACGGTCTTCGGCAGCGACGTCGGCGGCAGCACCAGCCGCATGATGCCGCCGTCCTGGATGCCCACGGCGGCGAGGCCGGCGCTGGCCAGGATCTTGGCCTTCTGCTGCTCGTTAACCCTGCCGGCCGGCGCCACGTTGACCACGAACGAGGCGGATTCGCCGGCCGCGATGCGGTCGCTCAGCCACTCGCGCTGGCGGCTGCCCAGCACCACCGGCACCACCAGCAGGTTGGCCACCACCACCACAAGCGCGGTGGCAAGCAGAAGCCGAGCCGAAAGCCCGCCGGGCAGGTAGAAGCGCCGGCGAGTCGGTGCGGGTGGGTCGGACAGAGGCGCGTCGTCCGCCATAGGGCTCCGTTACTAGAGCGCGGGGCCAGCGGCAATGAAACCGTGGCGACGCTAGCTTGTTCGCCGGCCGCGCCGCAGGTAGCGCCAGGCCGGCGGCGCCAGGGCGAGCACGGTAAGCGCCAATAGCGGCACGGCGATGTCGGGGCGGGCGAGCAGGCTGGCGTCGAGCCGCTCGTGCCGCCGGATCACCCCATCGAGCCCTGCGCCCAGGCCGGCGTAGATGAAGGCCGAGGGCGCGGCGCCGATCAGCGTGGCGAGGAAGAAAGCCGAAAGCCGCACCCGCGCCAGGCCGGCGGCGAAGTTGACCATGAAGAACGGCGCGACGGGCATCAGCCGCAGGGCGAGCAGGTAGGAGAACGCGTCGCGCGAGAAGCCGGCCTCGATCCGCGCCATGGTGGGGCCGGCGTGCTTGGCCGCCCAGTCGCCGAAGGCGGTGCGGCAGGCGAGGAAGACGATCGCCGCCCCGCCGACCAGCGCCGTGAGGGTCGCGATGCCGCCGACCAGCGGGCCGAAGAGCATGCCGCCGGCCATGCTCATGATCGATGGCCCGGGCATGCAGGCCACGATCAGCAGCACGTAGAGGCCGACGAAGGCGGCCAGCGTCAGGGTTGGGTGGGCGGCGACGAGATGGGTCAGCACCTCGCGGTTCTCGGCCAGGCCGCGCAACGACAGCCGCCGCAGCACCCCCGACGCCAGCACGGCCACGAACAGCGCCCCGATCAGCACGATCGGCAGCAGGCGGAGCCAGCGCCGGCTCATGCCGCGCCCACCGCCGCCGCGACGCTGGCGAAACCGTCGGCTTTCAGGCGCGCGGCGAGGTCGCGCTGGATGGCGGTGACGAGGCCCGGCCCCTGGAACACCATCGCCGAATAGAGCTGCACCGCCGCCGCGCCGGCGCGGATCTTGGCGTAGGCGTCCGCGCCGGAGGCGATGCCGCCCGCGCCGACCAGGGCGAAGCGGCCCTGCGCCAGGGTGTGGAACTGGGCGAGGACCCGGGTCGAGAGGTCCAGCAGCGGCGCGCCGGAAAGGCCGCCCGCTTCGCCGCGCCAGCGCGATTGCAGGGTCTCGGGGCGCGAGAGAGTGGTGTTGCCGACAATGATCGCGTCGATGCCGAAGGTGGCCACCGCCGCGGCGACAGCTTCGATCTGCGCGTCCTCCAGATCGGGCGCGACCTTCAGGAACACGGGCGCCGAGCCCGGCAGGGCGCGCTTGGCCACCGCCAGCCGGCCCAGCAGCTCGCCCAGCGCCTCGCCCGCCTGCAGGGCGCGCAGGCCGGGCGTGTTGGGCGAGGAGACGTTGACGGTGAAGTAGTCGGCGAGGCCCCAGAGCCGCGCGAGGCCGGTGACGTAGTCGCCGATGCGGTCGGCCGCGTCCTTGTTGGCTCCGATGTTGGCCCCGACCACGCCGGCCTTGCGGCGTTTCAGGTTGGCCGCGAAACGCTCCAGCCCGACGTTGTTGAAGCCCATGCGGTTGATCACCGCCCGGTCCTCGCTGAGCCGAAAGAGCCGCGGCCGCGGATTGCCGGCCTGGGGGAGCGGGGTGACGGTGCCGCACTCGACGAAGCCGAACCCGGCGGCGAGCATGGCGGCCGGGACCTCGGCGTTCTTGTCGAACCCCGCCGCCAGCCCGACCGGATTGGGCAGGGCGAGCCCGGCCAGCGTGGTGGCCAGGAACGGATCGGCGGCGCGGGCGTGGGGGCCGAGGCCGAGCTTCAACGCCCGGAGGGTGAGACCGTGGGCGTCTTCGGGATCGAGGGCGTGGAGCGCACGGGTGGCAAGGGCATGAATCAAGCTCCCTTCTCCCCTTGCGGGAGAAGGTGTCGCCGGAGGCGATGGATGAGGGGTGAACCACGGTGTCGACAGGCAGAGCCGCAAGTCCCAAACACCGCGCCGACACCCCTCATCCGGCGCTGGCGCGTCACCTTCTCCCGCAAGGGGAGAAGGATGGTCACGCCAGCTCACTGAGCACAGGAACCCCGTCGTCGTCGAGCGGCGCCGGCGTCACCGCCTCGGCCAGCGAACAGTCCAGCGCCCCGTAGAGGTGCGGGAACAGCTGCCCGCCGCGCGACGGCTCCCACTTCAGCGCGGCGCCCAGCCGGTCCGCGTCCAGCCGCACCAGCACCAGGCCCGTCTGGCCGGCGAAGTGCAGGCGCGCGGTCTCCGGCGCCTGGGCGGCGGTGGAGAGGTGGATGTAGCCGTCGCGCAGGTCGACGCCCGCGCCCTCGAAGCGGCCGACGGCTGCCGCCGCGTCCCAGGCGGCGGCGGACAGGAGCTTGTAGACCTTCATCAGCCCTCGCCCTCGCCGCCGAGGTCCTTGGCGAGGAAGAAGCTGTCGAGGCTGGCGCGGCCGAGCGGATCGATCTCGTAGACGGCGGCCGTGGAGGTCGGGAAGCGCTGGGCGACGCGCTCGATCTCGGCGGCCGAGGCCGAGGCGTCCTGCAGCAACTCCACCGCCAGCTCGTGCAGGCCGGGATTGTGGCCGATCACGATCAGGGTGTCGCAGCGGTCGGCGACGCCCTCGATCGCCGCGCGGATGTCCTCGGGCGCGGCGTTGTAAAGCTCGCGGTTCAGCTCGGCGCGGATGCGGGGGAAGTTGTCGCGGCAGCAGATCCAGGTTTCGGCCGTGCGCCGCGCCGGCGAGATCAGCGCGTAGTCGGGGATGAGGTTCTGCCCCGCCAGCGCCTGGCCGATCAGCGCCGCATCCTCGCGGCCGCGCGGCGCCAGGGCGCGGTCGAAGTCGTCCTGCCCCGGCGCGCGCGGCTCGGCCTTGGCGTGGCGGAAAAGGATGAGTCGGCGCATCTGCCGTCGTCATAACGGCTCGGCATCCCCGTTGACAGTCCGCCCGCACTGGCGCTCCAAGGGCGCCCCATGAGCGACGGCGAGACATCCGAGACCATATTGGCGGCAGGGAGCAGGGGCGCGACCCTCAGCTCCCACGCCCCGCTGCGGCTCGATTCCGGCGCGACCATCGCGGGCCTGGAAGTCGCTTACTGCACCTACGGGACGCTCAACGCCGAGCGCTCCAACGCCATCCTGATCTGCCACCCGCTGACCCTCGACCAGCACGCGGCGAGCCACCATCCGAAGACCGGGAAGGCCGGCTGGTGGACGCAGGTCGTGGGTCCCGGCCGGCCGCTCGACACCGACCGCTACTTCATCATCTGCTCCAATGTGCTGGGCGGCTGCAGCGGCACGACTGGCCCCTCCTCGATCGATCCGGCCACCGGCGCGTCCTATGGCATGAGCTTCCCGGTGGTGACCGTGGCCGACATGGTGCGCGCCCAGGCGCTGCTGCTGGATGCGCTCGGCATCGACAAGCTCTTCGCCGTGGTCGGCGGCTCGATGGGCGGCATGCAGGTGCTGCAGTGGGCGGCGGACTACCCCGAGCGCCTGTTCTGCGCCGTCTGCATCGGCGCGGCGCCGCGCCACTCGGCCCAGAACATCGCCTTCCACGAGGTCGGCCGCCAAGCGATCATGGCCGACCCGGACTGGCGCGGGGGCGACTACGCCAAGCAGGGCGTGCGCCCGGAGAAAGGCCTCGCCGTCGCCCGCATGGCGGCGCACATCACCTACCTTTCCGAGCAGGCCCTGCAGCGCAAGTTCGGCCGTGAACTGCAGCGCGACGGCCTCTCGTGGGGCTTCGACGCAGACTTCCAGGTGGAAAGCTATCTGCGCCACCAGGGCGCGGCCTTCGTCGACCGGTTCGATGCCAACTCCTACCTCTACATCACCCGCGCCCTCGACTATTTCGACCTCGCCGGCGCCCACAGCGGCGGGCTCGCCGAGGCGTTCCGCCGGGCCCGCGAGGTGCGCTTCTGCGTCTTCTCGTTCAGCTCTGACTGGCTCTACCCGACGCCCGAAAGCCGTCAGATCGTGCGGGCGCTGAATGCGGCCGGGGCGCGGGCCAGCTTCGTCGAGATCGAGACCGACAAGGGGCACGACGCCTTCTTCCTCGAAGAGCCGGAACTGCACGCCGCCCTCGCCGGCTTCCTGACCAGCGGCGCCGACGCGCGCGGCCTGAAGTGACTTTGGGACTGACGTGACCCGCGAGGACTTCCGCGAGATCGCCCGTCTCGTCCGGCCCGCCTCTCGGGTGCTGGACGTGGGCTGCGGCGAGGGCGAGCTGCTGGAGCTGCTCGGCCGCGAGAAAAGCATCGACGGCCGCGGTCTCGAAATCAGCGCCGAGGGCGTCTCGACCTGCATGTCGCGGGGCCTGGCGGTGGTGCAGGGCGACGCCGACAGCGACCTCGACTACTTCCCCGCCAAGGCTTTCGACTACGCGGTGCTCTCGCAGACCCTGCCGCAGGTGCGCAATCCGCGCCACGTGCTGGCCGAGCTGCTGCGCATCGCCGAGCACGCCATCGTCTCGCTGCCCAACTTCGGGCACTGGCGGGTGCGCTTCAGCCTG
This sequence comes from Caulobacteraceae bacterium, assembly GCA_036267835.1. GTDB lineage: Bacteria > Pseudomonadota > Alphaproteobacteria > Caulobacterales > Caulobacteraceae > Acaudatibacter. The sequence goes on along the minus strand of DATAVF010000068.1, from coordinate 13,412 downwards.
CTCACCAGCGGCCGCATGCCGGTGACGCACTCGTTGCCGACTCCCTGGTGGGCGACCGGCAACATCCACCTCTGCACGGTGCGAGACTTCACTGAGCTCTGCGACGACCTGCACTTGCGCATCGAAGCCTGCGCGGCTCTCACCACCGGCAAGCCGGCGCGCCCGATGGACCCCAAGCACCCGCTGGAAAACTGGCGCGCGGAATCGGCGCTGTTCCTGCTGAGCAGGGAACCTCACCCTTAGGGGAGGCGCCTTAGGCGGCCATTCCCGCCGCCTGCAGCATGTCGCGGACCTGGGCGAGCTGGCCCGGCGCGGCGGCGAGTTCGGCGCGGGTGGCGTCGGCGCGCAGCAGCTTCATGATGGCGGCGCGGGCGCGGTCGGCGGCCGGGCCCAGCGGCGCGGCCTCGCCGGCGGCGAGTTTCAGCAGCAGCTGCAGCCGGTGCATGACGGGTGCATTGGCCTGGGCGAGGGCGAGGCTCAGCTTGGCGTCGGCCTCCACGTGGCCGCCAACGTCGCCGAACTTGGCCTGGATCGGCGCCACGTCGGCCGGGTCCAGCCCGGCGCGGGCCGTGTTCTTCTGCATCGCGGCCAGCATGGCGAGCCGGACGGCCGCCGAGTCGGTCCCGCCGCGCATCTCGGTCTCGAAGCGCAGCGAGCCCACGTGCGAAGCGAGATAGCGGGCCGCCTGGCGCTTGTTCACCGCGCCGATGACGTTCTCCGAGAGCCAGAGCAGCATCTCGGTCTCCTCGCGCGCCGTCTTGTCGCGACCCAGCAGCGCCTCGACGAACTCCGACGTCACCAGGGTGCGCGAGCGGGCGCTGAAGGCCTCCTGCACGTTCTCCAGCGGCATCAGCTGGCCGGCGGCCGCCGTGAGCGCCATGCCGAGGCCGCGCAGCAGCTCGATCTCGTCGCGCGGATTGGAGGGACGCAAGCGGCGGGGTCCCATCAGCTCGCGCAGCACTCGCCGGCCGACCGCCGCCCGGGCCGTGGCGAAGGGCGGTTGCGAGAGCCATTCCGAGAGCCGCGTCGCGGCGCCTTCCAGCGGCGGCAGGCTCTTGGCGACGCGCGGCTCGATGGCGACGAGGGCGCCGACGGCGTCGCAGGCCGCCAGCCGGGTCATCGCCGCCAGCTGGCCGCCGAGGTCGAGGTTCGATCCCAGCAACTCTACGAGGCCGGCCTTGGATTCCAGGATTTCCGCGAGCGGCTGCTCCAGCACCTCGAAGGCGATCTTGCGCGAGCCGCCATCGCGCGGCGCCGCCGCGGCGAGATCCAGCAGCCGCATGACCTTGCCCGACCAGCCGTTCTCGGCCTCGGCCAGGTCCGTGGCGACGGCGGCGCCGAGCAGGTAGTGCGCCTCGGGCTCATGCGCCACGCGCTCGACGACGCGGGCGAAGCCCTCCTTGGCGATGTTGGGGAAGCGGCCCTTGCGGGCGTCGCCGAGCACCCGGGCGATGGCCCGCTCGGCCAGCTTCTGGAAGCTGCGCATCAGTTCGTGCACCGAGATGTCGCGCGCCTGGGCCTCGGGCACCGCGATCTTCTGGATGGCGTGCTGCAGTTCGTTGCCGGCGGCGTCGAGCTTCTCGACCAGATCGGCGCGGTGCAGCAGCTCGAACGGCGTGGCCTTGTTGCGGGCCAGCCAGCCTTCCAGCAGCTCGCCGATGCGGTCGCGGGCGTGGACCGTGTAGAGGTCTTCCGGGGTTACGCAGAGCGGCGTGTGGTTCTCGATGATGCGGCGCTTGCGACCGGCGTCGACCTTGCCCCTGGAGAGGATGCTGACCGACTGGAACTCGCGCGTGTCGGCGTTCAGCGTCTCCTTGCTCACCTTCACCGCGGCGACGCGGCCCTCGGCGAACATGGCCTCGGCCGCCTCGACCATCTGCGCGCGGTTCTCGCCGGCCATCTCCAGTCTCCATGGAGCGCCTGGCTGATGCCGCACGAAAAGCTCGTAGTGGACCTGGAACTGATCCATCCGGCGATGCCTACCTCTCGCAAGTCGCGGTCCGTCACCCTGGCGCCTTCGCCTTAAGAGCGTCTTGCTTTCAGCGATCGCCCGCCCAATTGAGGCCACGGACGACGGTCATGGCTGGCGGCCACGCTTCGAAGAGGCCCGTGGTTTTTTGAGCAGGACTGAACCCGCATTGACTTGTCAGCCAACTGGACGTCTTGACCACCAGCTTTCCGAAGGATCCGGAAAGGCCATCTCGCGCGTTACACCCGCGACGGAAACTTGAAGAAGACGACATGGCGAAGATCACTCTTGTGGACGACGACGAGAACATCGTCGCATCGGTCTCATTGGCTCTGGAGAGCCACGGACACTCAGTAAAGGCTTGTTTCGACGGGGCTTCGGGCCTGGCTTCGCTTGAGAGCGATCCGCCGGACCTGGCCATCCTGGATGTCAAAATGCCGCGCATGGACGGCATGGAGGTGCTGCGGCGCCTGCGCCAGACCACCGAGCTGCCGGTGATCATGCTGACCTCGAAGGACGAGGAGATCGACGAGATCCTCGGCTTCAACCTCGGCGCCGACGACTACATCCACAAGCCCTTTAGCCAGCGCCTGCTGCTCGAGCGGGTGAAGGCGGTGCTGCGCCGCGCCCGGCCCGAGGAGGGCGACGAGGACCCTGCGTCTCCTTCGGCCGCGGCCGGCGGCGCGGCCGGGGCGGCCTCGAAAGCCATCAAGCGCGGGCGGCTCACTCTCGATCCGGCCCGCCACGACTGCCTCTGGGACAATAAGCCGGTGCGCCTAACGGTTACCGAGTTCCTGCTGCTGCAGTCGCTGGCCCAGCGGCCCGGCTTCGTGAAGAGCCGCGACAACCTGATGGACGCCGCCTACGACGATCAGGTCTACGTCGACGACCGCACCATCGACAGCCACGTCAAACGCATGCGCAAGAAGTTCCGCCAGGTCGACCCGGACTTCGACGCGATCGAAACGCTCTATGGCGTCGGCTACCGATACCGCGAAGCCTGAGGCCAAGCCCGAGGCGAAGCCGCGCCTTGGGCGGATGGGCCTGGGACGGATCCGGCCCGACCGGGTCCGGCGCCGGCGCGAGGCCACGCCGCCGTCGCGCATCGGGCGGCTGATCGTCATCCTCAACCTCACCGGCCTCGCCATCCTGATCGGCGGGGCGCTGCTGCTCAATGAGCTGCGCCAGGGGCTGGTCAACGCGCGCATCGAGTCGCTGCGCAACGAAGGCCAGGTGATCGCCAACGTCATCGACAAGCTGGCCACCGAGGGCGAGCCGGAGCCGCAGCTGGAGGCCGACTCGGCCAGCGACATCCTGCAGTCGATCACCACCATCCCGAAGACCGAGCGGGTGCGGCTGTTCGACGTCGACGGCAAGCCGATCGCCGACTCGTTCGTGGCCAGCGACCACGTCGAGGCGACGCCGCTGCCGCCGGCGATCAAGCCCAACGAGCATCCCTTCACCCTGCCGTTCTTCCAGCAGGCGACGCCGCATCCGGACGTCGAGGCCGAGCGCAGCCTGCAGCAGGAGGTGGCCCGCGCCCGCGCCGGCGACACCGTCTCCGAAGTGCGCCGCGCCGAGGGCGGCGGCCGGGTGGTCTCGGTCTCGATCCCGATCGAGCATGTGCGCGAAGTGGTGGGGGTGCTGACCCTGGAGGCCGGCGACGTCGATGAGATCATCGCCGCCGAGCGCGCGGCGCTGGTGCCCTTCATCGTCATCGCGGTGGCGGTGAACCTGCTCTCGTCCTTCGCCCTGACCCAGCTGATCGCCCAGCCGGTGCGGCGGCTCTCGGCGGCGGCCGACAGTGTCCGCCTGTCCCGCGCCCGTGCCATCGACCTGCCCGACATCGCCGACCGCAAGGACGAACTCGGCGATCTGGCCCGCTCGCTCGAGGACATGACCCACACCCTCTCCGACCGGCTGGAGGCGATCGAGCAGTTCGCCGCTGACGTCGCCCACGAAATCCGCAACCCTCTGACCTCGGTGCGCTCGGCGGTGGAGACGCTGGAGCTGGTGGGGGACGGCCCGGCCCGCGACCGGCTGCTCGGCATTCTCAAGACCGATGTCGGTCGCCTCGACCGGCTGATCACCGACATTTCCAACGCCTCGCGCCTCGACGCCGAGCTGTCGCGGGAATCGCCCAAGCCCGTGGCCCTGCCGCGGCTGCTGCGCGAGATCACCGGCCTCTACGAGGCGGTGCGGCGCGACAGTGACGTGCACGTGCAGCTGATCGCCGACCCGGCCGACGCCGCTACCGTGCCCGGCCAGGAGGGGCCGCTCGGCCAGGTGTTCCGCAACCTGATCGACAACGCCCGCTCGTTCTCGCCGCCGGGCGGGGTGGTGCGGGTCAGCCTGACCCGCGACCGCACCAACGCCACCGTGCTGGTCGAGGACGATGGCCCCGGCATGCCGCCTGAAAACCTGGAAACGGTGTTCGAGCGCTTCTACACCGCCCGGCCGCGCGGCGCGGCGTTCGGCGGCAACTCCGGCCTTGGCCTTTCGATCGCCCGCCAGATCATCGAGGCGCACGGTGGGCGCATCCACGCCGAGAACCGCATGACGCCGGAGGGCGAGGTGGCCGGCGCGCGCTTCACGGTGCAGATTCCACTGGTGAAGGGTCAGGCGTGATCCGACACGCCGGCCTGGTGGCGATGCGGCTGGACGGGCTCTGGCGCGGCGCCCTGATCGAGGGCCCGTCCGGCGCCGGCAAGAGCGACCTGGCGCTGCGCTGCCTCGACGCCGACTTTCGGCTTGTGGCCGATGACCGCACCCTGGTCTGGAACTCCGCCGGTCAGCTGTTCGGCCGCGCCCCTGACGCCCTCGCCGGACTGATCGAGGCGCGCGGCCACGGCGTGCTCGGCGAGCCGGCGCTGCCGCTGGCGCAGATCGTGGTCGTGGTGACCTGCGTGGCCGACCCGTCCGAAATCGACCGCCTGCCCGAGTCACGGATCGAAACCCTCTGCGGCGCGATCCTGCCGCGCATTCTTCTAGCCGCGCGCGAGCCGTCGGCGCCTGCGAAGCTTCGCCGCGCAATGCAGCACCTTGGAGCGGCCCCGCAACAGGCGTATCAAGCCGCTTCTCGCGGCGGTGGGGGCCGCGCTGGGACCGGGATGACCCCTTGAGGCCTCGCCTATGATCGGGCTCGTGATCGTGACTCACGGACGCCTGGCGGAAGAATTCGTGCACGCGATGGAGCACGTGGTCGGCCCGCAAACGGCCGTCGCGGCGATCTGCATCGGGCCGGACGACGACATGGAGCGGCGCCGCCGCGACATCCTGCAAGCCTGCGACAAGGTCAACGACGGCGGCGGCGTCATCCTGCTCACCGACATGTTCGGCGGCACGCCCTCCAATCTCGCCATCTCGGTGATGGAGCAGACCAAGGCCGAGGTGATCGCCGGCCTCAACCTGCCGATGCTGATCAAGCTGGCCAGCGTCCGCCTGCGCGAAGACCTGCCGACCTGCGTCCACTACGCCCAGGAGGCGGGCCGCAAGTACATCTCCGTGGCCTCCTACGTGCTCTCCGGCGAGAAGTAGGCGCGTCGGGCATGGCCGCGGCCGACACCTCGGTGGAGATCACCAACGAGCGCGGCCTGCACGCCAGGGCCTCCGCCAAGTTCGTGAAGCTCGCCGCCACCTTCGACGCCGAGGTGACCGTCTCCAAGGACGGCGCCACGGTCGACGCCCGCTCGATCATGGGCCTGATGATGCTCGCCGCCGGCCCCGGCAGCCACATCGCCATCCACGCCGAGGGCGCCGAGGCGCAAGCGGCGGTCACGGCCCTGGCCGAACTGGTCACCAACCGCTTCGAAGAGGACCGGTAGCGGCAGTGGCCGCTCCTCCCTCGCGTAGCACTTAGGCATGCACTGCGGGCAGCTACCATAACCCTATGATTTCACAGAAACTCTCTGGATGTGTGCATGCCTAAGCCGCGTAGCGGGCGAGGTGTCGACCGGAGGGCGACGGAGGGCGTTCCCCCGCTCCGCCGGAAGTGCGCCTGAGCGCCGCTTGCGTCGACCCCGGCGACGTCAACGTCCGGTCCGTCCTGCGAGTTGGCGAACCCCCTCCGTCGCGCTCCGCGCGCCACCTCCCCCATTTCATGGGTGAGGAGCGTCCTTGCGGCGCCCCGCTATCCGCCCACCGCCTCGGCCACCTGCATCGCCCGCAGCCCGAGCTCGTTCAGCAGCGTCTCGTCGCGGCTGCGTTCGGGGTTGGCGGTGGTGAGCAGGCGCGCGCCGACGAAGATCGAGTTGGCGCCGGCGAGGAAGCACAGGGCCTGCAGCTCGGTCGACATGTGCTCGCGCCCGGCGGCGATGCGCACCATCGCCTTGGGGCAGACCAGGCGCGCCACGGCGATCATGCGCACGAACTCCAGCCCGTCCACCTTGGGCGAGGCGCCGAGCGGGGCGCCGGCGATCGGCATCAGGTCGTTGATCGGCAGGCTCTCGGGGTGGTCCGGCAGGATGGCCAGCTGGTGCAGCAGGCCGGCGCGGTCGCGCCGCGTCTCGCCCATGCCGACAATGCCGCCGCAGCAGACTGAGATGCCGGCTTCGCGCACCGCCGCCAGGGTGTCGAGCCGCTCCTGGTACGTGCGGGTGGTGACGACCTGGTCGTAGTAGTCGGGGCCGGTGTCGAGGTTGTGGTTGTAGTAGTCGAGGCCCGCGTCCTTCAGCGCCGCGGCCTGGCCGGGCGTCAGCATGCCGAGCGTCGCACAGGTCTCCAGGCCCAGCGCCTTCACCCCGGCGATCATCCGCGCCACTTTCAGCGTGTCGCGATCCTTCAGGTCGCGCCACGCCGCGCCCATGCAGAAGCGCTGCGCCCCGCCGGCCTTGGCGCGCGCCGCCTCGGCCACCACGGCGTCCACCTCCATCAGCTTGCTGGCCGTGACGCCGGTCTGGAAGTGCTGTGACTGGGCGCAGTAGCCGCAGTTCTCCGGGCAGCCGCCGGTCTTGATCGACAGCAGTTGCGACAGCTGCACCTCGCTCGGGTCGAACCAGCGGCGGTGGACGGCGGCGGCGCGGAACACCAGCTCGCCGAACGGCAGCTCGAACAGCGCTTCGACCTGCGCCAGGGTCCAGTCGTGGCGGGGCAGGCTGGAATCGATACTCATGTTTGGGGACGCTCCTGAACGGGGCGCCTGGTTAGCCGCTGGCCCGCGCCGCGCCAAGCCGGTTCGACCGCCCGGGCGGGTATGCTAGGGATGCGCGCCCTGGGGGTCGGACGCGAGGGACGCACGCATGGCCGACGCGCCGGTCGAGATCGAGCTGAAGTTCGCGGTGCCGGCCGGGCGCGTGGCCGAGACCCTGGCGCTCGTCGAGGCGGTAGCCGAGGTCCCGCCCAAGGCCATGACCTCGATCTACTTCGACACCCCCAAAGGCGTGCTGCGCCGCGCCGGCATGGCCCTCCGGGTGCGCCGTTCGGGCGGGGTCTTCACCCAGACGCTGAAGGACGGCGGCGACGGCGCCCTGGCGCGCGGCGAGTGGGAGGGGCCGGTCGCCGGGCCGAAGCCGGACCGGGCGCTGCTGCGTCACACGCCGGCCGCCAGGCTGCTGCCCAAGGGCGCACGCCTGGCCGCCAGCTTCTCCGTCGACGTGAACCGGCGCAGCGCCGACGTGGTCGAGGGCGAGAGCCGCATCGAACTCAGCCTCGACGAGGGCGTGGCCCGGGCGCGCGGCCTGGAGGCGCCGTTCGCCGAGCTGGAACTGGAGCTGAAGCATGGCCCCCGCGCCGGCCTCTTCACGCTCGCCAAGCGGCTGGCGGCGCAGGGCGACCTGACCCTCAGCTTCACCACCAAGGCCGAGCGCGGCTCGACCCTGGCCCGCCCGCCGCGCTCCTTCGCCCACAAGTTCAAGCCGCCCACCCTGACCGCCGACATGACCGCCGGCGAGGCGTTCCAGGCCGTCGCCCGCGCCTGCCTGCGCCAGATCACCACCAACGCCGAGCGGCTGCGATTACGAGCTAGTCCTGAGGTGATCCACCAGATGCGCGTGGGCCTGCGGCGCCTGCGCAGCCTCGCCACCAGCTTCAAGGACGTGGTCGCCGACGCCCGCCTGGCCGCGATCAAGGCCGAGCTGAAGTGGATCACTGGCGAGCTCGATGCGGCGCGCAACCTGGATGTGCTGCTGCACGGCGACTACCGCGCCGCCGTCGCCACCAAGGAGGACGCCGATGGCCTGAAGGGCCTCGGCCTGCGCCTGCGGGGCGCGCGGCGCATGGCCTACGTCCGCGCCGTCGCCGCCGCCGAGGGCGAGCGCTTCCGCCGCCTGCTGGTCGACCTCTTGATCTGGATCGAGGCCGGCCCCTGGACCACGGCTGACGCCAGGCCGCGCTCGCGCCCGATCCGCAAGTTCGCCGGGGGCGAGCTCGCGAGGCGCCGGCGCAAGATCATCAAGCATGGCGCGTCCTTGCGCGAACTCGACCCCGAGGCGCGCCACCGGCTGCGCATCGACGCCAAGAAGCTGCGCTATTCTGCCGATGCCTTCGTCGGCCTCTTCCAGCGCCACAAGCGCGCCCACGCGTTCATCACCGCGCTCCGTGACCTGCAAGATGCGCTGGGCGACCTCAACGACATCGTCGTAGGTGAGCGCCTGGCCCACGAGGCGGCGGCGATCCCCGGCCGCGCCGAGACCGACTCGGCCTTCGTCGCCGGCCGCATCACCGGGGCGCAGAAGGCCCGCGTCGGACCGCTGACCGACCGGGCCGAGGCGGCGTTCGAGGCCTTCGCGGACGCCAAGCCATTCTGGAAGTGATATAAAGCTACCTTTATGTCTGATTGCGGCGGCGTGCATCCGCCGCTATAGAGCCGCCTTCCCGTCTTTCAGGAGCCCGCGCCCGTGGCCGACAATGTCATCAAGGATCCCGCCCTCGCCCCCTGGGGCCGCAAGGAGATCGAGATCGCCGAGACCGAAATGCCCGGCCTCATGGCCATCCGCGCCGAATTCGCCAAGGACCAGCCGCTGAAGGGCGCCCGCGTCGCCGGCTCGCTGCACATGACCATCCAGACCGCGGTGCTGATCGAGACTCTGCAGGCCCTGGGCGCCGACGTGCGCTGGGCCTCGTGCAACATCTTCTCGACCCAGGACCACGCCGCCGCGGCCATCGCCGCCACCGGCACGCCGGTCTTTGCCATCAAGGGCGAGACCCTGCCCGAGTACTGGGACTACGCCCACCGCATCTTCGAATGGAGCGACGGCGGCTACCCGAACCTGATCCTCGACGACGGCGGCGACGCCACCCTGCTCTGCGTGCTGGGCCCGAAGGCCGAGAAGGATCCGAACCTCCTCGACCATCCGACCAACGAGGAGGAAGAAGCCCTTTACGCGACGATGAAGCGGTACCTGAAGGAGAAGCCCGGCTTCTATTCGGCCATCCGCGACTCGATCAAGGGCGTCTCCGAAGAGACCACCACGGGCGTCCACCGCCTCTACCAGATGGCCGAGAAGGGTGAGCTGCCGTTCCCCGCCATCAACGTCAACGACAGCGTCACCAAGTCGAAGTTCGACAACCTCTACGGCTGCCGCGAGAGCCTGGTCGACGCCATCCGCCGCGGCACCGACGTGATGCTGGCCGGCAAGGTGGCCGTGGTCTGCGGCTACGGCGACGTCGGCAAGGGCTCGGCCGCCAGCCTGCGGCAAGGCGGCGCGCGGGTGATCGTCACCGAGATCGACCCGATCTGCGCCCTGCAGGCGGCGATGGAGGGCTACGAGGTCCAGACGCTTGAGGACGTGGTGGCGAACTCGGACATCTTCGTCACCGCCACCGGCAACAAGGATGTGATCCGCCTCGAGCACATGCGCGAGATGAAGAACAACGCCATCGTCTGCAACATCGGCCACTTCGACAGCGAGATTCAGGTCGCGGCCCTGCGCAACTACCGCTGGGACGAGATCAAGCCCCAGGTCCACCACGTGGAATTCCCGGACGGCAAGAAGATCATCGTGCTCTCCGAAGGCCGCCTGGTGAACCTCGGCAACGCCACCGGCCACCCGAGCTTCGTGATGAGCGCCAGCTTCACCAACCAGACCCTGGCCCAGATCGAGCTTTGGACCAACGGCCCGAGCTACGGCACCTCCGTCCACGTGCTCCCCAAGCACCTCGACGAAAAGGTCGCCATGCTCCACCTGGCCAAACTGGGCGCCAAACTGACTACGCTCTCGAAGGACCAGGCCGACTACATCGGCGTCCCGGAAGCCGGGCCGTTCAAGCCGAGCCACTACCGGTATTAACCCTCTTCGGGTGGGTCCGGCGTGGCGTTCGCTGGCTTCGGCAACACTCGCCGCCGCAGGGTGCGAGGCACCTGAACCGATTTTGCTCGCAATCGACTGAGAGCATGATGCAGAAATCTCGGGTACTCGCGTAGTAATAGGTAAGTGTCCTTATCGCCAAGGCTAAGTTCTTCAAGATAAGGGCCTCTGAACATCGTCTCCGAGAATCTCTCAAGCCGAACCAGTTCTTCGTGTATTTTCCGAGCGTCGTTGGATTGCGCCGCCCGGTATACCTCCGTTGAAAGCTCATAGAGCCAAGGTGCGTCGTCGCGAACCAAGCTGGCAGCCATGAGTATTGAGATTGGGTCTCCGCCACTGGCGTGGAGGACTTCGTCCAACATCATGGGGCTCATTCGACGTGATCGCCGTCGCCTAAATGTCGACCGTTCGTCGAAGTCGGCAAGACGTTCGGCGACTCTAGAAGGAAGAGATTTCATCTCTTCGGACAATTTGGCGACTGGATCCTCAACTTGGTCGTCCGAGGCACCTTTGCCAACCATCTTCTTAAGTATCTGCTCTTCAGCGGCTTTGAATGCCGAGACCTGTCCCTGCACGACCTCCGCGTCAAGTTCAACGCCCTGGACGCGCCCTGCTAACTGCTGGACAAGTCTCGTCAGGTCTTCCTCATTGTCTTCCATGTTATGGAATTGATAAAGGGGCCAGCGCTAACCCGACCGAGAGTTATGCCGCAAGCGAGCCCAACGACATTCGAAGAAGAGTTGAGTTTTCCTCTGGCGACCCCAGCTTCGAACAATATCCAGGGGCGATCTATGCTACGTTCAGTGAAGAGACAGATCACGTCTGAGGTATTTTGCAGCGCATCCATGATTCTCTTGAACCACTCTTCGCCGAACTCGATCCCTTCATTGCCCTTTCGGTCGGAGGAGCGGAATGTTTTAATCATTCCTGCGCTGACGCTTCTCAAGAGTTTGCTAAACGCCTCAGCTAACTCGGCATCTCTCGAGTCGTGACTGATAAATACCAACGGACCAGCGGTCTTCGTTAGGAAGTCGGGCTCTTGTCCGTCGGCGGTCTCTTTTTCAGCCATTTATGCCCGCGCCCCACGGTCTCCTCGAACGCCGTTCGAGCATCATCAGCAAGCACACGTTATCAGCGAAATCTGGCGGCGCAATAACTGAGAGGCGTCAAGACCCGCCTCAGCTCACCAGGTCGCGGCGGATGGTCCTTCGCGCCAGCAGGAAGAGGGCGACTGCGAAGAGGCCGACGAAGGTGGAGGCGATCATTGACCAGCGCAGGCCCTCGATGCGGCCTAGGTGGGCGTTCACGGCGAGGTAAGTGCTGAGCACGCCGACCAGCGTCGGGCCGAGGCCGAGGCCGATCAGGTTGAGGATCAGCTGCGAGATCGAAGCGGCGGTGGCTCGCGTATGGGGCGCGGTGACGCTCTGGATGGTGGCGAAGCAGGGGCCGTACCAGAAGGCGCCGAGGACGTTGGTGATCACCAGCAGCACCAGGGCTGTCGCCGGGTCGGCTGCCATGAAGAGGGCGACGCGGAAGGGCAGGCTCACGATCGTCGCCAGCGCCGGAACGGTGACCAGGGCGCGGCGGTCGCGTCCGCCGAACCGGTCGGCGAGCCAGCCGCCGATCAGGGTGCCGGTCAGGCCCGCCGCGCCGCCGATGACGCCGAGCACGAGGCCGACGAAGCCTTCCGACTTCAGTCCCACCGCGGCGGCGTCGATGGCGATGGCATGGGCGTGGGCGCGCAGGAAGAAGGCGGCGATGAAGGCGGTCTGGCCATATCCGACCAGGGCCACGAGACCGGTGGCCACCGACACCAGCCAGAACGACGGCTTGCCCGCCAGGTCGCGCAGCGCCTGGGTCAGGGTCGGGCCGGCCGGCGCGGCGCTGGCCGCCGCTCGCACCCGCGGGTCGCGGACGGTCAGCAGGAAGACCACCGCCAGCGCGATGCCGGGCGCGCCGCAGAGCATGAACGAGGCGCGCCACCCGAACGCGTCGGCCAGCACGCCGCCCAGCGCCAGCCCGAGCAGGCTCCCCAGCGATATGCCCAGTGAATAGAAGGCCAGGCCGGAGGCGCGCTCGCTGGGCTTGCTGATGTCGGCGATCAGCGAATGGGCGGCCGGGTTGCAGCCGGCTTCGCCGAAGCCGACGCCCAGCCGCGCCAGCGCCAGCACCGCGAAGCTGCTGGCGAAGCCGCTCAGCATGGTGAAGCCGCTCCAGAGCGTCAGCGAGACGGCAATGACCAGCGGGCGGCTGCGGCGGTCGGAGATGCGGGCGATCGGCACGCCCAGGAAGCAGTAGAAGATGACGAAGATCGGCCCGGTCAGCAGGCCCATGTAGGCGTCCGACACCTTGAGCTCACGCTCGATCGGCTCGACCAGGATCGAAAGCACCTGCCGGTCGAGGTAGCTCAGGGTGTAGGCGGCGAGCAGCAGGATCAGGATGTAGCGCCGCCGCGCCGGTCCCACGTCGGCGATCGGCGCCTGGTCTCCCAGCGTCGCGGCGGCCCCAGCCATGCACGCGCTCCCCGATGCGGCGCGGGCCGCGTTGCTCAGAAGCTGCGCAAACTAGATGGCCGCGGCTCGAACTCAAGCCAAGCCGGTGCGCGCGATGCTTCGCCGTCCAGCAAATGGTCAGGCGGTGACCACCTGGTCCTGCTCCACCTTGACCGGCCAGGGCCAGAGGCTGCGGCCGGCGCAGGGGCCGGCGATGCAGGCGCCGCTGCCGATGCGGAAGAGGGCGCCGTGCGAGCTGCAGAGGATCAGGTCGTTCTCGCGCGTCAGGTAGCGGTCGGGCAGCGGCGCCAGCGGCAGGCCGGTGTGCGGGCAGCGGTCGATGTAGCCGAAGAGCTCGCCCGCCTTGCGCACCACGAAGCCCATGAAGAGGTAGTCGCCGTCGCGGAACATGAAGCCCTTGGCCCCGGGCTCGGCGATGTCGGCCAGGGCGCAGAGGCGCACGCCCGGCGCGGGCTGGGCCGGGTTGCCGCTCAAGCGATCTCGCCGATGCTCAGGCGCCAGCCGCGGATCTCCACCCGCTCGAACAGGCCGGCCAGGGCGTAGGGGTCGGCGTCGCTGAACGCCTGGGCGGCGGCGAGGTTCTCCAGCTCGACCACGAGCAGCGAGCCGCACATCTCGCCATCCGCGTCCAGCAAGGGGCCGGCGAGCCGGACCACGCCCGGCCGGCTCTGCAGGTAGGCGACGTGG
>DATAVF010000067.1:0-14709 GCA_036267835.1 Caulobacteraceae bacterium | reverse complement strand
AAGCGCCGCGCCCGCACATCGTCGGCATAGCTGCGCACCGCCCGGCCGATCTCGCCCTTCAGGTCGGCGTAGCGGCGAACGAACTTCGGCGTCCAGTCGAAGAGACCCAGCATGTCGTCGGTGACCAGGATCTGGCCGTCGCAGCCGGCCGAGGCGCCGATGCCAATGGTGGGCACGGCCACCGCTTCGGTGACTTCACGCGCTACCGCTTCCGCCACGCCCTCGACCACGATGCAGAAGGCGCCGGCGTCGGCCGTCGCCTCGGCCTCGGCAACCACGCGGGCCCGCTCGCCCTCTGTGCGGCCCTTGGCCTTGAAGACCCCGTCGACGTTGACCGCCTGCGGCCTGAGCCCCACGTGGCCGACCACCGGCACGCCGCGGCGCACCAGATAGGCGATGGTTTCCGGCACCGTCGGCCCCGCCTCGACCTTCACCGCCTGGCAGCCAGTCTCCTTCAGCACCCGCACCGCGTTGGCGTAGGCGACTTCCTTGGGCCCCTCGTAAGTCCCGAACGGCATGTCGACGACCACCAGCGCCCGCTGGCTCGCCCGCATCACCGCCTGGCCATGCAGGATCATCATCTCGAGCGTGACGCCCACCGTGTTGGGCAGGCCATGCATCACCATGCCGACCGAATCGCCGACCAGCAGGATGTCGCAGACCTCGTCGAGGATCTCGGCCACCGGGGCGGTGTAGGCGGTCAGGCAGACGAGCGGCTCGCCGCCCTTGCGGGCCGTCACCTGGGGCGCGGTGAGACGCTTGATCGCGGATTCGCGGTGAGAGGACACGGGGGCTCAGATCTCCCTGATCAGCCGGGCGACGCCGAAGCCGGCGGCAATGAGCGCCAGCGCCACTGCCGTCAAGAGCACCTCGCCGTTCATCACCGCGCTGGCCGGCGCGAAGACGCCTGACACCTGGTCGCTCATGTGCTGGGTCAGGTAGGCGTTGGAGCGGGCGCTGATCGCCGCCAGCGTGCCGACCGCGCCCGACGAGACCAGCTGGAAGCCGCCGATCAGGCCGCCGGCCGCGCCCATCACCCCGATCAGCAGCCGCCGCGCGGTCCAGCCGCGGTCGACGCGGTCGAGCACGCGCAGGGTGAAGAGGTCGGCGTCGGCCAGCGCCGGCGCCTCGGCGTACATGCGCTCGAGACGGAACTCGAAGCTGGAGTCCAAGCTGGATTCAGGCACTGACCTTGCTCCGCTGGTCGTCGTCGCCACCCGGCGAGAGCCGGGCGCGGAGTTTATCCAAACCACGTTTGACATGGGATTTGACCGTTCCAAGCGGCGCATTCAAGGCGGCCGCCGCCTCCGCGTGGCTGAGCCCGGCCCCGTAGCAGAGCGAGACGCAGACCCGCTCGACCGGCGACAGCGCCTTCAGCGCTTCCTCCAGGTCGATGCGGGCGTCCGCGTTGGGACCAGGCGCAACCTCCGCGCCGGCCGCGTCGTCGGTGTCGGCCATGAGATCGACCCGCGCCTCGCGCCGCCAGCGCTTCACGTAGAGGCGCGCGGCGATACGGCTGACCCAGGCCCGGAACGCCCCCTCGCCCCGGAACTCGGCGATCTGCTCGAAAGCGGCCAGGAAGGCGTCCTGCGCCACGTCGTCGGCCGCCGAAGGCTCGGCCCCCATCCGGCGCAGCAGGCCGCGCACCGCCGAGCCGTGCCGGCGCACCAGCTCGCCGAACGCCGCCCGGTCGCCGCGCGCGGCCAGGCCGACGAGCTCCAGGTCATGGGCGCTCTCCAGCCTCCGCTTCGGTGTCGGCGCCATCGCCATGGCCGCGCCTCCCGCGCGCTCCAGCCGCTAGTACGACCGCCGGCCGCGGCCGCTGGTCAGCCACAGGATCAGGTAGGCGACCCCGATGAACCCCGGTATGGCGCCGGACCCGGCGATGATGCCGCCCACTACCGCGCCGCCGACGTGGCTAGCGAACGAGATCCCGTAGCCAAGGCCGAAGCCTAGCCCGGCCAGCCCCAGCCCGACCGCGATCAGCACCACGGCGCGCCTCAGGTCCCGATCGGGCCCGAAGCCGGGGATGGACGCGCCGGCTGTCTCGGCCTCCTGGCGACTGAGCGAAGCGACCAGTTCCGGCGGCACCGGCTGGCCCTTTTCGTAGGCGGTGCGCATCACCTCGTAGAGCCGCTGCCGCTCGCGGGAGCGGAGGTACCTGGGGCCGAGCGAGAGCCCGAGGATCAGCACCAGCACGAAACCCCAGAAGATCAGGGACTGCGCGATTGCTTCGATGTTTTCCATACCGTCGAGCATGGCCTGATTCACTTCTCTATTCTGTCAGCGGCCACGCCGCCCGTTTCGATGAGAAGAGGCGCGGCGGCTGGCGATCGGATGCGGGGGTTGGGATGAAATCTTCGTCATGCTTGGCCTCGGGTCAAATCCGGGAGGTGAGCGTGAGTTGACTGGGAACAAAAAAAGAACGAAATCACCCACAAAATAACCTCCCCTGAGGGGCTGCCGATGGCCCGGCCGAACCTGCACCCGCAAGCCGTGAGGGCGCTCGATCAGATGACTCGCGCGTCGGGTTGGCTGTTCGGGGGGCCAGTCGATATCTCGGCGATCGATGCGCTCAGTCTCGGCGACTTGTGGGCTGCAGCGCGTCGCGTGCCGATGGCGGACAATCGCACGCCCGCGGCAGAGAGGGCTCGGGCGGTGCAGCGTCTGGGCGAGGTGCGCGAGCCAATGTTCCGCGGGCCCGCCTGCGGCGACTATCTCGACTATCTGGCCGACATGAGTGAAGACCGCCAGGCTGGCGGCGACACATATTCGCGGCGAACGGTTTGGAGCGACGTCCGTTTCGCTCTGACGCACTGCATCGACCTGGGCGACGGATGTCTGGCCACGCCCGCCAACCGCCTGCTTGCGCTCACCGATTGGGCCTTCTCGCCACTGCTCACGCTCACCCTGGCCAGTCTCGCCAGCGAAACAGCCGTGGCGTGCGTGCTGAGCACGCTCGCAAGTGAGTTCGCAGACGCGCCAATCTTGCTGGAGGAACTGCGGGCGGCCTCGCGGCTTGAGCTATCGGCCAAGATGATCCTCATCGACGGGACTGACGCTCAGCGGGCTGACATGGCGTTCTACGCCGACTTTGCCGAGGCTGGCCTGCGGCGGGCCGCCGGGCGAGTGCGTGCCGTGCACAACCTGGAGGTCCCCTACGCGTCAGACCGGGCCTTCTCGCCGCTCGAGGTCGAGGTGATCGGGCGTTGCAGCGCGTTCTCGGCGGGCCCGACGGGATCGCGGGCCTCAGCTTCGACGCCCGGCATCTGCGGCTTGGCCCCTACGCGATCCACTTGGCGACCGCGCGCGTCACCCAGCGCGGCCAGCCGGTCGAGATCGACCTGCCTGCAACCCGCAATCTCGGCGACTTGCCCTGGCTACCGTACGACGAAATGCTGCTGGACAGCATCATCGCCACGACCCGGGAACTGGCGAGGCGGCTCAACGCGTGACGCGACTGATCAGGGCGACGCCCTACGCATCCGCCGGCTGCGGCAGGTCGGCGGCGAGGCGGAGGCGGCCCTCGCTTCAGCAGATCGCGGTTCTGTGCGTTGATGACAGCCTGCCGCATGTTCTCACCCCAGCAGCTTGATGAAGTTGCGCTTTCTCGCAAAGCGGACCTTCAGCTCGGCGACATAGTCCGCCTGCTCCGCCGCGCCGCGCAGCCCCGCCATGCGCCGAATGAGCTTGACCGCGTTCTCATAGGCCGGATCGCCGCCGACGTCCGCCAGGTGGGCGACTTCCTCGGCATAGGCCGCGAGGGCCTCGGCCGGATGGGTGCTCTCGCTCGCCTCGACCAGACCGCGCCGGTAACCGCCGGAGACGCCGTGCCGGCGCAAGACTTCCCAGGCATCGTCGAAGGCCCGCTCCTGAGTCAGGATGCCGACCAGCAGGTCGGCCGGACCGCCCCATGAGGAGGCCGGCTTGCGATCCAGGCGCTTCCGCAACAGCGCAACGGCCCACTCCGCCGCATCCTTGCCGCCGACATCGCGAAGCTCGGCATAGATGTAGGGGTCGGGCGCCCGTTCGAAGCATTTGCGCAACATCGCCTCGCCCTCGTCGGCGCGGCCCGACTTGGCGAGCAGTCCGGCGGTGAACCTTGCCAAACCGTCGTCGTGGCGGCCGTCCGCGAACACCCAGAGCCCCTCCTCGGCCCGCCGCAGCGCCTCATCCTTGCGACCCTGCGACAGGCAGAACTGCGCCAGCTCCAGATACCGCCTCTGGGACGAGAGATCCTTCGAGCGCAACGATATCCTGGCGTCGAGATCGCCGTCCGCTTCGGCGAACGCGTCCAGAATGCGGATCAGCCGCTCGCCGCGATAGTCGCTCTCGTGATCGGCGGGTCGGCGGCGCGCCGGCGTCTGGTCCAGCGCCGCCGCGGCGAGGCGGCGATATTCGGCTGCGCCGCCCCCGCCCAGCACCTCGGCATAGGTCCAGGCCGCGCCGTCGAACGCCTCGAATTCGCCCTCCAACTCTCGGGTGAAGAGATCCAGGGCCAGCGCCAGCGGGTCCGGCGGCGCGGCCCTCGCCGCCTCCAGGTGGATGTCGCAGGCGCGGTGAAGCACGCCGCCGCACGCGCCGTCGGAGTCGTCGGCGCCCTCCAGCGCGGTCTCGATCCGCTCGATCGCCCGCGCCGCCAGCTTGAGCGCCACCGCGGCGCGTCCCGCCGGCACGAGCTCGGCGACCGCGTCCAGCGCCACATCCACCTCGGCGGCCCAGGCCCGGGCCGAGCGATAGTCGATGTAGCCGTGCGCTCGGGTCGCGCTGTCGATGACCTTGCGCAGCCCGGCTTCGAGCGTCTTGTCGTCGGCGACCAGCATCGCAGCCGCCGTCTCCAGCTTGCGCAGCAGCGCCGGATCGGCCTCGGCCAGGCCGACGACCATTTCGGCCAATTCGGCGACCGTCCTGGTCAGCAGGTACTCGCGCACCAGCGAGACCGCGTCCGGGCCAGCCGCTCCGGCGGCGTCAGCTTCATTGGCGGCCAGGGCCACCGCGACCATGTGCTTGCAGAAGCCCGTGTCCTCGAACGCCGGGCACGAACAGCGGCCGCCGATCTTGGCGCCCCGTCCCGTCACCTCGGTGCGATAGTCCTCCGTGCCGGCCACCTGGGCCAGTACGCGACGCACATCGATCGCCAGCAGCTCGACGCGGCCATCGCGGTGGTAGGGCCCGCCGCGGGCGAATGCCCCATCCCCCGCGAGCCTGCGCAGAACGTTTACATCGAAGCGCGGGCTGCTGTCGGTCATGTCGGAGGCCGATCATGCCGATTCTCGCCCGTCGCGAACAGGGGCGAAGGCGTGGCCAGGCTGCGCGGTCGGCGCAGCGCCTAGTAAGGCTTGTCGCCCTTCTGCAGCACGTACGGCGAGGGCGGCAGGAAGACGCCGTTGACGCTGACGCCGCCATTCTGGATCGCCGGCGCCGCGGGCAGCATGGTCTGCGGGAAGCCGAACCGCGGCTGGGTCAGCGCGTCGAGCTTGGCCATGTCGTCGGCCGTCAGCTTGACGTCGAGGGCCCGGACATTGTCCTCGAGCTGCGACAGCCGGCGCGCGCCGATGATGGTCGAAGCGACGCCCGGCTTGGCCTGCAGCCAGGCCAGGGCGACGGCGGCCACCGAGGTGTCGTGCTCCCGAGCGATGTTTTCCAACGCATCGACCACCGCGTAGGTCCGCTCGCTGAGCGCGCCATCGACGAAGGCGGCGCGGTCGCCCTTCACTTGGCCGACGTTGGCGCGAGTGTACTTGCCGCTGAGCGCGCCGCTCTTCAGCGGGCTCCAGGGCGTGATGCCGAGCCCGAACTCCAGCGCCATCGGCAGCAGCTCCTGCTCGACGCTGCGCTCCAGCAGCGAGTACTCGATCTGCAGGCCCACAAAGGCCGCGATCCCGCGGAAATGCGCCAGGGTGTTGGCCTGGGCGATTTTCCAGGCCGGCGTGTCGGAGACGCCGATGTAGCGGACCTTGCCGGCGCGGACGAGATCGTCGAGCGCGGCCAGGGTCTCCTCGATCGGCGTGTTCTTGTCCCAGATGTGCAGCCAGTAGAGGTCGATGTAGTCGGTCTGCAGGCGCCGCAGCGAGTTCTCGGCCGCACCCACGATCGCCTTGCGCCCCGAGCCGCCGCCATTCGGATCGCCCACGTAGAGATTGCCGCTGAACTTGGTGGCGATCACCAGCCGGTCGCGCCTGGCCTTGTCGCGCCCGATGTGGTCGCCGATGATCTGTTCGGAGTGGCTCTTGGTGTAGAAGTTGGCGGTGTCGATGAAATTGCCGCCGAGTTCGATGTAGCGGTCCATGATCTGTTGCGACTCTTCCACCGAAGAGCCCCACCCTAGATCCTCGCCAAAAGTCATCGCCCCCAGGCAAAACGGACTGACCCGCAGCCCCGACCGGCCGAGCGTGATGTAGTGATCGAGCGCCATGGGCGATCCTTCCCTGGATTGTTGCGGTTCGTCGTAGGTCAGGCTTCGCTCGCTGTGCTGCAAGAGGTGGGGCGGAATTCGCCACAGCCGGTCGTGCTAGGCGGTCAGAAGCGATCGTCTCCCGGATATCCAGCGGGCGGCCGAGGCTGCTGCGACGGCGCCGTCGCTGGCGGCGTTGATGAGGTAGCCGGCGAAGCCTGCGCGGATGTCGCCGATGGCGTAGAGGCCGGGGGTTTGGGTTTGCATGTCCGGGGCGGTCGCGACGTGGCCGGTGGGTTCCAGGGTCAGCAGCGGGGCCAGGAGCTGCGTGTTCGGTTCGAGGCCGGCGTAGATGAAGACGCCGGAGACCGTGAGGTCGCTGTGCTGGTCTGACGACAGGTGGCGCAGGCGCAGGGCGCTGACACCCGCCTCGCCGCCCGTGATCTCGACCGGCTCCGTGGCGGTCGACAGCTTGATCTTTGGCTCGGCGCGCACCTGGGCCTGAGTGCTCGCGGCCGCGTGCAGATCTGCCTCGCGCACGACCAGCAGCACCTCCGAGGCGAACTTGGCGACCAGCAGGGCGCCCTCGGCGGCGGAGTCGCCGCCGCCGATCACGGCGACGGACTGGTTCTTGAAGAAGGCGCCGTCGCAGGCCGCGCAGCGCGAGACGCCGCGGCCTTCAAAGTCATCCTCGCCGGGGATGCCGAGCCGGCGGGAGCTGGAGCCGGTCGCGACGATGACCGCCTGGACCGTCGCCGCGCCTTGGTGCGAGGTCACCGTGAAGCAGCCCTCCGCCTGCCCGATCGCGGTCGCCCGGTCGTAGCGGAGTTCAGCGCCGGCGGCGGTCGCCTGGCCCTCCACGATCGCGCAGAGATCGGCGCCGGAGGTCGGCGCGGCGAGGCCCGGGAAGTTCACCAGCTCCTCGACGTTCAGCACCTGGCCGCCGGGCATCGGGTCGGCAAAGACGACTGTCCGAAGGCCCAGCTGGGCCGAGAAGAGCGCGGCGGTGAGGCCCCCGACCCCGCTGCCGATGACGGCGAGGTCGAAGTCACACCCGCTCATCCGGTCCGGCTCTGCCGCCATTGCTGGCTCAGCGCCGCGTCTTCGCCGCCCAGGCTGGCCAGCAGCATGGCGGCCGCCTGCGGCGCGGCGACCTCGGCGCGCTGCCGCAGTTCGGCGGTGTCGAGGCTGGAGAGCGGGTGCTGGAGGGTGACGAACGGCAGGTCGGGCATGCCCTGGCGCGCCGCCATCGCCTGGCCGGCCCGCAGGAACGGGGTGGTGCAGATCGCCACCGCCGGCACGCCGGCGCGCTCGAAATCGGCCGCCAGCTCGATGCTGCAGGCGCTGCACGAGCCGCAGTCGCCCAGCCCCACCAGCACGACGTCCGCCTTGCTGGCCATGGCCTGGAACTGCTCGGCGTCCGGCAGGTAGACGCCCCTGGTTCTGACCGGGGCCAGCACCTCGGCGCCGTACTGCGCCTTCAGGTTATCGGCGATGAAGGTCAGCATCGGCTCGGCGTTGCCTTTGGCGTTGTACATCACGCCAACGACCTTGCCCTTCAGCGAGGCCAGCCGCGGAGACATGGCGCTGGGGCGCACGGCGTCGGACGGCACGGGAATCAGCACGGAAATCGTCATGACTTTGCCTTTCCAGCGGGGCCCGCGATGGGCTTGATGATGTAGTCGCCGAGCGGAATTGGAAACGCCCAGTTGGTGACCACCGACGAGACGCCGGCGTTGTTGCCGCCCGCGACCACCAGGATCACGTCCCCCGGCCCGCGGCAGCCGCGCACCCACTCGACCCCGCCCTCCGTGACCACCGCCGGCGAGCCGCGCAGCGTGGCCGGGTCCATCCCGGCGCGCGCCATGTCGGCGACCGTGCGGCGGAAGTTCTCGAACAGGTATTGCTTCACGTCGGCCTTCGACCAGCCGTGCTTGCCGCCAATAATGCCCGCGTGCTCCGGCCCCATCACCACCATGGTGCTGTTGCGGAAGCCCAGCATGGCCCCAAGCCGCGACATGGTGTCGGCGATGGTGAAGAGGATGGCCTCGGCCGAGCCGGCCACGCGGTTCTCCACCGGCTCCGGCGCGCGGCCGCAGAACACCATGGCGGTGCTCTGGTCGGCGCTGAAGCCGCGCTCGACGTGGAGCGGCGCCCAGGGGCTCTCTTCCTCGTTCTCGGCGATGGTGTAGCTGAGCTTGCCGGGATGGCCCTGGCTGGCGTGGTCCAGCACGCCTGGCCGCATGCCGATCACATTGCGCACGATCAGCCGCAGCGCCCGCCCGATGGTGAGGTTGGCCGGACTGGCGCCGGAATAGACGTTGGCGCCCGAGTTCAGGCCGATCTCGTGCCGGATCGGGCCGTTGACCAGCACCAGCTGCGCCCCGCCGCCGGTGCTGCTGTTGCTCATGTAGAAGAAGTTGCGATCACCAAAGCCCCACCGGTCATCGGCCCAGCCTTCGATCGCGGCCAGCACGACCGGGAAGTACTCGGGCCGGCACCCGGCCATCACCGCGTTCACCGCGGCAAGGCCGACGTTCACCTCCCGCTTGGTCTCGGGCACCACGAGCAGCACCTCGGCCGGATCGCGGCCAACATAGTCGAGCAGCGCCTGCACGCGCTCGGCCGTCGGCAGCGCCACCGGCAGACCGTCGGTCCACTCGCTCGCCTGATAGGCCGCGGCCGCGGCGGCTTCGTCGTCGAAGGTTGCTGTCGGCAGGGACGTCACGCTGCTGCTCCGCTCGCGCCGGGCTGTCAGCCGCCGCCATTGACGTTGATCTCTCGTCCATTTGCCTACGGTTGGCCGACGACACCAGCCATACCACGGCCGCGGCGATATCCTCAGGGTCGCAGACGCGCCCGAACGGCGAGCGGACGTCCAGTTTGTTGGACGTCGTCGATGCCCCGCGTGGTGCGGGCCACGCTCGTGCCCGGCAAGTTGCTGTGAGGGTCGGGGTCACGATGTTGGCGCGGATGCCGTGCTGGCGCTCTTCCTTGGCCAGTGTGAGCGCCGGCGCCTCGGCGGCCGACTTGCCCATGTTGTAGCGCGCACCGAACGCGTCGTTGGGCAGGGTGGCGACGGTCGAGATCATGATGATGTCGTCGCGGCCCAGGCCCCGCATCTGCGGCACGACCAGCTTGCACAGACAGTGCGGGGCGAAGGCGTGCACGCGCATCACCCGCTCCATCTCGGCCGAGGCGGTGTCAGCCACCGAGTGGCTGCGGCTCGCGATGCCGGCATTGTTGACCAGGATGTCGATCTTGCCGAAGTCGGCCAGCACTGCGACCACCATGGCCACGTCCTCGTCCCAGCTGTCGACCGCGCGATGCAGGCCTGAGCCTGCGGCACACCGCTTCGGCCGCCTGCAACGGTTGGGCCGCAGCGTCCTCGCAGCGGTCGTTCAACCCCCTCGCGCTGCGCGCTCTTCGAGATCCTCGGCGAGGCCGAACGCGGGGCCGCGCTCGACGTGATCGGCCCTCCGCGCGGAACCTAGCTCTGTGAGACCTATATGGATGGCGACCGCAGCAGCAGATCATCGACGACAGCGCGGGGAATGTCGATTGCGGCGACCGACCACAAGGTGATCGGCGCGCAACAACAGCAGAGATAAGGGGGCGGATATGGCCAAGGCAAAGATTACCGAAGCCGATATCCGCGATCATATCGCCGCCCATCTCGACCTGATCGAGCCGGGCTTGACGTTGGTCAAGATCGAATTCCACCTGCCCAACCAGAAGGGCGCTTCGGGCTTTCTCGACATCTTCGCGCGCGACGCTGCCGGCAAGTTCGTGATCATCGAGATCAAGCGGACCGACGCGGCGGCGCGCGAGGCGATCCAGGAACTCTACAAATATGTTCCGCTGCTGCGCGAGAAATTCCTAGTCAAGGACACCGATGTACGCCTGATTCTGCTGTCGGTGGAGTGGCACGAACTCGCCACACCCTATGCCGAATTTGCCGCCTCGGCCCCGTTCGAGGTGACTGCCGGCGTGATCATTCTCGACGCGGGCGGCACGCCGGTCGCGATCGAGTCCGTGACGCCGGACGCGCTCACAAGCGAGCGTAAGATAGGGGTTCGGCATTTCCTCTGGGGGTTCCCGGACAAAGCGACTGCCACCAATGCGGTGGCAGTTATCGCGCGACGGGTGCAGCGCTTCGGCCTCACGGACTTCGTGCTCATCAAGAGCCGAGCGACCAACCCGGTCCTGTGCGGGCGCTCCTTCCTCTATTTCGCACAGCGCGAGTTGCGCTTTGAAGATTATATGGCGCTGATCGAAGCAAGCTTCAGCGAAGACCAACTTGAGGAGTTTCGCGAGAGCATCGCCAATCTGACCGAACCTGAAGATCGGGTGGCCGACGCATCCGACGCAGTGTGGCTACTCCATGGCGGGGCACCCTATCGCGAGATCGGCGCCGACGCAGCCGAGATCGCCCATCCTGAAAAGGGCGGCAAGTGGTTTGAGGAAGGTGCACAGGAGGATGTCGTCGTCCATCGTTTCGGCCGGTTCGTCGACCCCTGGCTCGAGGACCAGACCATCATCGATGAAATCCGCGGTGAAGGCGGCGAGTCCGACCTCCGTCTGCGTTTTTCGGCGCACACGGATTCCCCGCCGCAAATGGCGGCACTACGTCGGCGGGTCGAAAATATTTTCTTCTTCAACGAAGCCTGGCTCGGCGCTGCCACCCAGCTCATCCGGTATGCAGAGCGCAAGGGCGGACCTGTGCGGATAGAGCTCTTCGCCTATGTTCCTTGAGGACATCCTGCGCGCAATCGCCGCCTCCGCGTTCGGTTTTCCCGGCTATGTCCCGATGTTCAGGTTCGACATCGAGCACAACGGCGCGGTCGAGCGCTTCATTGGTCTCCCTGAATGGGATGGCTCGCCGCCAGATTTCGCCAAGGTCTTCGCCGAGCATTTCTCAGGCGACAGCTTCGGCTATTTCATCGCCTGCCACTTCGGCGAGAACAGATCGATGAACCGCGACATCATGACGGATCTGGGCCTGCGCTACGCCGTATTCCGCGAGGCGGAGTCCGGTCCCGAACGAGTCCGCGTCCAAGGGACGTCGATCGTCCCGATCAAAGGTGCCATCCATTCGATGAACCAGATGATCCAAGAGCACCAAGAAGAGGTTGGCAAGCTCGTCGAGATATTCATGACCACAGACCAGGGCTTCGCCGAGACCATCGAGAACTTTCTCAACAGCGACTATGATTTTGCATGAGCGGCTGCTCGCTAAGATGCCCTGGAGCGAAGCCCACCCAATCGCCGCTGAAACCACCCAATTGCTGCGGGTGTCATCGCGTCACTCCCACTCGATCGTCCCGGGCGGCTTGCTGGTCACGTCGTACACGACCCGGTTCACGCCCCGCACCTCGTTGACGATCCGCGTCGCGGCCTTCGTCAGCACGTCCCACGGAAACTCGAAGACGTCGGCGGTCATGCCGTCGCTGGAGGTGACGGCGCGCAGGGCGAGCACGTCCTCGTAGGTGCGGGCGTCGCCCATGACGCCCACGGTCTTCACCGGCAGGAGCACGGCGAAGGCCTGCCAGATGGCGTCGTAGAGGCCGGCCTTGCGTATCTCGTCGAGGAAGATGGCGTCGGCCTTCTGCAGGGTGGCGACCTTGTCGGGGCTGACCGCGCCCGGGATGCGGATGGCGAGGCCTGGCCCCGGGAACGGGTGGCGGCCGACGAAGGCCGGCGGCAGGCCCAGCTCCACGCCCAGCACCCGCACCTCGTCCTTGAAGAGCTCGCGCAAGGGCTCGACCAGCTTCAGCTTCATGTGCTCGGGCAGGCCGCCGACGTTGTGGTGGCTCTTGATCACCTGCGAGGGGCCGCCGGTCACCGAGACGCTCTCGATCACGTCCGGATAGAGCGTGCCCTGGGCCAGGAAGGCGGCGCCCTCGATCTTGGCCGCCTCGCGGTCGAAGACCTCGATGAAGAGCCGGCCGATGGTCTTGCGCTTCTCCTCCGGGTCGCAGACGCCGGCCAGCGCGCCCAGGAAGGCGTCGGCCGCGTCCACGTGGATCAGCGGGATGTTGTAGTGGTCGCGGAAGAGGGTCACCACTTCAGTGGCCTCGTTCAGCCGCATCAGGCCGGTGTCGACGAAGACGCAGGTCAGCTGGTCACCGACTGCTTCGTGGATCAGCACTGCCGCCACGGAAGAGTCGACGCCGCCGGAAAGGCCGCAGATCACCCGGCCCTCGCCGACCTGGGCGCGGATGCGGGCGATCGCCTCGTCCTTGAAACGGGCCATGGTCCAGTCGCCCTTCAGCCCGGCGATGCCATGGGTGAAGTTGCGATAGATCAGCGCCCCGCGCGGCGTGTGGACCACCTCGGGGTGAAACTGCACGCCGTAGAGCCGCCGCCCCTCGTCGGCGATCACCGCGTAAGGCGAGTTGTCCGAGGTGGCGACCACCTCGAAGCCGGGCGGCATGGCGGTGATCTTGTCGCCATGGCTCATCCATACTGGCTCGTCGTCGCCGATGTCGCCGAGACCGGCCAGCAGCGGAGATTCGCGGGCGATGCGGATGTCGGCGCGGCCGAACTCGCGGGCGTGGCCGCCCTCCACCGCCCCGCCCAGCTGGGCGCACATGGTCATCTCGCCGTAGCAGACCCCCAGCACCGGCACGCCCAGCTCGAAGATCGCCGCCGGCGCGGCCGGGCTCTGCGCCTCGTGGACGCTGGCCGGGCCGCCGGAGAGGATCACCGCCTTGGGCGCAAAGTCCGCCAGCATGGCGCCCACGCGATCGTAGGGGTGGATCTCGCAGTAGACCCCGCTCTCGCGCACCCGGCGGGCGATCAGCTGGGTGACCTGGCTGCCGAAATCGACGATCAGCACACGTTCGTGGTGGGGGTCCGACATGGCGACCATGTAGGGGAGAATCAGCCCCGCGTCATCGGCCAGGACCGCTCCCACCCGCGCGCCGCAGGCGAGCAAGGATTTTACCACGGAGGACACGGAGATTCACGGAGGTCACGGAGAAGAGCGCCTCCGTGTTCTCTGCGCTTCTCCGTGTCCTCCGTGTTGAACCTTGAGAGCGCCTGAGGCGCGCTCGGACTCACCGAAGACGCGCCCCCTTACAGTTACCTGCCTGGGTCCCGGCGTTCGCCGGGATGAGCGGATCTATTGAGCGGTCTGGTCCAGGAAGGTCCCGATGCCGGCCGCCTCACCGAAGTCGGGAGTGCGCAGGAAGGGCGGCGCGGCGCGGGCGTCCTTGTCCGGCGGCGGGACGTCGCTGGTGTTGATGTACCAGCCGAGCAACCGCTCGCGCAGCACCTCGCGGACGCCGGCGGCGCTGGCGTCGTCGATCAGGTTCCGGGTGAGGCCGGGGTCGGCGACGCAATCGTAGAGTTCGCTCTGGCCGCCGGGGCGTGAGACCAGGCGGTGCGTCGGCGTACGGATCGAGGCGCAGCGGGCCACGGTCTCGGGCTGCCGGTTCTGCAGTCGGGTCTTGGGCTCGTAGATGCCGCCGGCCAGCAGCGGCTCGAACGCCTGCGGCTCGTAAGGGTTGTAGCCGCCCTCGGTGTAGGCGGCCCGGCCGGCGTCGCCCGCGGCGCCGCGCAGCTGGGGCACGAGGCTGCGGGCGAAGTGGGTGTGACGCGCGGCGCCGCCCGCCAGCTCCAGGAAGGTCGGCATCAGGTCGAAGAGCTCGACCATCTCGCCCACCACATGCCCGGCCGCGCCGCCCGGCAGGCGGGCGATCAGCGGCACGCGGGTCAGGCAGTCCTCCTGCCCGCTTGGCCACTTCTCGATCAGGCCGTAGTCGCCGGCATAGTCGCCGTGGTCGGAGGTGGCGAAGAGCGCCGTGTCGGCGTCGCGCCCGGAGCGCTCCAGCGCCGCCAGCAGCTCGCCCAGCAGCCAGTCCGAATAGCTGGCCTGGCCGAGGTAGACCGCCCTCACCTGCCGCAGCACCCGCTCATCGAGGCTGGCCAGATTGCAGGCTGCGCGCAGCGCCGCGTGATGGGCCGGCTTCTTCGGCAGCCCGGGCGGAACCAGCGGTGGCAGGGCGTCCGGGTCGTAAAGATCGTGGAAGCCCTCCGGCGCGCGGTAGGGGGGATGCGGCTGCGTCAGCGCCAGGAAGATGCAGAACGGCCGCTCGCTCTGGCGCTGCTCCAGGAGGCGGATCGCAGCCGAGAGGTTGGCGTAGTCGCCGCCGGCGCGGCGGTCGCCGTACGCGGGGAAGAGCATGGTCGTCGCGCCCGGCGTCACCCCGCCGCCCATCAGCTCGGCCAGCGCCGCGCCGGTCAGCGGCGGCGCCCGGTCACGCCACTCGGTGACGCTGTCGGCGAAGCTGGCAGCCGCCAGCGCGTCG
>DATAVF010000066.1:0-3393 GCA_036267835.1 Caulobacteraceae bacterium | reverse complement strand
TGGGCCAGATCACGGTGACGCCGTAGCGGCGCCGACAGTTTGGGGTGTCGAGCACGGTCGATCCTAAGTCGCCCACCGGCGGCGCCTACCGGGACCGCGACACCGCTTACGGCAACCTGATGACCACCACCGCCGAACAGGTGCTGCGGATGGCGCCGGACGACCCCTATTGGCGGTTCCGCATCGCCGAGCGAATCCGCTGCAACGCCCCGGCCATCCGCTTCCTGATGAAGGAAGGCACCTACGAGCGCCGTTACTCCTGCCCGCTGCGCAAGGTGATCGCCGAGTCGTTGAGCCAGCCGCCGCCCCGTTGCTGACTTAAGCGTCGCCGGCCTTTTCGCGGATGATGCGCCATTCGTCCGGCGTGATCGGGGTCACCGAGAGGCGGAAGAGGCGCAGCATGGTCATGCCGGCCAGCGACGGGTCGGCCTTGA
The DNA here is from genome assembly GCA_036267835.1 of Caulobacteraceae bacterium. Taxonomy (GTDB): domain Bacteria; phylum Pseudomonadota; class Alphaproteobacteria; order Caulobacterales; family Caulobacteraceae; genus Acaudatibacter. The sequence continues at coordinate 2,959 of DATAVF010000066.1, read as the reverse complement.
TGTCGGCCAGGGTCACGGGCTGCGGCAGCTTGCGCACCGGCTTCAGCTCCACCGCGACGAAGCGGCCGGCCGGGTCGGTCGGGTCGATGAACGACTCCTTGGCCACCTCGGCGACGCCGACGATCGCAAGCCCTTCCTGCGAGTGGTAGTAGAACACCTGGTCGCCGACCTTCATGGTGCGCAGGTAGATGGCGGCCTGGTGGTTGCGCACCCCGTCCCAGACGGTGCGGCCGTCGCGGACCAGATTGTCGAACGAGTATTTGACCGGTTCCGACTTCACCAGCCAGTAGGACGGGTCCGCCATTTGTTGATCCCCGATTGTGCGCTGACGCGGTCTTGAAGAGCCGCGGGCGGCGCGTCAACCGGGCGAGCTTGACAGTCGCCCGGCGCGGGCCACATCCAACCTAGCAGAAACGCCAGGGCCGGGAGGTTGGGCGCGCATGGCCACGGGCCCAGTCGACGGCCGGTTCCTGGAGGAGCTGTACGACGCGGCCCTGCATGACGGCGACTGGGCCCCGGCGCTCAGGCTCTCGACCGAACTCCTGAACTGCGCGGAGGTCACGCTCAGCGCGGTCAATCCGGGCCTGGACTTCGTCACTTACGAGACCACCGGCAAGCTGTGCGGCGAGGAAGCGCGCGAGCGCTATGCGCTGCACTACGGCGGCCTCGATCCGAAGCTGGGGCTGATCGCGGCGGGGGGCAGCGGCTACCTGTTCAACGACAGCGCCTATTTCGACGACGCCTTCGTCGCGCGAGATCCGTTCTACCAGGAATACACCCGCTGGATCGGCACCCGGCACACGCTCGACATCCGCCTCGCCGGCGAGCGCGAGGCCTACTTCTGCGCCATGCGCACGGCCGGGCAGGGGCCATTCCAGCCGGCCAGCGAGCGGGATTTCGCGCGGATCGCCGGGCATGTCGGCCGCGTGCACGCTCTGAAGGCGCGGCTCGGCGAGGCGCAAGCCAGAGCGTGGCAGGCCGAGGTGGCGCTGGACGGTCTGGCCTACGGCCTGATGGCGCTCGACGGGGCCGGGCGGGCGGTGCTGGTCAACGCCCGGGCGCGGCGGCTGCTGGCCGGGCGCGGCGAGCTGGAGTGGCGCCACGGCCGCATCGCGGCGCGCGCGCCGGCCGTCGACCGCGAGCTGCAGGCCCTGCTGGAACGCGCCCGCACCGGCGCGGACCTGGCGGCTTCCTCAATGCGCATCCCGCGCGCCGACGGGACCAGCTGGATCGTCTGGATCGTGCGCGCGCCGGCCTCCAGTCCGCTATCGCCAGGCGCGGCGCCGGGCGTGCTGATCATGATCGGTGATTCGGAAGCCCGCGGCCGGGTGCGGCAGGGTGACCTGATCAAGATCTACGCCCTGACCCCCGCCGAGGCCGACCTCGCCCTCACCCTGGGCGCCGGCGCCACGCTGCGCGAAGTCGCCGCCGAGCGCGGCGTCAGCTACGCCACCGCCCGCTCCCAGCTCTACGCGGTGCTGGAGAAGACAGGCGTGCACCGGCAGGCGGATCTGACCCGGCTGATCGCCGGCCTGCCCGGCGCGATTCTGGACGATCCGGGGAGTTGAGCCGCCGCGCGCGGGCCAATCGCAGGCGGTCGCCGCAGCGCGGCAGAAAATCCTGTTCCTGGCGGCTTTGACGGACTACCCAGCAGGCGCTAATCCCACCCCGCTGCCTGTTGCGTCGCCAAGGAACCGCCCGCGCTCATGCCCATCGCCAAGGTCAACGGGGTCGAGGTGGAGTTCGAGAACGGGATGACCGTTCTCCAGGTCGCCGAACTGGCCGGGGAGGAGATCCCGCGCTTCTGCTACCATGAGCGCCTGTCGATCGCCGGCAACTGCCGCATGTGCCTGGTGGAGGTGAAGCCCGGCCCGCCGAAGCCGCAGGCCTCCTGCGCCCTGCCGGCCGGCGACAAGATGGAGATCATCACCAACTCGCCGATGGTGAAGAAGGCGCGCCAGGGGGTGATGGAGTTCCTGCTCATCAACCACCCGCTCGACTGCCCGATCTGCGACCAGGGCGGCGAGTGCGACCTGCAGGACCAGTCGATGGGCTACGGCCGCGACGAGACCCGCTACGGCGAGAACAAGCGCGCGGTCGAAGAGAAGTACATGGGCCCGCTGGTGAAGACGGTGATGACGCGGTGCATTCAGTGCACCCGCTGCGTCCGCTTCATCACCGAGGTGGCCGGGGTCTCCGAGATCGGGCTGATCAGCCGCGGCGAGGACGTGGAAATCACCACCTATCTCGGCGAAGCGCTGAAGAGTGAGCTTTCGGCCAACATCATCGACCTCTGCCCCGTCGGCGCGCTGACGTCGAAGCCCTACGCCTTCAACGCCCGGCCGTGGGAGCTGAAGAAGACCGAGAGCGTCGACGTGATGGACGCGCTGGGCTCCGCTATTCGAGTGGATGCGCGCGGGCCGGCGGTGCTGCGGGTGCTGCCGCGCACCAATGACGAGGTCAACGAGGAGTGGATCTCCGACAAGACCCGCTACGCGGTCGATGGCCTGTCGCGCCAGCGGCTCGATCGGCCTTTCATCCGCCGCGGCGGCAAGCTTGAGCCGGCGACCTGGGCCGAGGCCTTCGAGGTGGTGGTCGCCAAGCTGAAGGACGCGTCGGCGGACCGCATCGGCGTCATCGCCGGCGACCTGCAGGACGCCGAATCGATGAAGGCCGCGCTCGACCTCTTCGGCGGCACCGGGGTGAAGAACCTGGACTGCCGTCAGGACGGCACCCTGCTGGGCGGCGGAGCGCGGGAAACCTGGCTCTTCAATTCCACCCTGGCCGGCATCGAATCTGCCGACGCCATCCTGCTGATCGGGACCAACCCGCGCGTCGAGGCGCCGGTGCTGAACGCCCGCTTCCGCAAGATGTACCTGACCGGCAAGACCCGCTTCGGCCTGGTCGGCGAGGCGGCGAACCTGACCTATCGCCACGAACACCTGGGCGCCGGCGCCGA
>DATAVF010000065.1:0-4860 GCA_036267835.1 Caulobacteraceae bacterium | reverse complement strand
GGCGACGAGGCGTTCGGCCTCCTCGGTGGTCTCGGCGGCCAGGGCGATGGTGGCGACGGCGGCGAAGGGCTCCTGGCGGTAGACCGAGGGCTGGAAGGCCTGACGGTAGGCGGCGATGGCCGGGGCGCCGTCGGCGCGGGCGATGAACTCGGCGAACACCATGCCGACGCCCGCCATGCCGGCGAACTTCGCGCTATCCGCCGACGAGCAAAGCAGGAAGACGTCCGGGTGCGAAGGGCCCGACGGGCTGGCCTTCACCCGCTCGAACGGGTGCGGCGCCGGGAAGGGCTCCTTGCCCGCCGCGTCCAGCATCCAGGCCGAGAGCAGGGCAAAGTATTGCGGGAAGACGTCGGACATCGCCGAGCCCAGCGCCCGCCCGGTCGTGCCGTCGGCGCCCAGGGCGCGGCCGAGGCCGAGGTCGATGCGGCCGGGCGCCAGCGCCTCCAGCGCCATGAACACCTCGGCCACCTTCAGCGGCGAATAGTTGGGCAGCATGACCCCGCCGGAGCCGAGCCGGATGGTCTTGGTCGCCTGGGTCAGGGCGGCGATCAGGATCTCCGGCGCGGCGCTGGAGAGATGCGGGATCGAGTGGTGCTCGGCCACCCAGAAACGCTTGTACCCCAGGCGCTCCGCCGCCCGCGCCACCTCGATGGTCTCGCGCACCCCTTGCGCCTGGTGGCCGTCAAGCGGCTTGGGGGAAAGATCGAGCACGGAGAGCTGGGCCATGCCTGCGATATGGCGCGCCGGAGGCTTGCGGCCAAGCGGCCTGCGAGCGGAGGCCGCGCCTCGCCCACGCCCTAATCCGCCGCGTGCACGGCGCCGGCGGCGGCGACGGAGCGGCGGGCGAGCCAGATCAGTGGGATCATCGCGGCCGACAGCACGCCGAACAGCCAGAACAGCTCGACCGCCGCCAGTGTGGAGGCCTGGTTGGTCACCTGGCCGGCCAGCGAGCCCAGGGCCTGCTGGGCGTTCAGCCCTTGCGTGTGCAGGATGGCCAGGGCCTGGCTCCAGGCGTCGAGGTGGCTGGTCTGGGCGTCGGCGAGGTGGGTCTGCTGCAGCGCCTCGCGGCGGTCCCAGAAGGCGGTGGTCAGCGACGCCGCGAAGCCGCCGCCGGTGATGCGCACGAAGTTGGAAAGGCCGCTGGCCGAGGGGTTCTGCGCCGCCGGCACGTCGCGCAGCTGGATGGTGATCATCGCCACGAAGAAGGTGCTCATCGCCACGCCCTGCACCAGCATCGGCATCACCAGGTCGCCGAAGCTGGCGTTGGGGGCCAGCGCGCCGCGCATCAGGAACGAGATGGCGAAGGCGACCAGCGCCAGGGTGCCCATCAGCCGCGCATCGACGCGCGAGCCGAAGCGGGCGAAGAGCGGCGTCAGCACCACCGCCACCACGCCGCTGGGCGCCGCCACCAGCCCCGCCCAGGTGGCGATGTAGCCGAGGCGCGTTTGCAGCCACAGCGGCTGCAGCACGTTGCCGCCGAAGAACACCGCGTAGACGAGGCAGAACACCAGGGTCCCGAAAGCGAAGTTGCGCGACTTGAACAGCGAGAGGTCGACGATCGGATTGGCCTCGGTCAGCTCCCAGATCAGCCAGCTGGCGAAGCCGACGGCCGAGACCGCGCTCAGGATCACGATCAGCGGCGAGTTGAACCAGTCTTCGTCGGCGCCGCGGTCGAGCATGATCTGCAGGGCGCTGACCCAGGTCACCAGCAGGAAGAAGCCGGTGGTGTCGACCTTGCGCTTGAAGGTCGGGGTCTCGCGCGAGATCAGGCCGCGGTAGCAGGCGATGGTGCAGAAGATCCCGATCGGCACGTTGATGAAGAAGATCCAGCGCCAGGTGGTGTTGTCGCTGATCCAGCCGCCAAGGATGGGGCCGCAGACCGGCGCCACCAGGGTGGTCATCGACCAGATCGCCAGCGCCAAGCCGCGCGCCGACGGCCGGTAGATCGAGAGCAGCAGGGCCTGCGAGCCGGGGATCATCGGTCCGGAGACCGCGCCCTGGATCACCCGGAACACCAGCAGCGAGGGCAGGTCCCAGGCGACGCCGCAGAGGAACGAGGCGGCGGTGAAGGCCGCCACCGAGGCGGCGAAGGTGGTCACCACGCCAAAGCGGCCCATCAGCCAGCCGGTCAGCGGCACCGAGACCCCGTTCGACATGGCGAAAAGGGTGATGATCCAGGTGCCCTCGTCGGTGCTGACGCCGAGGTCGCCGGAAATCGTGGGGATCGAGACGTTGGCGATGGTCGAATCCAGCACCTGCATGAAGGTGCCGAGCGCCAGCGCCAGCGACATCAGGGTCAGCAGCCCGCCCTTCAGGGGTTCCGGTTCGGCGGGCGGCGCGGGCGACGACATTGCGCCTACATGGTCCGCCCGCGCTCCGACATCCACCTGAGCCGTAGGGACTTTTTCTGCGAAGCGAGCGAGGAGCGCTGAATCGCCCGGTTTCGCTAGAGCAGGCTGACCTTGCCGTCGGCGACGTGGGTCAGCGGCTGCGTCCCGGCCGCTGCGCGGTGCTCGTCGACCCAGGGCATCACCTCCGGGACGGCGCGGCGCACCGGGTCGACCTGGAACTCCATCGGGAAGGCGAGGCGCGGCCGCTCCGCCGTGTTGGGGGCCGTATAGTGCAGCGTCTCGGCGTGGTGGAAAGTCGCCCCGCCGGCCTTCAGCGGGCAGGGGACGGCGGCGCCCATGTCCACCGTCTCGGTCACGGTCAGCAGGTTGTGGACCGGGTCGTCCTCGTGGCGGTGGGCGATCAGGCCGCGGCGGTGCGAGCCGGGGATGAACTGCATGGCGCCCATCTCGACGTTGACGTCGTGCAGCGGCAGCCAGACGCCGAGCGCATGGTAGTCGAGCTCCGGCTGCCAGTACGCATGGTCCTGGTGCCAGTTGACGGCCCGCCCGCCCGGCGGCTTGCGGATCATGTGCCCCCAGCAGCTGAGCCGCGCGGCGTCGACGCCGAGCAGGGCGGCGGCATAGCGCTTTGCGTTGCGATGGAAGGTGGTCTGCAGGATCGCGGGAAACTGGATCTCGGGGAAGAAGGCTTGGCCGAGACGGTTTTCCGTCTGCTCGGTCCCCGACCGGTCGAGCGGCCCGCCACGCTTGCCGGCGCGGGCCGGGTCGAAGATGTACTCGAAGATCCGCCGCAGCCAGGCCACCTCGGCGTCGGTGGTCAGGCGCTCGACGGCGAGGAAGCCGTTGACCTCGAAGCAGGCGATCTCGTCGGGGCTTGGGGCCTTGTCGAAGGTCCAGGGCGGCGGCGGGCCGAAGTCAGGCGTGGGCATGGTCAGGCGGCGGGCTTGGGGGTGAAGAGCCGGTTCAGCTCCAGCTGATGCGGCTCGCCGGCCGGCTGGTAGGAGTAGAGCAGGGCGCGCCGATCGCCGCCCGAGCGGTTGGGCAGCGAGCGGTGCACGAGGAAGGCGCCGAACCAGGCCACCGTCCCGGCCGGGACTTGCAGCGGCTGCAGCCGGGTCAGGTCGAAGCCGGCCATGTCCATCTCGAAGCTGCCGAAGCCCGCGTCGTCGGTGCGCTGCGGCCACTTGCCGACAGTGTGCGTGCCGGCGGCCACCTCCAGGCAGCCGTTCTCCAGCGTGGCGTCGTCGAGGAACACCATGGCGGTCGCCACGCGGCTCGCCACCGGCGTGATCGGCTCCCAGTAAGGGAAGTCCTGGTGCAGCACGATGGGGCCGCCGTGGCGGGCGCGCTTGACGTTGAGCTTCTCGGTGAAGAGGCAGACGTCGTCCTCGCCGACGATCGCCTTGCACGGCTGGGTGAGGCGGGCGTCGAGGCCCCAGGCCTTCAGCGCCGGCGAGATGTGGGCGAAAGGCTCGATGCCCTGCACCACCTCCGGCGCGTCCGGCTCCCACTTGACCACGGTGCGAGCCTCGCGGGCGATCTCGAACATATAGCTGCCGACCACGTGCTTGGTGTGGCGCCGGGCGGCTTCCAGATCGGCGATCAGCCCCTCGCAATCGGCGGCGATGGCGGCGCATTCGGCGGGGCTGAACACCCCCTCGCGCACCACATACCCGTCCCGCTCCAGCCGCCCGCGCTCGGCGACGTCCATCTCGAACGATCGGGCCTTGGTCAGCATGCGCGGCCTCCGCGAGGCGGTTGACATGCCAGCATGGTCCTGGCGTGCCGTGGGTGCAATGGCAAAGCGCTGTAGATCACTCGGTGGCATGTCAGAACCGACGTGCCTCAGGCCTTTCGTTCCTTCTCCCCTCGCGGGAGAAGGATGCTGAGGAGAGGGAGACCCTTGACCGCCTTGACAGCTCTCCACTGAGAACGCCGGAATGCCGCCGACCGAGGGGCCGAGAGGCAGCAAATACTGCCCGGCGTGTTCATCGTGCCGCAGAACGGGAACAAGGGCTTCGGCTACACCCATTTCGTCAAGCGCCCGGCCGGCAACATGATCCTCGACGCCTTCGTCTACCGCTCGGCCGGCCAGTGGAAGCCGGGCAACGCCAGCCGCAAGACGATGGCGGGAGCCTTCGAGGGCCTGCGCGATCTCACCTTCGACCGCGCCGTCCTCTGGACCGGCTATGCCCGGGCCGAGTTCGCCGTCCCGGTCGTCTCGGTGAACGCCACCGTCGATGCGATGATCGCCGGCTGCACGCGGCCCTAGGAGCGTCGCCGCACCTTCTTCACGATGGCCGAGAAGTTGAGCAGTGGCCGTCCCGCGGTGGTGATCAGGCCGCGCACGAACACCATCGAGCCGCCTGCGCGCACCACGTCGCCGCGCGCCTCGATCAACTCGCCGACGCTGGCCGCGTCGACGAACTCGGCGTTGAGCGAGGCGGTGACCGAGCCCGTGCCCTGCAACTCCTTCTCGGCGATCATGAAGAGGGCGTAGTCGGCGAAG
>DATAVF010000064.1:0-11197 GCA_036267835.1 Caulobacteraceae bacterium | reverse complement strand
GGCAGGCGCATCAGGGGGACGTCGATGGCGCCGGCGCCGGTGGCGGTCGAGGCTGAGACGTTGATGTAGAGGGTGGGCGTGGTTGCCTGGTTCAGCAGCGTCGTGCCCAGGAAGGCGGTCGAGCGCGAGAGCGCGCCGGCGGCCGGCGGGGTGACGGTGTTGAAGGTGTAGAGCGCGACGCCGCCGCCGCTCGGCGCCGTGCGGATCGTGCCCGTGATGGCGCCGGACGCGCCGTTACTGAAGGCGCGCATGATCGCATTGGAGGCGTTGCCGACCGAGATGGCGTAGTCGCCGAGGCCCACCGGCAGGGTGAGGGTGGCGACATCGCCCGTGGCGGCGACGTTGGCGATGGTGGCCGAGACCACGAACACGCTGCCCGCCGGCAGGTCGGCCGGACCCAAGGCGCGGAATGCCGGCGCGGCGGCGGCGCCGCTGCCGGGCCCGGCCCAGACCGTGTTGGCCGACTGGGCGGCCGAGGCGAAGCTCAGCGCGCCGGCGCCGGTCACGGGCGAGCCCGAGACGGTGAACTCGGCCGGCGCGCTCAGCGCCACGCTGGTCACCGTGCCGACGCCGGCGTTGGCGAAGCTCTTGAGCTGGCTGGCGGTCAGTTTGACCGTCGCCGTGCCCTGCACCGCCGCGAAGGCCTCCGCGCCAGCGAGCGCGCTCCCCGCCGGCAGCGCCGATATCTTCACCGTGCCCGTCATGTCGTCAGGTCTCCGTCGTGATCAGGGCGCCGCCCTCGGCGAGGATTTCCAGGCCGTTCTCGGCCGCGACCAGCCGGGGGTTCATCGGCGCGCCGCCCGGCAGGAAGGAGACGCCCACGCCCTGCGTCGCCGGGCCGAGCACCTGGACGATGTCGCCGGGCCCGCTCGGGGCCGAGGTGGCGAAGCCGCCGGGGGTCGCGTCGGAGAGCCAGACCTGAGCCTGGGTCGCGGCGACGGCGACGGCGGAGTTGAGCCCCGACAGCGTCACCACCCCGCTGACGCCGCTGGCGATGGGGAAGAGCGCGAAGCCGTTGGCGAAGGTGGCGGCGCTGTTGGCCTGGGCCGGCTGCACCTGGGTGACGCCGGCGGCGACGAAGACGTTGACGAAGGCGCCGGCCGCGATGGCGCTCGTCGCCAGCGCCACGACGGAGCCGGTCTCGCCGCCGAAGCCGGTTCCGGCCGGGGTGTACTGGTATTCCAGGCAGGTCGAGAGGTCCTGCCGGCTGAGGCCGAAAAGGTTGAACGACGCCAGCTTGAGGTAGAGCGTCTGGCCCACGTACTGGGGCGGCAGGGTGTAGGCGAGGCTGGTCCCGTCCGAGCCGGTGATGTCGATCAGGGTGAACTGATCACCGATGGCGTGCGCGGCGCCGGACGCGCCATAGGCGCCCCGGTAGAGCCAGGTGAGGTCGGCGGCGTAGGTCGCGGTCGGCGTCACCGCGCCGAAGGCCAGGAGCTCGCCGTCGGTCGGCATGACCCAGGCGCCGCCGGTGAGGGTCGGCTGGGCGGCGACGAGGGCCAGGGAGCGCAGGGCCGCGGCGTCCGCGTGGGTGACGGCGGTGGAGGGCGCGCCCAGGCTCTCGGTGCAGTCGACCGCGAGGGTGTCGACGGTGTCGGGGTTGGCGGCGGCGTAGGCTGGCAGGGCGGCGGTGAGCAGGCCCTGGCGGGCGGCCGAGGTGATCTCGCCGATCTGGCTGTAGTTGACGCCATCGAAGCTGAGGTTGACGCCGCAGCCGCCCCAGTTGGCGCCGCCGCTGGCGGCGATGATCAGCTTCGGCGCGCCGCCGGTGTAGGTGGCGCCGGGCTCGACGATGGCAGGGGTGTTGATGGGGCCGGGGTCCACGAACTGGTTCGGCGTGGTGGCGGGGTTGACCTGGGCGGCCATGAGCGGCGGCGTGTAGGTGGCGGCGGTGCCCGGGAACTCCTCGCAGACGAAGCTCAGCTGGTCGTGCTCGTCCTCGGCGACGGTCTTCACCCGCACGCGCACCGCGGCCAGGCCGATGTTGGGCTCGGTCAGGGTCAGCACCGTGCCCGGCAGGCAGCGGATGAAGCGGTAGCTGGTCTTGAAGGCGTAGCTGTTACGAATGTAGGCGGCGCGCTTGCCCAGGAACTGGACCACGATGCGGGCGACGGCGGGATCGCAGATGTCGTCGGCCTGGATGTTGGAATTGTCGCGCAGGCCGTAAGCGTCAACGAGGGTCTGGTCCTTGAACTCGAACGGGTTGGATATGTAGCCGAGGGTGCGGTCGGTGATGTTGAGCACCGTGCGGTTGCAGGCGTCGGCGGGATCGATGCGGGTGACCTTCACCGGGCCGGAGTCGCTCGCCTTGTCGGCGATGAAGTCGGCGAGGCCGAGGTCGTAGGCGACGTCGTTGTCGGGCGTGAAGCTCGCGCCGTTGCCGGTGATCGGGGCGTCGGCCAGGGGCACGAACAGCAGCTGGGCGCCCGACCAGTAGATCCAGCCGTTGCTCAGCTGGGCCCAGCGGTCGATGAGCGAGGTCGCCTTCTCCGACTGGTTCAGCAGCGGCGAGAAGAAGAGGCCCTGGGCCCGCTGGTAGGCCGCGTACTGGGCGATGGCGCCGACGTCGGCCGACGTCCAACCGAGTCCATACTGGGCATTGGTCAGAAGGTCGGTGACGATGTCGCTCATCAGGCAGTCGTTGCAGGGCGACTGGGCGTGGCTGTTGGGGTCGATCCAGCCGCCGGCGGCCTGGGCGTGGATGTAGGCAAAGCCGAGCGCGAAGGCGTCGCCGGCCATGGGGACCGTGGTCAGCGGCGCGGCGAGGGTGACGCCGGACGGGCTCACGGCCGAGACAACGCCCACCTGTCCTGCCGCAGCGCCGGTCAGCAGCTTGAACGAGGCGCCGACGTAGCGCCCGGCATCGGCCGGCGCGGTCCAGGGGATGAAGGTCGAGGTCGGCGAGGCGCCGACGGCGAAGGACGCGGTCGAGATGCGGTTGCACTCGAAATCGTTGTCCGGGATCGTGGCGCTTTCGCCGAGGTCCAGGGTCGGGCAGGCCAATAGCGCGGTCAGCCGGTAGGCGATGGCCTGGGCCGGGTAGTGGGTGGTGACGTAGGACCAGGGCGCCTCGGTGGACGCGCCGGCGGCGAAGATCAGGTTCAGCGCCGAGAGGGTGCTCGTGGTGGTGGTCGAACCGTTGGCCCAGATGTTCTGGATGCCATCGACCGGGCCTTCGCAGAGGCCCAGGATCACCGCGGCCTTGTAGTCATAGGCCTGCTGAGCCTTGGCGCCGCCGCCCTTCCCCTTGCCGCCGGCCGGGGTCTTGGTGAAGTCGTTGAACCAGATCGCATTGGTGGTGAGCCGCCGCGTGCCCCAGAAGATCGGCACCGGCAGGTCGAACTGCGACGTGCCGACATTCAGCCCGGAATAGCGGATCGGGGCTGGCGGCTGGTTCTTACTGGAGACGGCGCTCATGGCGCACTCCTCACCCGTGAAACGGGGGAGGTGTCAGCCGACAGGCTGACGGAGAGGGCGTTGAGGCCGCTTTGCGCCCCCTCCGTCGCGCTCCGCGCGCCACCTCCCCCGCTTTGCGGGTGAGGAGTGGGCCTCCAGAGGTCGAAGTAGCGAACCGGCCGCGGGATGTTCAGCCGGCCATCCGAGATGTAGTCGAGCAGCGGCTCGTGCAGGCGCGAGACCAGGGTGGTTCCGGCTGCGTAGTAGGCGTGGACGACCTCGGTGGCGTTGATCAGCACCGCGCCGTGGCTGAAACAGCGGCCGAATTGCCAGAGCACCACGTCGCCGACGCGCGGGGCGACCACCTCGGCCGCCCCGAGCGTGCCCGCGATCCAGCCGATGAAGCGCTCCTCGCCGCGGTGCAGGTGCCAGCGCGGTGGATAGGGGCGCGGGTCGAAGGGCGCGAAACGGCCGGTGTCGACGGCGCAGCGCACCAGCAGCATGGCGCAGTCGACGCAGCCGTGCGGGCCCTTGACGTCGGCGCAGTCCTGGAACGGCGTGCCGACCCAGCTGAGCGCCTCGTTGATGAAGGCCGCGCGGGCCGCGGCCTCGGCGGCGGACGCGAAGGCGTGCGTTTCCGGCCCTCCCGGTCCATCGACCCGCAGGGTGGCGTGCTCGGCGATGGCCATAGGTCAGTACGCCGTGTTCGGCGGCGGGACGAAGGGATAGCCGCGGTAATTCAAGGTGTTGGCGCGATCCGTGCAGCTTTGGCCCGAGCCGGAGTTCAGGGTCTTGTCGCAACCCTGGAAGGCGGTGAAGGCGTCGCCCGGAGCGGGGGTCTGGTAGAGCGGATAGGCGAGCGTCAGCCCAGTGGAGTCGGCTGTGGCGATCATCCGGCGCTGTCCGGAGGCGGGGCCGCCAGTCATGGTCAGGGTGCCGTTCTGGTAGCTGGTCGCATTGCCGGGCGGCGAGCCGGACCATGGGATGAAGACCGGTGTCGGCGCGGCGCCCGCGGTGAACGCGGCAGTGAAGCTGGCGCGGCTCAGCGTGCAGCCGGCGTCGCAGAAGGCGTGGTTGCAGCCGATCTGGTAGAGGTTGCGCGGCACGTTCTGCTCGAGATCGTTGACCTTGCCCTTGATGGTCAGGGTGGCGGTCGTACCGATGATGTCGACGCCGCCGACCTTGCCGCCGAAGAGGGCGATGGCGCCGAGCGCGTCGGCATCGCCGGGCGCGGTCATGAAGGCCCGCGAGAGCAGAAAGCTGGCGCCGTCGAAGAGGCCGTTGTGGATCTGCAGCTTGATCTGCGCGCCGCCGGCGAAGCCGTCGCCCAGCGCTACCAGCCGGCAGGCCAGCGATGGGACCTCCAAAGTGTTGGCGACGTTCCAGTTCGAGCGCTCGATCCACGGGCGCTGCGAGGCGTTGGCTACGCCCGCGCAGGTCAGGGGCCCGTCCCAGCTGCTCCAGTTGAGAACCGTGACGCCATCGGCCAGGGTGAAGCTGAAGAGGTCGGCGCGCCAGAGCGGCGCCCCGGCGGCCAGCGCCGCGGCGAGGGCCGGCGAGCACGGGCGCAGGATCGAGCCCATGGCCGTCAGGCGCCTGGCCGGCAGCTGTGCAGGGTCACCTTGCTCAGCATCCAGAGGCGATCCATGAACTTCTCGAAGGTGTTCGAGTTGTCGCTGAGCTTGCAGTAGTAGAAGTACGCCATGTCGACTGCGATCTGCTGGCCGAACGTCGGCGCGATGGCAAAGGTCACGGTATTCGCGACCGGCGCCGCGGTGCTGAGCGTGTAGAGCGCGGGATCGAGGGGCGTCGCCGAGCCGCCGAGGTAGACGTTGAAGGGCGCGCCGGTATCCACCTGACCAACGGGCTCGGTCCCGAAGTAGCCGTTGGCCCCGAAGCTGCGGGTCAGGGTGAAGACGCTGGTCGAACCATCGCCGACCCCGATGGGGTTCTGGAAGATCTGGCGATCGTCGGTGTTGCGGTAGAGGAACCGGCCGAGCGTGCCCGCCAGCTGCAGGTGGAAGCCCATCATGGTCTTGAACTCGAGCGTCGCCCGCGCGCCGGAATGCCCCCACTTCACCCCGTCGCGCAGCAGATCGTAGGTCAACTCGAAGTCGTGGAGTGGGGATTGCGCGAGGCCGAGGTCGATGTCGGCGCCGCTGGCCGTGGTGGCCGTGGGGGCGTTGAAGAAGGTCGGGGTCCATTTCTGGCTGTAGGCGAGGCCGCGCAGCAGCTCCGGACCGGGATAGACGGCCAGCGCGCTCATGGGCTCAGCCTGCGGTCGCGCAGGGCGGACTGGATCAGCGAGACCACGTCGCCGGCATGGTCCTGCAGCTGCTGGGCGAAGGGCTTGTTGGGCGGCAGAATCTGCGGCGCGTAGGTGATGTGGTGGGTGTCGCCGCCAGCGCCGTGCGCGCCGAATGCGCCGCCGCCGCCCAGGGCGTCGCGGAGCGGGTTCGCCAGGCGCGCCGGCAGCACCATTTCCTGCTGGTGCAGCTGGGCCAGCGGGTTGACGCCGGTCGGGATGTCATAGCCGCCGGCGGCCGAGGCCAGGCCCTCGAAGGCCATCACCCCGGCAAACGCCGCGGCGCCCGCGGCGATGCCCCAGAGCGGCGCGGGCGGGATGCCGGCCATCGCCCGGTAGGCGGCGCCGGCCGCCGCCGCGGCGTCGGACTTGATCTGCTTGAGGTTGGCCAGCAGGTTGATGCCCGTGGTCTTGTCGGCCGCTTCCTGGCTCAGCAGCGGGCCCATGGCGGTCTTCATCCGGGTCGCGGCCAGCTGGGCCATTTCGCCGGCGATCCAGTTGCTGACCATGCGGTCGATCACCCGCAGCAAGTCCTGCAACAGCGATTGCCCGACGGCGCTGACTTCCTGGGCGAAGGTGCGCGTCCCCTCGGCCATCTTCAGCAGGCCCTCGGAGAAGGAGCTGACCACCGGCGAGATCGCACGCTTGAAGTGCTCGGCCAGCTGGCTCTGTTCCTGGTCCTGCGCCTTGGCAAGGTCGGCCCAGAGGCGGGCGATCTCGGCCGTGGTCTTCGCGCTGGCATCGACGGAGGAGGCGCCGGCCGCCTCGATCGCGGTGACCTGGCTCTGGGTGCTCGCCGCCTGCAGCGAGGCCAGCTGCTGGTAGTATTGGGCGGCGGAGAGCTCGCCGCGGGCGAAGCGCGCCTTCAGCGCCGCCTCCTGGTCGGCGAGGGCCGCCTTGTCGGCCGCCAGCGTGCGGGCCAGCGCCTGGCGCTGCGCGTCCGCCTGCTGAGCCGCGCCGGCGGCGGCCGTCGTTCCTTGCTGGCGGATCTGCCCGTTGAGCTGGCCGAGCGCCGTCTGCAGGCCGGCGAGCAGGGTCTTGATCTGGGTGATCGCCGCGGCCACCTGGCTGGTGTCGGCGCTGAACTGGATGCTGGCCGTGTCAGCCATGCCCGCCTCCTTCCACCCGCTCGCCGCCTGGCATCGAAGCCAGCACCGCGGCGAAGTCCTCCGGCCCGTAGACGTCCTGCACCGCAGGGGTGCGCGGCTTCCACCCGACGTAGGCCGCCAGGGTCACGTGCAGCGGCGGACCCGCCTTGGCCCAGTGCGCCTGCAGCTTCAGCCAGCGCAGCACGTTCCAGCTCGCCTCGACCCCGTCCCAGTCGCTCGATCCGAGGCTGGCCAGGATGGCGACGATCAGGGCGTCGAAGTCGCCGTCGAAGGGCTCGCCGCCCCCAAAGGGCCGGTCTCCTCAGGCCTCGCCGCCAGCCCGACCTCGATCATCAGCGCGTTCACGAACGGCCGCAGCCCGGCCATCTCGGCGGGGGTCAGCGCGTCCTCGAGTTCGTCCACGCTGACCGCAACGGACGAGCCCACGCTGACGATGCCGAGCACACCATCGACGCTCGCCATCGGGTCGGTGGCTTCCTGCACCGCCGCGATGTAGCGCCAGGCCGCCTTCAGCTTGCGGAAGCTGGGCAGGCTCACCGACCACAGTTGTCCGCCAATGGTCACTTCGGCCATGCCTCACCCCGTCATCGAATAGTTGAAGACATTGCCCGAGCCGTTGTCCTGAGCGCTCATGTCGAGCTGCGGCAGGGTGAAGTCGTCGAGCTTCAGCGGCATCGACAGCTTCGGGCATTGCACGGCCGGGAAGTTGAGGAAGAGCGAGCGGACGACGCCGTCCGAGCCCTTGAAGCGGTTCACCAGCTGCACCGAGAAGATCACCGAGGCGCCCATCAGCTGGTTGGTGACGTTGACGCTGGCGCCGGTGCTGGACGAGCCGTAGGTGTAGGACGCCTTCAGCAGCTGGCCGTTCTGGGCCGAGTTGGTGGTGTAGACGCCGGTGGCGGTGTTGACCGCGTACTGGCCCGCCGCCGGCGCGGAAGCGACGCGGGTCAGGTAGAGCCCGGTCACCGTGTTGTAGACACCGAGGTCCTGGCTGAACGTACCGCCATTGGTCACCGTGAACGTCCCTGACGAGGGCGTCGCCGACTCGTCGATGCTGTTCAGGGTCTCGCCCGTGGTGGCGCCGAGACCGAAGTAGACGTTGTTGAAGAAGGCCGGATCGACGACGCCGATCGACGCCTTCAGGTCGATCTTGGCTTTGCCGCGGGCCTGCTCCAGCGCGTACTGGTTGGAGCCGTAGAGCAGCTTGGTGTCGTAGGAAAAGTCGACCGAGACGTCCTGCAGCCGCCCGAACCGGGCCGGCGTGGGATTGCTCCCGGAAGGCGTGGCGAAGAGGAAGCCGACGCCGAAGACGGATTGAGCCATGGCTCGGATCTCCTTTGAAATGGCGCGAGCGATCTGGCCGAGCCAATGGTAGAGTTCGGGGCGAATGATCCGCCTCGCGTGCATCGCCCCGATCTGCGCCACCCTGGGCGCCGCCGTGTCGGCGTTGCTGCTGACGGCGTCAGCGGCGCATGCGGCCAAGGCTCCGGACGATCTGGGAACGCGCGCCGACGTCGAAGTCGCCCGCCTCGACATTGCGCTGCAAAACATCGCGCCGGAGTGCCAAGGCAGCGCCCAGCACATCCTCTACTACGTGGACGGCTCCGAGGCGGCGTTGCTCAAGGTGCGCACCCGCTCACCGCTGGGCGCTTTCTTGGACACGCGCCTGCACCGCATCGAGCTCGACGACTGGTCGCGATCTCATCTCGGCGCGTCACTCGGGCCGATCGAGGCAAGCCCAGAGGTGGCGCGAGCCAAGACGAAACTTGGCGCAAGCTTTGCGCCGCCCCCGGCAACCGAGCTCGTGGACGCATTCGACGCTGGCGCGCCGATTCCAGCCTCTGAGCTGCGACTGCCGCGAGAGATCAACGGAGTCACGCTTGAACAGGCGCTGGACCAGGTAGCGAGATCGTTCGGAGCTATCGTCACAATCGCCACCTGCGACCGGCCCCGGCTGATCGAGTTCGAGGTCAGCAACCTCCCAATTGAGCCGCGGGGGAGCGACGATTACCCGCCGCGAGCCGGCGTAGACGATCTCGGCGTCGCCGCGCAGGTTCGGCAAGATGCGGTGGAGCAGAGTTTGGCCAATATCCGGGACGGCTGCACGCGTGGGCTACACGCCCTCTACTACGTCGACGCGAGCGACGGCGGTCTAGTCGAGGTAGAGATGCGTTCGGATCTGCAGAGCATACTCGACACACGGCTCCAGAACGTCGAGCTGAAAAACGCCGATGCCTGGGACGGCGTCCTTTCTGTGTTGACGCTCATGGGCAGCCCGGAGGTCACCAAGGCGCAGGCCGATCTGCATGCCGAAACGCCGGAGTATCTCCTGGACTACATTGCGAGCACCCCTTTCGATCCGAGGGTGGTGCGCCTGCCGAAGCGGCTCAGAGACCTCACCCTCAGGGAGGCATTGAACACGGTCGCGCGTACCTTCGGATCGACCGTCAGCGTGGCCGTCTGCGAAGAACCCCGGCGCATCGACACTGCCTTCGTGTGGGGCGCCGAGCGGCAACCCGGGGGCGGTCCTGCGCGCGCCCCCGCCACGCGATAACGCCTGTCCGTTTCGGGGATCAAGCGTCACGGCGCGAGAACCTTGATCGGCACGACGATCAGGGTCTGGCCGTCGAGGTCGCCCTGGAATTTCTGGATGCGGCCTTCGATCCAGCACTTGTGGACGAGGCCGCCGAGGGTCTGGGCGTAGTCGGGGTCAGTCGGGTCGACGAAGAGGGCCCGCACCGCGGCCAGGATGGCGTTGGTGGTCTGGGCCGGGATGGCGCCGTCGTCCTTGCCGGCCTGGTGGAAGATCAGCCAGCTGGCGCCTAGCGTGGTGGTGGGCTGCATGCCGGTGCGCTGGGCCACTGTCTCGTCGGTCTCGGCCTGGCAGAGCGCCGGCTGGGCAGGCAGGTCCTCGAAGGTCTTCACCCGCCGCGAGCTGAAGGCCAGCGCGCCCGACGGCGCCCAGGCGAGGCCGGCGGTGAGGTCGAAGAGGGCCTGGTAGATGCTCTCGGAGTCCACGTCAGGCCTCCATCTGCCCGCGCAGGGCATCCAGCACCGCCGCCTTCATCTCGCTGTCGATGGTCTCGGCCATCTCGGCGAGCGACGAGCGCAGGTAGGAGCGCTCGGGGATATGCGAGCCCGGATGGTGCACGACCTTGGCGAAGACCTCGCCGCCACTGGTCATGAAGGCCAGCGCCTTGGCGCGCGACGGCAGGATGTCGTGCGGCGAGGTGACGCCGCCGTATTCCTGGATGGCCGCATACTTCAGATCGCCGCCGGCGAAGATGGTGGTGACGACGCCCTCGTCGGTAAGGGTCGGCCCGTCCACGCCCAGCGACGCCGCCAGCGCCCCGCTGCGGGATTGCAGCACCCCGCCACTCAGCTTCTGGCGCGCGAGGTCCAGCAGTTGGTCGGCCAGGGCGGCGGACTTGGCGGCGATCGCGGCGGTGACCGCCGCGGGGAGCGCGTCCAGTTGGCCGGCCAGCGCGTCGGCGCCGGTGAGGGTGGCGCTGAGCATCAGAACGGGGCCAGCACCTGGTAGGGCGCCAGCAGCGCCCGCACCGTGTCGTTCATGTCCTTCAGCGAGAAGGCGATCACCTCCTGGCCGCCGAGGCTCTTCGAGGAGAGCCCGATGCGGTCGCGGCGGCGGAACGCCTCGCCCGCCAGCTCGATCGCCGCCTGGGCGATGTCCGGCGGCGTGGCGGCATAGCCGGCCGTGTAGCTGACCACTACCGGGAGGCCGATCGGGTAGCGGCCGCCGACCAGGGTCAGCGCCCGGTCGTCGAAGAGGAGGCCGCTGGTCAGCAGCACCGGGTCGGCGGCGGCGGTGATGGTCTGGCCGGCGAAGGCCGCGCTGGCGACCGCGGTGATCGGGAAGTTGCGCAGCAAGAGCACCGACTGGCCGTTGCCGCGGTAGGTCTCGACGTAGCTCGCCGACAGCACCTGGCGGCCGAGGTAGGCGGGGACGAAGGCGGAGACGGCGGTGATCAGCCCGGAGATCAGGGTGTCGGTCGTGATTCCGCTGATGCCCAGCCAGGCCTTGACGGTGTCGAGATCGGTGAGATCGCCGGTGGCCATCTGCGGCTCCTGCTCCCCTCCCCCTTGCGGGGAGGGGTTGGGGGTGGGAGTCTGCTTGCAGGAAAGGTGGAGCGGAGAGAGACCCCCACCCGGCCGCTTCGCGGCCACCCTCCCCTCAAGGGGGAGGGTTCGAGGTCACCCGTTCGCCACGTTGGTGATCACGCCCATGGCGAAGGGGGCGTAGACCGCCAGCACCTGCTCTACGTAGACGCCCTTCTGGCGCTGGCGGGTCACCGGGGGCCAGTCGATGGCGTAGTAGTCCTGGCGGCACTTCACCTCGGCGACGTTGGGGACCTCGCTCGACTGGTAC
>DATAVF010000063.1:0-15259 GCA_036267835.1 Caulobacteraceae bacterium | reverse complement strand
GCCGGTGTTGTTGGGTCGCCCGAAGCCGGCGAACCACTCGGCCCCGCGGCGAATGATTTCCGGAGTGACGGCGATCGATTCGACGTTGTTGACCGTGGTCGGGCAGCCGTAGACGCCGGAGCCGGCCGGGAACGGCGGCTTCAGCCGCGGCTGGCCCTTCTTGCCCTCCAGGCTCTCCAGCAGCGCCATCTCGTCGCCGCAGATATAGGCGCCGCCGCCGTGAGTGAGGCGGATGTCCACGTCCCAGCCCAGGATCGAGTCCTTGCCGAGCAGCCGCGCCTCGCCGGCCTGGGCGATCGCCGCCTCGAGGTGCTCGCGCTCCAGCACGTATTCGCCGCGGATGTAGATGAAGCAGTCGTGGGCCCGCATGGCGCGGCAGGCCAGCACGCAGCCCTCGAGCAGCCGGTGCGGCTCGTTGCGCAGGATTTCACGGTCCTTGCAGGCGCCGGGCTCGCTCTCGTCGGCGTTGACCACCAGATAGTGCGGCCGCTCGCTCTCCTGCTTGGGCATGAAGGTCCACTTCAGCCCGGTGGCGAAGCCGGCGCCGCCGCGGCCGCGCAGGCCCGAGGCCTTGATCTGGTCGCAGATCCATTCCGGCGTCATCGCCAGCATGTCCGCCGTGCCGTTCCAGATGCCGCGCTGCTTCGCCCCCTCCAGACCCCAGTCGTGGAGGCCGTAGATGTTGGTGAAGATGCGGTCCTTGTCTTGGAGAATGCCGACCATGTCTCAACCGTTGGGATCGAAGGGATGGGCGCGCACCCAGGTAAGGCGGCGCACGAGAGCGTAGACGAAGAGGCCCCAGCCGAAGGCGACCACGAGGCCGCCCGTCCAGAGCATCCAGAGGGGGGCGCCCAGCTTGAAGCGGGCGACGACCAGGATCATCACCCCGATCAGGCAGGCGATCATGCCGCCGAACCGCGCCGGGCGGCCCTGGGCGCGCAGGGTGTCGAGATAGGCCGCCTGACGGTCCAGCGCCACCGCCTCGTCGCCCATGGCGTCGCTCACGACGGCGCCCGATCGCGCAGCACGCCGAGCATCAGCCAGCCGTGCGAGCCGAACCCAACCAGGATCGCCGCCACGAACACCCAGAGCGCCCAGGCGACATGGGCGCCGAACGCAAACGCTGCCGCAATCCCGGCCACGATCAGCGCACCCGTGGTGACCGACATGGCGATGATGAAGCGGCGGCGTTGGAGGGCCAGATTCATCCTCCCTCCGCCTTGTGGGGAGGGACAGACCGCGAAGCGGTCAGGGTGGGCATGTGCGGGACCGGGTGATGTGTCGGAGTCCCCCACCCTGTCGGCGCTGCGCGCCGGCTGTCCCTCCCCACACGGGGGAGGGAGGCTTGGGGCCCGATCACGCCGCAGGCTCCGGCATGTTCGGGAGCTTGATGGGCTGGGCGCGGGAGCCGTCGTAGAGGCTGGGGTCGGTGAGGACGAGCGGGCCGCCAAGCGGGGCCGATCCGTGGCGGCCGATGGCCGAGCCCGGCGGCGGGGTGCGGCCGGCGCGGAACTCGTCCAGCAGGCCCTTCAGCGACTCGGGCGTTAGATCCTCGTAGTAGCGGTCGTTGATCGCGGCCATCGGGGCGTTGGCGCAGGCGCCCAGGCACTCGACCTCTTCCCACGAGAACTTGCCGTCGGCCGAGACGTGGCTGCGCGGCCCGATCTCGGCTTCCAGCGTCTCGATCAGCTTGTCGGCGCCGCAGACCAGGCAGGGCGTGGTGCCGCACACCTGGACGAAGGCCACCGTCCCCACCGGCTCCAGCTGGAACATGGTGTAGAAGGTCGCGCACTCGAAGACGCGCATCAGCGGCATGCCGAGCAGCTCGGCGATGGCCCGCAACGCCGGCTCCTGCACCCAGCCTTCCTGCTTCTGCGCCAGCCACAGCAGCGCAATCACCGCCGACTGCTGGCGGCCGAGCGGGAACTTGCCCATCCACCACTTCGCCTGCTCGAGGTTCTCTGGCGTGAAGGCGAAGGACGCGGGTTGGTCCTTTGCGAGCCGACGCACGCTCATGCGGGCATCTCCGCGATGCGGGCGCGCATCAGCCGAACGCGCGCAGTTTGAAACAGGGGAAATACGGGCCGCGCGAACCGCAAGCCGACCGCAGCGAGAATGGCCACGCCGATCAATAGCAGCGGCGTGGCGCCAGACGGGCGGATCAGCACATCCAGGTCCAGGCCGACTACCAGAATGATGTTCGGCGCGGTCATCAGCGCCAAGTCCCCGAGATAGCCCAGTTGTCCGCCGGGATGACGCATCCAGTTCGCCCGGCTGCCGAGCCAGCTTAGCAAGGGGTAGACAAGGAGGAGCGCCGTTGCGGCGACTGGGAGCCAGATCCAGACGCCGCTCACCGGTCGATCTCCCCGAAGACGATGTCGAGCGAGCCCAGGATGGCGCTGACGTCGGCCAGCATGTGGCCGTGGCAGAGCCAGTCCATGGCCGCCAGGTGCGGATAGCTCGGCGCGCGGATCTTGCAGCGGTAAGGCTTGTTGGTCCCGTCGGCCACCAGGTAGACGCCGAACTCGCCCTTGGGCGCTTCGACGCAGGCGTAAACCTCGCCCTCGGGCACGTGGTAGCCCTCGGTGAAGAGCTTGAAGTGGTGGATCAGCGCTTCCATCGAGCGCTTCATCTCGCCGCGCCGCGGGGCCGCGACCTTGTGGTCTTCGGAGATCACCACGCCCGGCGTCTTCTTCAGCCGCTCGCAGCAC
Organism: Caulobacteraceae bacterium; assembly: GCA_036267835.1. Classification (GTDB taxonomy): domain Bacteria; phylum Pseudomonadota; class Alphaproteobacteria; order Caulobacterales; family Caulobacteraceae; genus Acaudatibacter. The sequence goes on along the minus strand of DATAVF010000063.1, from coordinate 12,548 downwards.
TGCAGCATGATCTTGGTCGACTGGCGCATCTCTTCCATGCGGCAGAGGTAGCGGTCGTAGGTGTCCCCGTGCACGCCGAGCGGGATGTCGAACTCGAACTCGTCGTAGCATTCGTAAGGCTGGCTGCGGCGCAGGTCCCAGGCGACGCCCGAGCCGCGCAGCATCACCCCGGTGAAGCCGCAGGCGAAGGCCTGTTCTTTCGACACCACGCCGATGTCGACGTTGCGCTGCTTGAAGATGCGGTTGCCGGTGATCAGGCCCTCGATGTCGTCGAGCACCTTGGGGAAGCGGTGGCACCAGGTCTCGATGTCGTCGATCAGCGCCGGCGGCAGATCCTGGCGCACGCCGCCGACGCGGAAGTAATTCGCATGCATGCGGGCGCCGGAGGCGCGCTCGTAGAACACCATCAGCTTCTCGCGCTCTTCGAAGCCCCAGAGGCTGGGAGTGAAGGCGCCGACGTCCATCGCCTGGGTGGTGACGTTGAGGATGTGGTTCAGCTGGCGACCGATCTCCGAGTACAGCACCCGGATCAGCGAGGCGCGGTAGGGGATCTCCAGACCCATCAGCCGCTCGATGGCGAGCACGAAGGCGTGCTCCTGGTTCATCGGGGCGACGTAGTCGAGGCGGTCGAAGTAGGCGATGTTCTGGGCGTAGGGCCTCGCTTCCATCAGCTTCTCGGTGCCGCGGTGCAAGAGGCCGATGTGCGGATCGACCCGCTCGACCAGTTCCCCATCCAGCTCCAGCACCATGCGCAGCACGCCGTGCGCGGCCGGGTGCTGGGGGCCGAAATTGATGTTGAACTTGCGGACCGGGATCTCGTCCGCGCCGGGAACCGGCGGCTCGTGGGTCTCGCTCACGGCGCTTCCTCCTGAGCCAGGCGCCCGGCGCTCATCATCACCAGGAGCACGGCGCCGGAGAGCAGGCAGGCTTCCAGCGTCATGCCCACGTCCCAGCGCACCGAGAGCGCCATTTCGGCGAGCCGGCGCGTGACCGGCAGGCTCAGCAGCCAGATCCACAGGATGGCCGAGCGGTCGGTCAGCGGGTAGCTGCGGTTGAGGTTGAGGCCAGTGAAGATCGCGGCCAGGCCCCCGACGATGGCTAGCGCCAGCACCTGCATCAGGTGCGGCGCGGCGGCCGGGGTCGGCGCGGGGATCGTGGCCAGCAGGAGGCCGATATTGCCGAGGAACAGCGTCGCCAGCACGGTCAGGCCGTAGCCGACGTTCGGCGCGGCGGTGCGGAAAAACCTGGTCATTGCCCCCTACCCTAAGCCTTCTCGTCACCCGGCAGCGTGTACTTGTAGCCTTCACCGGGACGCGCGTACTCGGCGCCCTCCCACGGCGACAGGAAGTCCCAGCTGCGGAACTCTACTGATTTCACCGGCTCGTAGACCACCCGCTTCAGCTCATCGTCGTAGCGGACCTCGACGTAGCCGGTCATCGGGAAGTCCTTGCGCAGCGGATGGCCGTGGAAGCCGTAGTCCGTGAGCAGGCGGCGCAGGTCCGGGTGGCCTTCGAAGAACACGCCGTACATGTCGAAGGTCTCGCGCTCGAACCAGTCGGCCGCGGGATAGACGCCCACGATCGACGGCACCTGGGTGTCCTCGTCGGTCTCGACCTTGATCCGCACCCGGCGGTTCCTGGTCATCGACAGCAGATGGTAAACCACGTCGAACCGCTTCTCGCGCTGCGGGTAGTCAGCCGCGGTGACATCGATCAGCTGCTGGAACTGGAAGGCCGTGCTGTCACGCAAGGTGGTCAGCAGATGCACGATCCGGTGCGCCAGCGCGCTCACCGTCAGCTCGCCGAACGCTACCGAGAAGCCCGTCGCGGCCCCTTCGCAATCGGCCACGATGCGCTCGCCCAGCTCGGTGAGCGCTTCGTCCGCAACCCGCCAGACGCTCATCGCCAAGCACTCATCGTTCGATCGTCCCGGTGCGGCGGATCTTCTTCTGCAGCTGCAGCACGCCGTAGACCAGCGCCTCGGCGGTCGGCGGGCAGCCGGGCACGTAGATGTCCACTGGCACGATGCGGTCGCAGCCGCGCACCACGGAATAGCTGAAGTAGTAGTAGCCGCCGCCGTTGGCGCAGCTGCCCATCGAGATGACGTAGCGCGGGTCCGGCATCTGGTCGTAGACCTTGCGCATGGCCGGAGCCATCTTGTTGGTCAGGGTGCCGGCGACGATCATCACGTCCGACTGGCGCGGGCTGCCGCGCGGCGCAAAGCCGTAGCGCTCCAGGTCGTAGCGCGGCATCGCGGTCTGCATCATCTCGATCGCGCAGCACGCCAGGCCGAAGCTCATGAACATCAGCGAGCCGGTCCGCGCCCAGGTGATCAGGTCGTCGGTCGCGGTGGTAATGAAGCCCTTGTCGGCGAGCTGGTTGGAGACGCCGTCGAAGAACGGGTCGTGCTTCTTGGCGTCGTAGCCTTCGACGGACGAGCGGGCGGCGGCCCCCGCCGGAACCACTATTCCCATTCCAGCGCCCCCTTCTTCCACTCGTAGATGAAGCCCACGGTCAAGACGCCCAGGAAGGCCATCATCGACCAGAAGGCGAAGGCGGCGTCGGCGTGCGGCATGTGCAGCAGGCTGACGGCCCAGGGGAACAGGAACGCCACTTCCAGGTCAAAAATGATGAACAGGATCGAGACCAGATAGAAGCGCACGTCGAACTTCATCCGCGCATCGTCGAAGGCGTTGAAGCCGCACTCGTACGACGACAGCTTCTCGGCGTCGGGCGCCTTGGGCGCGATGATGGTCGGCAGGACGGTGAAGGCGATCCCGAGGGCCGCGCCGACCCCCAGGAAGATCACGATCGGCAGGTACTGCAACAGGAATGCGTTCATGGCGCCGCTGGTTCGGGGGAGCGAAGAGTCGGCGACCTTCTAGCACCATGGCGCCGGGCGGTTCAAACGCGCTTGGAGCCGCAGGGGCGGAAAGGCTGGATCCGGCTGCTGCGCGAGCCGCCGCCGCTGCCAATCGCTCGCCGGAGCGCCACTGCGGCGCGCTGGCCGGTTGACGCGCGCAGAGGCGCGACCTATCAGACCGCCTCTCATTTTGCCGGGCCGTTCGCGGCCGGGCACATGCGGGTGTAGCTCAGTTGGTTAGAGCGCCGGCCTGTCACGCCGGAGGTCGCGGGTTCGAGCCCCGTCACTCGCGCCATTTGGCGCAGGTCGCCGCCCATCACCCCCGCCCGCGGCTTTGACCTCCGACCGGTTACGAACTATATCTGACTAGCTAGTCAGGAGGTCGCGGTGAGCGCTAATTGGAAGCTCGAAGACGCGAAGGCCCGTTTCAGCGAAGTCGTACGCAAGGCTCAGACCGAAGGTGTTCAGCGCGTGACGGTTCGCGGCAAGGAGACCGTTGCAGTCATCAGCATCGAAGAGTTGGATCGCCTGCTTGAGGCGAAAGGCGAGCGCCTTCCGTTCGTGGACTTCATGGAAACCTTGCACCTCGCCGGGCTGGATCTCGAACGCACGCCCGATTCGGGACGAGACCCCGAACTTTGATCGGCTGGCTGCTGGACACCCATGTCGTAGGCGCCCTGATCAATCCGCTGGGCGCACCGAGCGTCAAGGCGTGGGCGGGCGCGCAGAATGAGAGGGATTTCTTCCTCAGCGTTCTGACGCTCGCCGAATACGACAAAGGCGTTCACAACCTCGACCCGGCGCATCCCGATCGCAGCCGTTACGCGGCATCTCTGGCGGCGTTAGAAGCGCGCTTCGCTGGTCGCGTCCTGTCAGTGAGCGATACCGTGGCGCGGCGCTGGGGGGTGCTGAGCGGCGAGATCAGACGACGTACCGGGCAGGCGCCGGAGATCATCGATACGATGCTGGCGGCAACAGCCCTGGAAGCCGACCTCTTCCTGGTGACACGCAACGTCAAGGATGTCGCCGCCAGCGGGGCGGCGATCTTCAATCCCTGGTCCGACAACGCTGCCATCTTCCCGCTCGCACGGAAGTGAGCGGTCAGCTCGCCAGCGCGAACTCCGGCGCTGGCCCGGCGAACGCCGGCTCGCCACTGACCGACGCGTAGAGGCCCGATAGACGCTCGAACACCGCGTCCCAGCCGTGGCGGTCGATGGCGCGGGTGCGGGCGGCGCGCTTCAGGGGGGCGAGGTCGCGCTCGAAGAGGGCGGCGACCGCTTCGGCGAAGTCGGCGCCGGTGGAGCGCAGGGCGAGTTCGCCCACGGCGGCGTCGACGCTCTCCCCTACCCCGCCGGCGGCGACGCCGACCACGGGCAGGCCGCAGGCCATTGCCTCCAGCACCACAAGGCCAAACGGTTCGCCGTCGTTGGCGTGCACGAAGGCGTCGCAACTGGCCAGGAGCCCGGCGAGGCGGGTCGGGTCTTTTTCGTAAGGCAGTTCGATCACCCGGCCAGGTGACGGCGTCGCGGCGCGGGCGCCGACCAGCAGCAGCACGTAGGGATCGCCAAGGCGCTCGACGGCTTCGACCAGCACGTCCACCCGCTTCTCCCGCGCCGGGCGGCCGGCAAACACCAGCACGCGGTGGCGCGGCGTCAGGCCGAGGCGGCGGCGGAGGCCGGCGGGGTCGGCGCCGTCGGGGCGGAAGGTCTCGACGTCGACGCCAAGCGGCAGCGCAACCGGGTCGGGCACGCCTGCGTCGCTCAGGCGCTGGGCGATGAAGCGGCTGGGCGCCACCACGCGGTCGAAGCGGCGGTAGATCTCGGCCCAGTGCCGGCGCACCGGGCGCTCCGCCCATTCGCCGATGTGCAGCGCGGCCAGGGCCCCCAGGTCGGTGTGACAGAAGCCGACCACAGGCACGCCCAGCGCCTCGCCCGCCTTCTGCGCCGCCAGACCCGGTGTGTACGGATCGCCGGCCTCGATCACGGTCGGGCGCTGGCGCATCAGCCGGCGCATCCAGGCGGTCTTGCCGACCGGCCAGCGGTAGCCGTCGCCGAAGGGCAGCGGCGCGGCGTAGATCGAGATACGCCCCGCCGCGCTGTCGTAGGCGTGGCGCGGGCCCGGCACCACCAGGGTGTGGCGGATCTGCGGGCGAGCCTTGGCGAACCAAGCCCGCTTGGCGGTGAGGTAGCGCTTCACCCCGCCGCTGCGCGGTGCGTAGAGCATCGTCGTATCGACCAGCCGGGCGCTGGTCGTGTCGAAGCCACCCCAACCGAAGAGGTCGGCTCGCGAGGACGCCCAATCCACAAGGCCCCTGCCCAGCACTCGGCCGCACCTCCCGTCGCTCGGCGTCCCCAGTCAACGTCCCTGGCGAAAGCGCAAGGGACCAGCGTTACCGGCTCGCCGTCCGCAGGTCAAAACCGGCGAGACAGCGTTAAGCTCCCTTTGGCCGCGTCGGGGCGCGAGTCAAGGCCGGGCCGGCGCACATTGCCGAGCTTTGGCCGGTCGCGTATCGGGCGCCCATGTCGCGATTCCTCTTTGCCACCTGGGAGGGCGGCGGACACGTCCAGCCGATGCTGCGCGTCGCCCGCGAGCTGATCGCCCAGGGCCACGCGGCGCTGGTGCTGAGCGACGCCTGCAACGCCGCCGACGCCGCTGCCGTGGGCGTGCCGTTCCAGGCCTGGCGGAGCGCGCCGTCGCGGGTCGATCGCTCGCCGGCGACCGATCCGCTGAAGGACTGGCTGGCGACGAACCCGCTGGAGGTGATCCAGCGGATCGTGGGCGGGGTCATGTGCGGTCCCGCCTGCGCCTATGCCCGCGACGTCGCCGAGGCGGTGCGCGCGTTCGGGGCGGACGTGGTGATCGCACAGGAGCTGCTGTTCGGGGCGATGGTCGGCGCCGAGGCGGCGGGCGCGCGGCTGGCGGTGTTCGCCACCAACGTCTGGTCGCTGCCGACCTTGCCGAAATCGCCGCCCTTCGGCGCCGGCCTGCCGCCGCCGAGGACCGGCTTCGACTTCGGGTTCTACGCAGACGTCACCCGGGCGACCGCGCAGGCGTTCCAGTGCGGCTTGCCGCAGCTGAACCAGGCGCGGGCCGCAATGGGCCTGGCGCCGCTCGGCGACCTCTTCGACCAGCTGCGCGCTGCGGGCCGCATCCTGCTGGCCACCAGCCGCGCCTTCGACTTCGACCAGACCCTGCCCGCCCCCTACCAATACGTCGGCCCCTACCTCGAAGATCCGGTGTGGGCCGAGGACTGGACGCCGCCGCCCGGCGATCCGGCGCGGCCGCTGGTGCTGGTCTCGTTCTCGACCATGTACCAGGCGCAGGAGCCGGTGCTGCGGCGGGTGATCGAGGCGCTGGGCGCGACGGAGGTGCGGGGCGTGGTGACGCTGGGCCCGGTGCTCTCGCCGGCGGATTTTCCAGCACCCGTCAACGTCACGGTGACCGCCCACGCACCGCACAGCCGCATCCTGCCGCTGGCCTCGGCCGTGGTCACCCACGCCGGCCACGCCTCGACGCTGCGGCCGCTGCTGGCCGGCGCGCCGCTCGTCTGCATTCCGCTGGGCCGCGACCAGGCCGACAACGCCGCGCGGGTCACTGGCCCGGGCGCCGGTCTGCGCCTGCCGGCGGATGCGTCGAGCGAGGAAATCCGGACGGCAACCCTGACGGTGCTCACCGATCCAAGCTATCGTGCCAACGCCCGCACCCTCGGCGCCCGCATCGCGGCCGATGTCGCGGCCCGGTCGGCCGAACGCGAGCTGGTCGCCTTCGCCGCTGGAGATGGCCCCGAATGATCAAGCTGACCTTCGCCCTCGTCCGCCTGCCACACCTGAGCCGCGAGGCCTTCCAGCAATATTGGTTTGAGAAGCACGCCCCGCTGGTTGCCAGCGTCAAGGACACGCTGAGCATCCGCCGTTACGTCCAGCTGCACAGCCTGCCCGCCGAGCTCTCCGAACCGCTGCGCACCGCCCGCGCCGGCCCCGAGGGCTACGACGGCGTCGCCCAGCTCTGGTGGGACAGCTTCGAGGACATGGCTACCCGCGACCCCGCCGCCGACGAAGCCGGCCGCCTGCTGCTCGAGGACGAACGCAAGTTCATCGACCTACCGAAATCACCCCTCTGGTGGGGCGAGGAGAAGGTGATCTTCTAAAGCATGCGCTTGATCGTGGCCCCCCGATAACTGATATTGATCGGTGAAACTCGGAGGACATCGAGCATGGCGATCAGCGTTGAACTTGGCGACACATTGGAGCGGTTCGTCGAGGGCCTCGTCAAAGACGGCCGCTACCACTCGAAGAGCGAAATCTTGCGCGAAGGAGTCCGCATCATCCAGGAGCGTGAGGCCCGCCTCGCCGCGCTTGATGCGATGATCGCCAAGGGGTTCGATGACGTCAAATCAGGCCGCGTGAAGCCGATGGATGAGGTATTTGCTCGCCTCGAAGCCAAGTACAAGTCTCAACTTTGAGGGTCATTTTCACTGGTGAGGCAGAAGCCGACCTTGAGGAGATCGCCGACACGACCGCCATGGACAGCCCTCGGCGCGCCCTCACTTTCGTGCAGGAGTTGCGACGCAGCTGTGACGGTCTCGGTGACAATCCGCGTCGCTTTGAGGTGGTCGAGCGGTTCAAGGCTTATGGCGTGCGCCGGCGCGTGCACGGCTCCTATCTAATCTTCTACATGATCGAGGATGGCGCGGTCGCCGTGATGAGGATCATCCACGGCGCGCGGGACTACGAGTCCTTGCTGACCAGCGACGGCTGGTTCGGCTGATCACCCGGCCCCAAGCGCCAACGCGACGTGGTAGGTAATGAAGGCGGCGATGTAGGCCAGGGTGATCATGTAGGCGAACATGATTGCCGGCCATTTCCACGAGTTGGTCTCGCGCTTCACCACGCCCAGGGTCGAGGCGCATTGCGGGGCGAAGACGTACCAGGCGAGGAAGGCCAGGGCCGAGGCCAGGGGCCAGTGGCCGGCCAGAGTGTGGCCAAGGGCGGCGGTGTTGTCGTCGCCGCCGCTGACCGCGTAGACCGTGCCCAGCGCGCCAACCGCGACTTCACGGGCGGCCATGCCCGGGATCAGGGCGACGCTCATCTGCCAGGAGAAGCCGATCGGGGCCAGGATCGGCTGCAGGGCGTGGCCGATCATGCCGGCGAAGCTGTAGTCGATGGCCGGCTCCTTGGCCCCGGCCGGCGCCAGCGGAACCTTCGAGAGGAACCAGACCAGCACCATCATCGAAAGGATGATCGTGCCGGCGCGGCGCAGGAAGATCTCGCCGCGCTGCAGCACCAGCCGCGCCACGTTCCACGGGTCGGGAACCTTGTAAGCGGGCAGCTCCATCAGAAAGGGCTCCGAGGCGCCGCGCCAGAACACCGTGCGGATCACGAAGGCCACCGCCAGGGCGCTGGTGATGCCGCTGACGTAGAGGCCAAGCATGACCAGTCCCTGCTCGCTGACCCAGCCGAACAGGGTGTGGTTGGGCACGAAGGCCGAGATGATCAGGGTGTAGATCGGGATGCGCGCCGAGCAGGTGGTCAGCGGGGCGACCAGGATGGTGGTCAGCCGGTCGCGCTTCTGATCGATCACCCGCGTCGCCATGATGCCGGGGATGGCGCAGGCGTGCGACGACAGCAGCGGGATGAAGGCGCGCCCGTGCAGGCCGGCGCCGCCCATGATCTTGTCCATCAGGAAGGCCGCGCGGGCCATGTAGCCGACGTCTTCCAGCAGGATGATGAAGAGGAAAAGGATCAGGATCTGCGGCAGGAACACCACCACGCTGCCCACGCCGGCGATCAGGCCGTCGCAGAGGAAGCTCTTCAGGAGGCCGTCCGGCAGCGCGTGGCCGATGAAGCCGGAGAGCAGGGTGAAGCCGGCGGTGATCAGGTCCATCACTGGCTGGGCCCAGGAGAACACCGCCTGGAACATGAAGAACAGCAGCACCAGCAGCACCGCCAGGCCGCCAGCCGGGTGCAGCAGCACCGAGTCGATGCGCGCGGTCCAGGTGTCCGGGCGCTTGGGCGGCTTGACGTGCGCCTTGATCAGCCGCTCGGCCTCGCGGTCCAGGGTGCGAAGCTCGCCGCTCGTGGGCTCATGCCAGGTCGACGGCGCCGAGGGGCCTGAAGCGGCCTTCTGCACAGCCGCGAGCAGCAAATCGACGCCGCGCTTGCGGGTGGCGACAGTGCCGACGATCGGCACGCCCAGGTCTCGCGACAGACCCTCGACATCGATGTCGAGGCCCTGGCGGGCGGCGATGTCGATCATGTTGAGCGCCAGCACCATCGGCCGCCCGGCCTGCTTCAGCTCCAGTGCGAGGCGAATGGCGACGCGCAGCGAGGTGGCGTCGGCGACGCAGACGATGACGTCGGGCAGGGTCTCGCCGGCCAGCTTGCCGAGCACCGCATCGCGGGTGACGGCTTCGTCCGGGCTGCGGGCCCGCAGCGAATAGGTGCCCGGCAGGTCAAGGATCGAGAGCCGGGCGCCATCGGGCGCCACCGCGACGCCCTCCTTCCGCTCGACGGTGACGCCGGCGTAGTTGGCGACCTTCTGGCGGGCGCCGGTGAGGGCGTTGAACATCGCGGTCTTGCCGCAGTTCGGCACGCCGGCCAGGGCGACACGCAGTGGCTTGGCGCCGATTTCGGCCACCAGCGTTTCAGCCGCCGGCGCCTGCGCCGCCACTTCGGCGGCGCTCACGCGGGCCGCACCATCACCGAGCGGGCTTCGCGCCGGCGCAGGGCCACGATGCGGTCGGCGAGCTTTACGGCGATCGGGTCGCGGCCAAAGAGGCCTTCGTGGAGGATTTCCACCGGCGCGCCCTCGACCAGCCCCATCTCGATCAGCCGCCGCTCGATCTCGGCGCCATCGAGCCCGCCGGCGCCTTGGGCCGGCCGCACCTCGACGATGACCCCGGCAAAGCCGCGGCGCCCGCCCGACAGCGGCTCGGCCTGCGGAACTGCGCCGGGGACCGGCGGATCGAACTCACTGAGACGGCGCACAGGGGGGACTCTTTCTCGCGAACGATTATCAATATCAGAATGTCGCGCGGAAAATCAATGCGTCGTTCGATCCGCCCCTCGCTACCAGAGACCCGGCGCCAGCCGGAAGCGCACGCGGCCCCGGTAAGCGGTGTATCCGTCCAGCTGCTCGGCGAGAAACGCCTCCTCTCGCAGCAGCCGCCAGCCCAGGATCGGCACGATGGCGGCGGCCGGCGCCAGGCCCCACCACGATCCGAGCGCCAGCGGTAGGCCGACGAACATCACCAGCGCGCCGGCGTACATGGGATGGCGCACCAGGGCGTAGGGCCCGGTGTCGATCACCCGTTGCCCCTCGGCGACCTCGATCGTGCCGGCGGTGAAGGTGTTCTCACGAAAGACCAGGAACACGACCGCAAAGCCGATCACGACAAGCGCGTCGCCCAGTATGACGACAGCCGCAGGCACATGCGACCAGCCGAAGCGCTGGTCGAGGCCGGGAACCGCCAGCGTCGCCAGGAAGATCACACCGGCGAGCGACTGGATGACGTTCTGCGCCGGATCGACCTCCGACCCCGGCCCCGCCTTCACCCGCCGCTCCAGCAGCGCCTTGTCGAAGCGCCAGAGCCAGACCGAGATCAGTCCCGCGCAAGTGAAGAAGATGACGATCAGGGCCCAGCCCTGCCAGTACGCCGGGGTCCCGGCCGCGCCGAAGGTCACCGCGGCCATCACGGCGAACAGCAAGACGAAGCCGACGAGGGATTGGGCAAGCAGCTTCATGGCGACCCCTTCTCACGTGGCTAGGCGACGGCTGTCCAACTGAAACCGGTGGTCGTCTGAGCCGTCGGCCGCAGCTATGACAACCAGATCAGGAACCCGTCCCCCCGGCCCGCGGCGGCGCGCATGTAGCTGGCGAGCGCGGGGAAGCACCAAGCCACCTCGCGCTGGATCTCCTCAGCGTGCGCCGCCGGGCCGTCGCTACCCATCGGCAGCCCGTAGATCCTGGCGCCCGACATCTGCGCGTAGTCCGCCCTTGCTTCGAGGCGGGCGAGATCGGTCGCCTGCAGGAAGGCATCGAACGCGCGGGTTTCCTTGACGCCGTGCAGCCGCGCGGGACCGTACCCAACGTCGGGACCGAGCGGCTCGCCGGTCATCAACGCGGCGCCGGGCCCGTCCGAGCCGTCGATATGCCCGGTGAACAGATAATGCAGGATATGCCACGACTTCTGCAGGTCGAGCGGCCGCGCCATCGGCCCGAAGGCTTTCGGGAGACCAAACGGCGCGGCGGGCGGCGAGGAGCCCGCAGCTTGCATGTTCGCGAGAAGATCGCGGCGCGCCGCCTCGAACGCGCCGCGTTGCGGCGGCGTCATCCGCTGCAGCCGAAGCGCCGCATCCTCGTCCTGCACCGCGGCGACGACGGCTCCAGCCAGGTCCGGCTGGGCGCGCAGCAGGTCGATCTGCGTCGGCGACACCTCGCATAGCGTGCACATCATACTCATGCGGCGATCACCCCGGCCTGAACCGCTTCGACGCCGGAAAGCCCTTCGGCACGAGTCGTCCCGCCCCTGCCCGCCTGCCCAGCCACTCGCGCCAGTCGGACCAAGCGCGGCTGCGGCCGTCGGCGGTGGTCCAGACGGCGCCTTCGGCTGCGGCGAAGAGCAGGCCGTCGCGCAGGCCGCCTTCGCGATAGCTCTGCAGCTTGACGCCCTTGCCGCGCGGCATCTCCGGCAGCTCAGCCAGCGGGAAGATCAAGGCCTTGCCGTTGTCGCCGACGACCGCCAGGTGGTCGCCCGTGGCGGGCAGGCAGAAGCAGGACCCGCCCGCGTCGACGCCCAGCACCTGCTTGCCGGCGCGGCGCATGGCCACCGCCTCGTCCTCCGGCATGACGAAGCCGTAGCCGGCCTTCGAGGCCAGCACCCGCTTGGCGCCGGCCTTGTAGACGAAGATGGCGAGGATGCTGACCTTGTCGTCGATATCCAGCATCAGCCGCAGCGGCTCGCCCTGCCCGCGCGCCGAGGGCAGCTTGTCGCCGGCCAGGGTGAAGAAGCGGCCATCGGAGGCGAACAGCAGCAGCTTGTCGGTGGTTTCTGCCGGCACAAGGAAGCCGAGCGCGTCGCCTTCCTTGAACTTCAGCTCCGACGGGTCGTCGATGCGGCCGCGGGCGGCGCGAATCCAGCCGCGCTCGGAGAGGATCACGGTGATCGGCTCGCGCGCCACCAGCGCCTCGACGGCCGCGGCCACGTCGATCACCGGCGCGTCGGCGAAGGTCGAGCGACGCTTGCCGACCTTGGTCTCCGGCCCGAGGATCTTGCGCACGTCGCGCAGGCCCGCGCCGATCAGCTTCCACTGCTGCGTGGCGTTGGCCAGCATGGCCTGGATGCCATCGCGCTCCTCGGCAAGGTCGGCGTGCTCGCGCCGCAGCTCCATCTCTTCGAGCTTGGCGAGTTGGCGCAGGCGCGTGTCGAGAATGGCGCCGGCCTGGATATCGTCGATCTCGAACGTGGCCATCAGCCTGGCCTTGGGCTCGTCCTCGAAACGGACGATGCGGATCACCTCGTCGAGGTTGAGGAAGACGATCAGCAGGCCGGCGAGGATGTGCAGCCGCGCCTCGATCTTGGCGAGGCGGAAGCCGGCGCGGCGGACCAGCACCTCGCGGCGGTGATCGAGGAAGGCCTGCAGCGCCGCCTTCAGCCCCATCACCCGCGGCGCGCCATTGGCGCCCAG
>DATAVF010000062.1:0-10746 GCA_036267835.1 Caulobacteraceae bacterium | reverse complement strand
GCGCATGGCCAACGCGGAGTTGGCGGCAGCGAAGGAAGCGGCCGCCGCGCGGTCCTAGGAAACGAACGCCTTCTCCAGCACGTAGTCGCCTGGCTCGGAGACCGCGCCTTCCTCATAGCCGCGCTCGGTCAGCAGGGTCTTCAGGTCGGCGAGCAGTTCGGGGCTGCCGCAGAGCATCAGGCGGTCGACGGCGGGATCGAGCGGCGGCACGCCCAGGTCGTCGAAAATCTTGCCCGAGCCGATCAGGTCGGTGATGCGGCCGCGGTGCTTGAAGTCCTCGCGGGTCACGTGCGGGTAATAGCGGAACTTGGTCGCCGCCGCGGCGCCGACCTTCGGGTTCTCGCGCAGCTCGCTTTCGAACAGGGTCCGGTAGCTGAGGTCGCGCACCTCGCGCACCCCGTGGGTGACGATCACCTCGTCGAAGCGCTGGTAGACCTCGGGGTCGAGCACCAGCGACAGCCAGGGCGCAAGGCCGGTGCCGGTGCCGACCATGTAGAGCCGCTTGCCCGGCTTCAGCCCTTCCAGCACCAGGGTGCCGGTCGGCTTCTTGCCCACCAGCACCTGGTCGCCGACCTTGATGTGCTGCAGCTTCGAGGTCAGCGGCCCGTCCTGCACCTTGATCGAGTAGAACTCGAGTTCCGGGTCCTCAGTCGACGAGGCGATCGAATACGCCCGCACCAGCGGCCGCCCGTCTGGCTGCAACAGCCCCACCATGACGAACTGCCCGCTGGCGAAGTTGCAGTCGGCGTTTCGCGTGGTGCGGAAAGAGAACAGGCTTTCGGTCCAGTGATGGACCCAGGTCACCGTCTCGAAGAAGAAAAAGGCTTCCGGCCCCCGGCGAGCCGGCTTGGCCACAGGCATATCGGTCAAAAGCTGAACCCTCGAAAGCGACGTGTAAGGGCACCCTAAGGCGGCGCTGAACCCTCGTCACCCACTCCTCACCCGTGAAACGGGGGAGGTGGCGGCCGGAGGCCGACGGAGGGGGCGTTAAGGCGATCAGACAACACTGCGAGCTTAGCGCCCCGCGGCCTTGCGCCCCCTCCGTCGCGCTCCGCGCGCCACCTCCCCCGTTTCACGGGTGAGGAGCGGAGAAATGCGGCTATGCTGCCCCCATGCTCGCCGACCGCCGCGCCATCGAGAGCCTGCTCGCGTTCTGGGCCGACGCGGGCGTGGACGTGGCGCTGGCCGAGGCGCCGGTGGATCGGATGGCGGCGGGGCTGGAGGCGCTGAAGCCCAGGCCCGCGCCAGCCCCGGTGCGGGTCCATGCCCCGGCCGGCGAGGCGCACGTCGTCCAGGGCGTCGACGCCGGCGCGGTCGATGCGGCGCGGGCCGCGGCGGCCGCAGCGAGCAACCTGGAAGAATTGGCCGCGGCCATCGCCGCGTTCGACGGCTGTGGGCTGAAGACGCAAGGGGCGCGGCAGGCGGTGTTCTCACGCGGCCGGCCCGACGCTCAAATCATGGTGATCGGCGAGGGCCCGGGCGCCGAGGAGGACCAGCAAGGCGCGCCGTTTGTCGGCCGCGCGGGCAAGCTGCTCGACCGGATGCTGGCGGCGGCCGGGCTCACCGACCGGGTGTTCATCACCAACACCGTGTTCTGGCGCCCGCCCGGCAATCGCACCCCCACGCCGGCCGAGCAGGCAGCCTGCGCGCCCTTCGTGGAACGCGCCATCGCCTTGGTACAGCCCAGATTCCTGCTGCTGGCCGGCGGCGCCTCGGCCAAGCACATGCTGAAGACCAGCGAGGGCATCCTCTCGCTGCACGGCCGCTGGTTCGAGTGGCGCTCGGAGGACGGATCGCTGGAATTGCCGGCCTTGCCGACACTCCACCCGGCTTTCCTGCTGCGCCAACCGGCAGCCAAGAAGAAGGCCTGGGATGACCTTTTGACGCTCATGGAAAGGCTTGATCGGCCGGCCCGGCCTACGTAACGTTAAGTTTCCGAGTGTATCCAACTGACGACCGCCGCCGGAAGTTCCGGCCTCGCGCCAGGGAGAGCGTATGCGACCAGACCGGGGACTTCTCGCCCTCAGCCTCGCCGCCGGCCTCGGCCTCGCAGCCTTGAGTCTGGTCCCGTCGTCCGCCGCGGCACAGCCCATGGCCGCGCTGTCGAGCCACGACCTCGGCCTCTATCAGGCCGCCTTCGATGCGGCGACGCGCGGTGACACCGCCAGCGCCGACGCCGCTCTTGCGCAGGTAAGTGACCTCTGCCTGGCCGGCAAGGTGCAGTATCTGGAATTCACCCACGGCAAGCTGCGCACCGCCAGCTACGAAGAGCTGTCGGCGTGGCTGAAGCTTTACGGCGACCTGCCGGGCGCGCCGCAAGTCTACCAGATGGCGCTGCGGCTGAAGCCCGCCGACGTGCTGGCGCCGCCGCCGGTCACCGCCTCGGGTGATTCGGATATGGGCGTGCGCAGCTACCCCGCGCCCGAATCACGCGGCGCCCGCGAGGCCTTCTTCAGCGGCCAGATCGACCGCGCCTACGACATCGCCCGCGAAAGCGGCGACGCCTGGATCGCCGGGCTCTCGGCCTACCGCCTCGGCCGCTACGCCGACGCGATGGAGTCGTTCGAATCACTGGCGGCGAATTCGGCCAACCCGGGCTGGCTGCGCGCCGCTGGCGGCGTGTGGGGCGCCCGGTCCGCCGGCGCCGCCGGCATGGCCGACCGCGCCGCGCCGCTGCTCAAGATCGCCGCCACCGCGCCCGAGACGTTCTACGGCATGATCGCGGTGCGCAAGCTGCAGCTGGCCGACGATCCGCTGGGCCGGCTGGTCGATGCCGCCGTCGCCGGCGCGCCGACGCCCAGCGGCTTCATCCAGGTCAACAACACCCCCGCCGGCCGCGAGACCGCGCTTGACCAGTTGGTGCGCACCGACGCCCGCGCCCGCCGCGCCGTCGCCCTGATGCAGCTCGCCCGGCCCGGCGACGCAGGGGCCGAGGTCAGCGCCGGCCTCGCCGCGGCGCAGGACGACGCGACGCGCGAGCTCTGGATGGGGCTGATGTTCGAGCTCAATCCGCAGCGTCCGGCCGGGCCCGAGGTGGTGCTGCACAACGCCATGCCGGTGGAAGGCGCCTCCACGGTCTACCCGACCCCGACCCTGCAGCCGACCGGCGGCTTCACCATCGACCGGGCGCTGGTCTACGCCATCACCTGGCAGGAGAGCCGCTTCAATGGCCTCGCCGTATCGCCGGTTGGCGCGGTGGGCCTGATGCAGCTGATGCCGCGCTCGGCCGCTTTCGTCTCCGGCGATGCGACCCTCGGCTACAACCCGATTCCTCTGTACGACACCGGCAAGAACCTGGCGCTGGGCCAGAACTATGTGACCTGGCTGGAGCAGAACGCGTCGGACTACGACATCCTGCGCACCATCGCCGCCTACAACGCCGGCCCCCATGCGCTGTCGCGCACCGAGGGCCTGGTCGGGCCGGACGGCGACAGCCTGATGGTGATCGAGAGCATGCCGGCCGCCGAGACCCGCGACTACGTCAAGAAGGTGATGGCGGCCTACTGGAGCTACCGGCGCCAGTTCGGCGGCTCGACTCGCACCCTGGACGCGGTGGCCTCCGACATGCGCACCATCGACGTGCGCCTCGACGCCTCAACGCCGGTCCAGAATCCGCAGCCCACGTCCTCCACCGAGGCGCGCCAGGCGCTGGAGATCCTGCTCAGCCACACCGCCGGCTGACGCAACGCGCTTGGGAACCAGCCAGCCTTCGGGGGCTTGGCGAAGGAAGCCGCGATTGCGGACGGTGAGGCGCGTGGCGGTTGCGACATCGCGCGACAGGTGCGCGGCCAAAACCTCCATCCAGTCGGGCGTGAGCAAGCAGTTGAGCGGGAAACCGGCCACCCACGGCCCGCGCGCCTTGCCGAACGCCTCTGCGAAGGCGCCCGCCTCGTAGAGCTCCGCGCCGGCGTCATCGGCCACCAGCGCCGCATCGCCGGTCGCGCCCAGCACGGCGACCTCACGGACGAGGCCGTCTGCAGCGGCGGGGACGAGGCCGGTGAGGAGGCGCGCCAAGCTCTTGGCGTCGTCGGAGGCGGTGAGGATAATCGAGATCAAGCTCCCCTCCCCCTTGAGGGGAGGGGTTGGGGGTGGGGGTCTGCCGGCCGGCGTGCGCGCAGCGGAGAGAGCCCCCCACCCGGCCGCTTCGCGGCCACCCTCCCCTCAAGGGGGAGGGTACGTAACATCGCCACCATCGGCCTTACTGCCGCGCCATCTCGGCCGCGCCGATGGCTTCGCCGTCGAGCGCCTGCTCGGCGTCCATGGTCACGGTGACCTTTTCCAGCCGGCCCGCAAAAGCGAACGGCGCCGCGTAGTCGGCGACCGGGCTGCCGCGGTCGCGGCCGATGTCGAGGCCGCTCCAGGAGATGAAGTTGTGGAAGCCGAGGTGGGTCGTCCCCGTCCCCGCCGGCGCGCCATCGACCAGCAGGGTGATGCCTCGCTCGCCGTGCCCGTGCTTCACCGCGACGCCCAGCCGATGCCGCCCCGCCGGCGCGGCCACATCGCTGACCACCGTCGCGTGTTCGCCGCCGACGTTCATGTCGTAGACCAGCCGGCCATCCCGCACGAAGAGACTGTACCCGCAGGTCGCGTCGCCGTGGGCGATCAGCACCCCTTCGTCGCCGCTCTTCAGCGTCGCGTAGGCCTCGATGACGAACGAGCGCGAACGCACGTCCGGCGCGATGTCAGTGGGCAAATGCCCCATGCCGGCGTGGAAGGTGAAGGCCTTGCGCGGTCCGTGGAAGCGGTTGGCGTTCTCGGCGAAGCGCGGGCCGAAACGATCGTCCAGCGGCAGCACCTTGCGCCGCTCGGCCTCGGCCCACCAGTCGGCGACCAGTTCGGCCAGCTTCTCCGGATGCGCGGCCGCGAGGTCCTCGGTCTCCGAGAAATCCGCGTCCAGGTGGTAAAGCTCCCAGACGTCGTTGTCGAAGGGCGTGCCCGGCGGGTGGTAGGCGACCGCCTTCCAGCCGTCCTTCCAGAGCCCGCGGTGGCCGAACATCTCGAAGTACTGCACCGCCCCGCGCGGCGGGTCGGCATCGCCTAAACTGGCCGCGAACGAGACGCCTTCCAGCGGCATCTGCTCGACCCCGCCGATCGACGCCGGCGCCTCGATGCCCAGCACCTCGAGCACCGTCGGGACCACGTCGCAGGCGTGGCGGAAGCCGGCGCGCAGGTCGCCCCGCGCCGCGACGCCCTTCGGCCAGGACACGACCAGCGGATCGCGGATGCCGCCGCCGTGGGTGTTCTGCTTGTAGCGCTTCAGCGGCGTGTTGGCCGCCATCGCCCAGCCCCACGGGAAGTTGGAATGAGTGTCCGGCCCGCCGATGTCGTCGATGCGGGCGATCTTCTGGTCGATCGGCTCGGGCTTGCCGTTGTACGGCCCCATGGCGTTGACCATGCCCAGCGGCCCGCCCTCCTGGCTGGCGCCGTTGTCGCTCATCACCAGGATCAGGGTGTCGTCACGCAAGCCAGCCGCGTGGAGGAAGCCTACCAGCCGCGCCAGGTTCTGGTCGGCGTGGTCGAGCATGGCCGCATAGGCGCCCTGCAGCCGCGCGAACAGCCGCCGCTCGTCCTCCGAGTGCTCCGCCCACGGCCGCACATAGTCGTTGCGGGGCGGCAGCTTCGTGTCGGCCGGCACGATGCCCATCGCCTTCTGGCGCTCCAGCCGCTGCTCGCGCTCGACGTCCCAGCCATGCCGGAAGAGCGCGTCGTACTTGAGGATCAGCTCGCGCGGCGCCTGGTGGGGCGCATGGCAGGCGCCGAAGGCCAGCCAGGTCAGCCACGGGATGTGCGGCGCGTTGGCCTGGTGGTCGGCGATGTAGCGGATCGCCTGGTCGGTCAGGTCCTTGGTGAGGTGGTAGCCCTCGGCATAGCTGCGCGGCTGCTCGACCGGCGTGTTGTCGCGCACCAGCTCGGGCGAATACTGGTCGGTCTCGGCGTCCATGAAGCCATAGAAGCGGTCGAAGCCCCGCCCCAGCGGCCAGCCGTCGAAAGGCCCGGTCGGCCCGGTCTCGGTGAGGCTGGTCACGTGCCACTTGCCCAGCATGTAGTTCCGATAGCCGGCGCCGCGCAGCATCTCCGCCAGGGTGCCGGCCTCGCGGGCGATCTTGCCGCGGTAGCCGGGATAGCCGGAATCGAAGTTGGCCAGGCACCCCACCCCGACTGAGTGGTGGTTGCGACCGGTCAGCAGCGCCGCCCGCGTCGTCGAGCACATGGCCGTGGTGTGGAAGCCGGTAAAGCGCAGGCCGCCCGCAGCCAGGGCGTCGATCGCCGGCGTCTCGATCGGCGAGCCGTAGCAGCCGAAATCCGAGAACCCGACGTCGTCGAACAGCACCACCAGAATGTTCGGCGCGCGCTTCGGCGGCGGCGCGGGCGGCGGCCACCAGGGGGTGGAATCGGCGACGGTCTTCCCGATCTTGGCGCTCATTCCGGTTCGATTGCATACATTGGCGCGGCCCGCAAAGCGCAGCGTCATCGACGCGCCGCCACAATGGCGCCATTCTTGGAACAGGCTGGCGCTTGTTCTCTGCCTGAACCAGCCATCATGGTTAAGAGGGATGTCGGGGCTCTTCCTCTCCTACTCGCGGGCCGATCGCGCGCTCGCCGAACAGATCGTCCGCTCGATGCGGGCGATCGGGGTTTCGGCGTGGTGGGACGAAGATATGGGCAACGTCGACTGGCAGCTGGAGCTGGCCGAGCGCATCCATGAACTTTCCGGCGTGATGGTGATCTGGACCGAGGAGTCGCAGAAGAGCGTGCACGTCCGCGACGAGGCCCGCCTCGCCCTGCAGACCGACAAACTGGTCAACGTGATGCACGGGGTCAGCAGTCCGCCCTTCCCGTTCGACCGCATCAACGGCTTCCATCTCGACGACTGGAGCGGACGCGACCCGCACCGCGGCTGGACCCGGGTGGTGGCCGCGGTCGAGGAACTGGTGGTGCAGAAGGGCGGGGCCAAGCCCGGCGAAATCACCGTCGCCCAGGCGATGCGCGAGGAGAAGCTGCAGAGCCAGCGCAAGGCTATCGCCGCTGCCCAGGCCAACCTGCAGCGCGTTCAGGCCCGCGAGGCCGAGATCGGCGACGAAAAAAAGCGCGCCGACGTCGTCGTCGAGCAGGCCCAGGACCAGCTGCAGCGCATCGCCGAGATGCGCGCCAGCGCGGTGCTGCTGCGCGCCGCCCAGCAGGAGTTCGACGCCGCCTTCGAGGCGCGCGAGGAAGCCGCCGCGGCGCTGCAGAAGACCCGCCGCGAGTTCGAACGCGCCTCCACCGCGCTGGCGACCGCCATGGAAGAGTTCGAGACAATGGTCTCGGCGCCGGAGCCTCTGGCCAAGGTTGTCCGTCCCGCTCCCAGGGTCCGGGCGGCGAGCCCGGCGCCCGACCCGCCGGCGCCCGAGCCTGCGCCCGCGCCGCCGAGAAAGCCGCGAGCCGCCGCGCCCCGACCCGCACGCCCCAAGCCCGCCGCGCCGCCGGAGCCCGCGGCGGCGCCGGAGCCCCAGACGGCGCCGGAGCCCGAGTCGCCGCTGGTCAGGGCCGAGGCCGCGCCGGATCCGCCGCCGCCGCCGGCCCTGGCCGTCCCGACAGCCAGGGCGCCACGCCCCCACGGCAACCGCCCGCTGATCGTCGCCGGGATCGGCATCGGCGTGGCCCTGGCGGTCGGAGTGATCTTGCTGACCATCCACCCTCCGGCCGCCGGAGCGTGGAACACGCCAGCGACCGCGCCCGCCGACCCCTCGACCGACGCCGCCGCGGCGCTGAACGGCACATGGGCCCCCCCGCACGTCGACTGCGCCAATGGCGTCACCCTCAAGGTCAGCGGCGCGGAGCTGACCTGGACCGTCAACGGCCAGGCCCATACGGTGGCCATCGTCAGCGCCGAGCCTGGCGTCATCAAGACACACGGAGCTGACGGCGACCAAAGCTATCAGATCAGCGGCGGCCGTCTGACGGCCACCGGGCCCACCGGCTCGATCACCTCAAGTCGATGCGCGGGCTGATCCCCCTCGGAGTGGCGTTCGCGCTGGCCTTCGGCTCCGCCGCCGAGGCGCAGTCCGTGTTCTGCGCGAGCTACTCGGCTGAAGTCGCCGCGGCAAAAAACGTAGCTCCGCTGGAGCAACTGCTTCACGAGATTCCGGCCACCTGCCCCGCCGAACGCTCGGCGGCCGCAGCCCGCCTGAAGCAACTGCAGGCTTACGTCACCGCCCGTACGCCCAAGCCGGCGCCCATCGTCCACCATGAAACCGGTGCAGCGAGAGGCCGCGACGAGCCGGCGGACTTCAACCGCCCCGAGGCGGCGCCCGACGCGCCGGCCGAAGCCGCCACGCCGCCCGCGCCTCTGGTCCCTTGCTCGGTGGCCGCGGTCGAGGCGCAGTTCCCGCAGATCCCGCAGCTGGGCTCTGACCCCGGACCAAGGTCAGACCCGCACGGCGACCTGGCGCCGAGCTACGTGCGCCGGGCCGCCGCCTTCCACGCCTGCCGCCGCGACGGTCAGGCGCTGGGCGACCTCAACGACGCGATGCGGCTCGATCCGCACAGCTTCACCGCCGCCAACGCAGCCGGCGACCTGGCGCTGAGCGCAAAGGACTTCGACACCGCCATCACCGACTACACGGCCGCCATAGCACTGGAAGACTATGTCCCGGAGGACCGCAACGGGCTGACCGCCTACGCCGGCCGCGCTGCCGCCGAGGCCTCGCTGAAGCGCTATCCGGACGAGATCCGCGACCTCATGAGGGTGACCCAGCACTACAACGATGATCGACACGAAACCCTGGCGCCGCTCTCGATCTACCACGAGGCGCTGGCCAAGGCGCTCTACCGCTCAGGCCAGGCGGACGCCGCGGCGAGCGAACTCACCGACAATGTCGAAGTCGGCGACCGCGATGCCGAGGACCTGCAGTTCCTCGGCCAGCGCCGCCTGCAAGACCGGGACTGGGTCGGCGCCATCGCCCTCTTCCAGCAGGCTCTGGTCAAGATGCCCGACGACAACGCGGCGCGGCCGGGCAAGGCGCGCATCGAGGTGCTGCTGGCCCAGGCCTTCGAGGGCAGCGGCGACAAGCCCGAAGCCTTGAATCACTACCGGCTGGCCAGCGACTACGATCCCGGCAACCGCGACGCCGCTGCCGGCCACGCCAGCATCGGCGACCCTCCTCCGCCGCCGACCTTCGAGGACCCAACCTTGCGGCCGATCTCACTGCCGGGTGGTCTCTCGAGCGTCGCGGACCTCGCCACCTATCAGCCAGGCCCGTTCTGCAACCAGGTCGTCAAGAACGACTTCCTCGATACCGTCAGCGTCCCGATCAACGACGTGAGCGCCAACATCACCACCATCGCGGCGGTCAGTGACGACCTGCTGAAAAAGCGCGCCGGTTACGACGCCGATCCACGGCTCGACTACAACACCAAGATCAGCGACGAGGCCATGTTCGACCGGCAGCTGCAGAAGCTGCGGGACGAGAGCCGGGCGTTCTATGCCGAGGGCGTGGCGCTGAACGCCTTCTTCCGCCGCATCAGCGCCGACGCCTCGGATCTGAAGGTCTGCAAGCCGGGCGACAACGCGGGCGGCGGCCGCTAGTCAACGGCCAGCACGCCTGCCGACAAGCTGAGAGACCTTCGGCGCCGCTACCTGGCCGCCCCAATCAGGCGCAGTCCCAGCTGCTGGTTGACCCCAGCGAAGGTCACGTAAATCGGCTGGCTGATCGCGCCGACCCTGGTCGCTTTGTAAGTGACTGTAATCGTGCCGCTCTTGCCCGGCTGCACCGGCGCTTGGGTGTAGTGCGCCGTTGCGCAGGCGCAGTTGGTCACGACCGACAAGGCCACCGGCGGCGCCTTGCCGGTGGAGGTGAACGTGAAGGTCTTGGTGACCGCAGTTCCGACCGAGACGATTCCGAGGCTGATGCTGGTCGTGGAGAAACGCACCTGGGCGCCGCCATTGATGTCCACAATTCGTTTGTTCTTGTTTTGTTCGATGACGAGAGGCATGCTGTCGACATGCCCGCCCCCCAACCCGTCCCGCGCGGCCGCGGCGCCCAGTCCAATGCGACGGGGTGTTTCGAGAGCCAGAAGCCTTCGACGATGGCTGGACCGAGGCGGACGAGGCGCCGGCGCAGCTGAGGACCGAGGTGACGCCCGAGCGGCCAAGGTGATCATCAGCCGCAACACGAGCCCCGATGTCGGCTTCGACCGCTCGATCAACCCCCTATCGCCCCTGCGAGCACGGCTGCATCTACTGGGCCGTTACACTTTGCGAGCCAGATCGTTGCGAAGCCGGCGTTCGGGTAGCGGTGGGCGCTCCTGCCTCTGAGACGCTTTCCGGCATCACATATCTGACTGCAATCGACCCTGGTCGGACTCTGTAGCGAGACCACTATCCTCCGCCCCCTGCGGCGAGCGCCGCCTCTATCTCCGCCGCTGGAAATGGCGTCCTATTGCTGACGTTGTTGAGCGAGTCGACGAAGCGCGCGAACACGTCGGCGACCGGGGCCACGCTCTGCAGCCGCGCTTCGAGCGCCGGCGTCAGCCGAAGCGGCGGCTGGGCGCGGCGCAGCCACTCACCGAATGCCCAGTCCACGTAGCCCCGGTCGTAGAGCCGGTGGGCCTCGAAGAAGTCGCGCTCGGCCGGCGCGAGGTCGAAGTCGGCGCAGAGAGCCAGGCCGTAGTCGCTGACGTAGATCTGCGCGCCGTCGGTCAACAGGTTGGCCCGATGCAAGTCGAAGTGCAGCATGCCGCGCTCGTTCATGAAGGCCGCGGCCT
>DATAVF010000061.1:0-6482 GCA_036267835.1 Caulobacteraceae bacterium | reverse complement strand
CCCGGTGGTGCACCCGGCCCAGGCCGCGGCGCTCCAGGATGCGGTCGGCGCGGTCGGTGAAGGCGCGGTAGGCGAAGTACATCAGCTCGACGGCGTCGCGCAGCGCTTCCTGGCCGGATGGGTCAATCATGTTGACATATTTAGGCTGCGCCATTAGCCGTGTCGATAGGTCAAGCATATTGACCCGGGAGGCAGCCATGGCGCGATTGTCGAAGCGGGTGGCGGATCTGCATGGCTCGGCGGTGCGGGCCATGCTGGAAGCCGCGCAGCGGCCGCAGGTGATCTCCTTCGCCGGCGGCCTGCCATCGCCCGACAGCTTCGCCGACGTGGTCATCCCCGCGCCGCCGCCCGACATGCTGCAATATGGCCCCAGCGACGGCGAGCCCGCCCTGCGCCGGCTGATCGCCGCGGAGCTGCAGGCGCTGGGCCTGGACTGCCCGGCCGAGCGGGTGCTGGTGCTCTCCGGCTCGCAGCAGGGCATCGACCTGGTGGCCAAGCTGTTCGTCGACGCCGGCACGCGGGTGGCGGTCGAACGCCCGGCCTACCTTGCGGCGCTGCAGGTGTTCCGCTTCTTCGGCGCGGCGTTCGAGAGCATCGACGAGCGCGAGCCCGGCGCCGGCTGGACCGCCCGCGACCACCCGGCGCTCGCCTACGTCACCCCCACCTTCCAGAACCCCACCGGACGCTGCTGGAGCGCCGAGCAACGCCGGGCGCTGGCCGCGGCGTGCGATGAAACCGGCGTCTGCCTCTTCGAAGACGACCCCTACCGCGACCTCGCCTACGATCCCTGCGAGCGGCGGCCGATCGCGGCCGATGTGCGCCGCGCCGCGTGGGTCTACCAGGGCTCGTTCTCCAAGACCCTGGCGCCCGGCCTGCGCCTGGGTTTCCTGGCCGCGTCGGAGGACCTCTTCACCCACCTCCTGCGCCTGAAGCAGGCGGCTGACCTGCACTCCAGCCGGCTCAGCCAGTGGATCGTGCAGGCCTACCTCGAAGACCCCGCCCGGCCCGCGCGGCTGGCCCGCCTGGTGGACAGCTACCGCGCCAAGCGCGACCGCTTCGCCGCGATGATGACCCAGCACCTCGGCAACCACGCCACCTGGACCGTGCCACCCGGCGGCCTCTTCTTCTGGGCCAACCTGGCCCCCGGCATGGAAGCCGACGCCCTGCTGGAAGCGGCCCTGGCGCGCGACGTGCTCTTCACTCCCGGCCGCCACTTCCTCGCCGCCCCGGACCCGCGCCTGGAGGCCATGCGCCTCAACTTCAGCCACGCCGACCCTGCCGCCGCCGAACGCGGGCTAGCTGTGCTGGCCGAGCTGCTACGGGGCGGCGCGGGCCTCAAGCCGGTGCAACCGTAAGACCCACCGCCTTCGCGGCTTCGGTCATCTGCCTGTCGAAGGTTGCGAGCGACGCGCGATGTCGCTCGGCAATGGCGATGTGAAGGGCGTCAGGGGTCCGAAGCGGTAGGTCAAGACGGCGCAGCAGCGCGTCGGCACGCACAATGTCGGCGCTCGTCGTCGCAAGGCGCCGTCCACGAGGTCCGATCCAAGCGTCAAGGGCGGCGAACGCTGCTCGCGCATGATTTTCTGTGAGTTCGCCGGTTCGCACGCGCCGAGCGACGGCGGAAACGAACTCCGCGGCGCCGAAATCGCTGACTAGCAGCGTCGGCCGATGGCCAGTCAGGAACGCGTGGGCTCGTGGGCTCATGGCGTCCGGCACGATTACGGACACCAGCAGACTGGCGTCAGCGTAGGCGATCAGCGCCAATCTTCGTCACGCATTCGTCTGACCAGGGTCGCGGCGTCTTCGAGCGGAGCTTCGCCCTTCACGCGATGATGCTCCAGCCATTCGAGCTCTTCGTCAGTGATCGGTCCAGGCTTCTGAACGACGCCCCTGAGCACGGCCACCGGCGCGCCGTGGCGAGTTATGACAACATCTTCGCCTTCGATCGCTTTATCGATCAGTTCGGACAGGTGGTTCCTGGCATCTGCGACGCTGTGGCTGGCCATTTGTTATTATAGCCAGATGATAGCCAAAAAGTCCACATTGCGCACTGTGGGTTAGCCGGCGGGCGTCGCCGGCGGCGGCCGGCGCAGCACTTCGCCGGGCGCTGGTCTGTAGGGGCCGGGCTGGCTGTAGACGCTGCCGAGCAGGGCGTGGCAGGCGGCCAGCATTTGGGCGTCGTAGCCGGGGGCGTTCTTGGCGAGGTGCGGCCACGCGCAGCGGACGCCGACGGTCACGTGCAGGTCGGCGAACGGGCGGGTGGCGTCGATCAGGGTGTAGGGCGTCGCGGTCATCGTCGGCTCGGAGGCGTAGGTGGTCCAGCCCTGGTAGTGGTCGATGTGGGGCGTCGATGCGCCATAGGCCTTGCCCATCAAGGCCAGGCCGGCGCGGCCGGCCGCATCGTCGGTGTGGTAGATGTCGACGGCGACGTTGGTGGCGTCGCTGGTCCCCTCGTCGGCGGGGTTGACCACCTGGAAGGCCGCGCCGGCCACCGGCGGGAACGACTTCATCCCGACCACCCGCCAGGTCTCGGGCACGGAGAAGGCGACGACGCCCTCCGCCGCCACGATCTTGAACTCCATCAGGTGCGTCGCCGGGTGCGGCGCGGCGATGACGTCGCCCTCGATCGGGGCCGGGTCCGGAGCCGGCGCCGGATCGGCGGCCCAGGCGGCTGAGGCCAGGGCCGCGGCGGCCAGGGCGATGAGCGCTGGGCGGAGCACCGGCGACAGCCCCGCTACTCCAGCACCTCGTAGGCGGGCAGGGTGAGGAATTCGGCGCAGTCGGCGGCCAGGGTCATGTCGGCGAAGAGGCGGATGGCCTCGGCGAAGCGGCCGGTCTCGTAGGCTGCGCCGAGGGTCTGCTTCAGGGCGGCCATTTCCTCGTCGAGCACCGCGTTGAAGAGCTCGGCGGTCACGGTGCGGCCGTCGGCCAGGGTGGCCGCCTGGTTGATCCACTGCCAGATCTGGGTGCGGCTGATCTCGGCGGTCGCGGCGTCTTCCATCAGGTTGTAGAGCGGCACGGCGCCGCGGCCCCGCAGCCAGGCCTCGATGTACTGGACGCCGACGCGGATGTTCTCGCGTAGCCCATGCTCCGTGCGCTCGCCGGCATGCACCTTGAGCAGCTCTTCGCGGGTGACGGTGAGGTCGGGGAGCAGCTTGCCGAGCTGGTTCGGCGTCGGCATGACCTTGTCAAAGACTTGCATGGCCACCGGCACGAGGTCCGGGTGGGCGACCCAGGTGCCGTCGTGGCCATTGTTGGCCTCGCGCTCCTTGTCGGCGCGGACCTTGGCGAAGGCGGCGTCATTGACGGCGGCGTCGCCGCGCACCGGGATCTGCGCCGCCATGCCGCCCATGGCGAAGGCGCCGCGGCGGTGGCAGGTCTGGATCAGCTTCAGCGAATAGGCGGCCAGGAAGGCCGAGCCCATGCCCATCACCGCCCGGTCGGGGGTCAGGGCCTCGGGGTGGCGGCGCAGGCGCTTGATGTAGCTGAAGATATAGTCCCAGCGGCCGCAGTTGAGGCCGGCCATATGGTCGCGCAACTCGTAGAGGATTTCGTCCATCTCGAAGGCCGCGGGCAGGGTCTCGATCAGCACCGTGGCCTTGATCGACCCGTTCGGCACCCCGACGCGCTGCTGGGCCAGCACGAAGACGTCGTTCCAGAGCCGCGCCTCAAGATGGCTCTCCATCTTCGGCAGGTAGAAGTAAGGGCCGGAGCCCTGGGCCAGCGTGGCCTTGGCGCTGTGAAAGAAATAGAGGCCGAAGTCGACCAGCGAGCCACTCATCGGCTGGCCGTCGACGAGCACGTGATGCTCGGGCAGGTGCCAGCCGCGTGGCCGCACCATCAGGACGGCGCGCTTGTCGTTCAGCGCATAGGCCTTGTGGCTGACCGGGTCGACGAAGCTGAGCTTGCCGGCCCAGAGGTCGATCAGGTTGAGCTGGCCCTCGACTATGTTGGACCAGGTCGGTGAGTTGGCGTCCTCGAAGTCGGTCATGAACACCTTGGCCCCGGAGTTCAGGGCGTTGATGATCATCTTGCGGTCGGTCGGGCCGGTGATCTCGACCCGGCGATCCTGCAGGTCGGCCGGGATGGGGGCGACGCGCCAATCGCCGGCGCGCACGTCGGCGGTCTCGGCCAGGAAGTCGGGGCTCTCGCCGGCGTCGAAGCGCTTCTGCCGGGTCTGGCGCGCGGCCAGCAGCTCCAGGCGGCGCGCATCGAAGGTGCGGTGCAGCTCGGCCAGGAAGGCAAGCGCGTCCGGGGTCAGCACCTCGGCGGCGCGCCCTTGGATCGGCTTGGTGACCTGGGCAGGGCGGATAACCGCGGCGACGTCGTCGGCCATGGGAATTCTCCTCGATGAAGGAGCCGTGAAAGAAAAAAGGCGGGGGCGTGTGCCCCCACCAGTCAACCGTATCAGCTTCCGAGCCGCGCGGCGCGTGCCGGGCGGCCCGGAGGCCGAGTCTCATGCCTGAATCAGGCGAACTGGCTCATCGTGTTGTGCACGCCGCCTGCCTTGAGGGCAGCTTCGCCAGCGAAGTACTCCTTGTGGTCGTCGCCGATGTCGGAGCCGGACATGTTCTGGTGCTTCACGCAGGCGATGCCTTGGCGCAGCTCTTCGCGTTGCACCTTCTGGACGTAGCCGAGCATGCCCTGCGAGCCGAAGTACTCCTTGGCCAGGTTGTCCGTGGAGAGCGCGGCCGTGTGGTAGGTCGGCAGGGTGATCAGGTGGTGGAAGATGCCCGCGTGCCGGGCCGAGTCGGCCTGGAAGGTGCGGATCAAATTGTCGGCCTCGATGGCGAGCGGCGTCTGGTCATAGTCGACGCTCATCAGCTTGGCCTTTTCGTAGGCCCCGACGTCCTTGCCGGCCGCGGCCCACTCTTCGTACACCTGCTCGCGGAACTTCAGGGTCCAGTTGAAGGACGGGCTGTTGTTGTAGGCGAGCTTGGCGTTCGGGATCACCTTTCGGATGCGGTTCACCATGCCGGCGATCTGCGCGACGTTGGGCTTCTCGGTCTCGATCCACAGCAGATCGGCGCCGTTCTGCAGCGCGGTGATGCAGTCGAGCACGCAGCGGTCCTCGCCGGTGCCGGCGCGGAACTGGAACAGGTTCGACGGCAGGCGCAGCGGGCGCATCAGCTTGCCGTTGCGCGTCATCACCACGTCTCCGTTCTTGACGTCGGCGGCGGTGATTTCCTCGCAGTCGATGAAGCTGTTGTACTTGTCGCCGAGATCGCCCGGCGCGTGGGAGAAGGCGATCTGCTTGGTCAGGCCCGCGCCCAGGCTGTCGGTGCGGGCGACGATGATGCCGTTGTCGACGCCAAGCTCCAGGAAGGCGAAGCGGATGGCGCGCAGCTTGGCGATGAAGTCCTCATGCGGCACCGTGACCTTGCCGTCCTGGTGGCCGCACTGCTTCTCGTCGGAGACCTGGTTCTCGATCTGGATGGCGCAGGCGCCCGCCTCGATCATCTTCTTGGCCAGGAGGTAGGTGGCCTCGGCGTTGCCGAAGCCGGCGTCGATGTCGGCGATGATCGGCACGACGTGGGTCTCGAACGCGTCGATCTTGTCGATCAGCGCCTGTTCCTTGGCCGCGTCGCCGGTTTTCCGCACCGCGTCGAGGTCGCGGTAGAGCATGCCCAGTTCACGGGCGTCGGCCTGGCGCAGGAAGGTGTAGATTTCCTCGATCAGCGCCGGCACCGAGGTCTTCTCGTGCATCGACTGGTCGGGCAGGGGGCCGAACTCCGAGCGCAGCGCAGCGATCATCCAGCCCGAGAGGTAGATGTAACGGCCTTTGGTGGCGCCGAAGTGCTTCTTGATCGAGATCATCTGCTGCTGGGCGATGAAGCCGTGCCAGCAGCCGAGGCTCTGGGTGTATTCGGACGGGTCGGCGTCATAGGCGGCCATGTCGGCGCGCATGAGGTCGGCCGTGTACTTGGCGATCTCGAGGCCGGTCTTGAAGCGGTTCTGCAGGCGCATGCGGGCGACGGCGTCGCCGCTGATCCCGGTCCAGGCGCCGTTCTTGCCCGCGATCAGGGCGTCCATCTCAATGACGTGGTCTTGGTATGACATCGTAATCCCGCAAAACTAAGGGCTCTGTGACAAGCCGTGCGAGGGCTCTAACGCTTGATTGCGCTCTAAGGGAAGCTCTGAGGCCGGCATATAAGGCTACGTTGTCACACCCCGACCTTGTGTAGGATGTGGAATTGTGACAAACGACAAGCATGCCGCAGTCGCTCGATCGCAAGCTGTTCCTGGGTCCGAGGCTGCGCCGTCTGCGCCGTGATCTGGGCCTCACCCAGACCCGCATGGCCGAGGATCTCGGCGTCAGCCCAAGCTACCTCAACTACCTGGAGCGCAACCAGCGTCCGGTGACCGCCCAGGTGCTGCTGCGGCTGGCCGACGCTTACGACATCGATATCCGCAGCCTCTCGTCCGATCAGGAGGCGGCCGATGCACGCGATCTGTCGGAGGTCTTCTCCGACCCGCTGTTC
>DATAVF010000060.1:0-9054 GCA_036267835.1 Caulobacteraceae bacterium | reverse complement strand
GCGAGCACCTGACGTCCTTCTCCCCTTGCGGGAGAAGGTGTCGCCGTAGGCGACGGATGAGGGGTTTCAGTGAGATGCCAAACGGTCAGATGCGGGGCGGCGTCGGCGCCCCCTCATCCGACCGCTTCGCGGCCACCTTCTCCCGCGAGGGGAGAAGGATACCAACTACGACGCGTAGAACTCGACGACGAGGTTCGGTTCCATCTTCACCGGGTAGGGCACTTCGGCCAGTTCCGGCATGCGGATGTACTTGGCGGTCATCGCCTTGGGGTCGACCTCGACATAGTCGGGGGTGTCGCGTTCGGTGAGCTGCAGGGCTTCCAGCACCAGGGCCATGTTGCGCGAGCGCTCGCGGACCTGCACCACGTCGCCGACCTTCACCCGGTACGACGGGATGTTGACCCGCTTGCCGTTGACCAGGATGTGGCCGTGGTTGACGAACTGGCGCGCCGCGAACGGCGTCGGCACGAACTTGGCGCGGTAAACGATGGCGTCGAGCCGGCTTTCCAGCAGGGCGATCAGGTTCTCCGAGGTGTTGCCCTTGCGGCGGGCGGCCTCGGCGTAGATGCGCGTGAACTGCTTTTCGGTCAGGTTGCCGTAATAGCCCTTCAGCTTCTGCTTGGCGCGCAGCTGCAGGCCGAAGTCGGAGACCTTGGACTTGCGCCGCTGGCCGTGCTGGCCGGGGCCGTAGGACCGGGCGTTGATGGGAGACTTCGGGCGACCCCAAAGGTTCTCGCCCATACGCCGGTCAATCTTGTACTTCGCCGAGAGGCGCTTCGACATGCTTCTGCTTTCAACTCTGACGCGGTCCGGTCACCCCTGGAGCGGAGCGACAATCTCAACGGCGGCGCACGCATCACCCGTCATCAATCGCACCATCGGGCAAGCCCGGCGGCGGAAGGGGCGGGTTATTGGCCGCGGGACGCCGGAAAGTCAAGGCGGCGCGGCGCTCCCGCCCCACCGGCCGGGCAACGGCGACGCCGCCTCGTGCGTTCTCCGGCTCACGAGGACGCGACGGAAGACCCTGCCCCATGCAGCCCAGATACTCCCCCCTGAACCAGGCCCTCCACTGGGTCACCGCGCTCTGCATGCTCGCCATCCTCCCGCTCGCCTGGGTGATGGTGAACGCCAAGGAGGGGACCGCCGCCAGCGCCGCGATGTTCAACTGGCACAAGACGCTGGGCGCCATCGTGCTGCTGGTCACCCTTTTCCGCATCGTCTGGCGCTTCATCGACAAGCCGCCCGCCTACCCGCCGGCCGTCGCCCGGTGGGAGCAGCGGATCGCGCACACGATCTACTGGCTGTTCTTCGCGGCGCTGATCTGGATGCCGGTGACGGGGCTGCTGGGTTCGGTCTACGGCGGCCACCCGACCCGGCTCTTCAACCTGGTCCCGACGCCGCAGCTGCTGGCCCCGGACAAGGGGCTGTCGCACCTGTTCACGGGCCTCCACCTGGCCGGTCAGTGGGCGATCTACGCGCTGATCTGCCTGCATCTGGCCGCGGTCGCCATGCACCTGATCTGGCGTCGCGACGGCGTGCTCGGCCGCATGCTACCGGCCAACGCCGCCGAACCTGCCGGCCAGCCCCAGCGCCCGCCCGTCCCTGTGCGCGAGTTCAGCGCGGCCCCGCGATAGTTGCGCTTCCCCCGTAGGGGCAGGCTTTTTGAGGCGCTCCGCCTCGATGCGGTCGAGCACATCGTAGGGGCCGGCGCGGAAGTGGGACGCGCCGCTCGCCGTGTCCTGGCCGAACAGCATCAGGGTGTCGCTCGCGGCCGAATAGCCCGGCCAAGCCGGTCCGCCAGGGCAGGTCGGGACACCCGTCTTGACGAAGCTGGCCCAGCACCCGTGCAGGAGGGTCATCTCGGCCATGTCGGCGGGCGAAGCGGGCAGCGGGATCGGCGCGCGGGCCAGGGCCTCGAAGGTGAAGAGCATCTCGAAGCCATGGCTGGCGGCCTTGCGGCGGCCGACCAGGATGCTCGGAATGTAGGCGAAGTGGTAGAGCCAGGCCGGCGCGTGCGCCGACTGGCGCGCGGCGATCCAGCGTGCCGGCGCGCCCATCCACTGGTCGCGGAAGACGGCGCGGCCGAGGGCGGCGTCGTCGGGCGTTTCAGCGCCGTAGGCGGCGCGCAGCGCGCTGAGCTGATCGGCGGTGAAGTCCTTCAGCACATCTTTCGGGTCGCTGTTGCCCAGCAGACTGTCCTCGCCGCTGTTGGAGCCGATCAGCAGCGGCACGGCGGCGGCGTGGCCGGCGGCGAAGATCGTGGCCGGGTCGGCGGTGACCAGGCGGCCATCGATGATCTCGCCGATCTCGCCATGGTTGGCGGCCAGCAGCGCGGCGACCGGCAGCGCCCGCAACGCCGCGGCGTCGGCGTCCGCCGGCGCGCCGGCGCGGGTCGCCAAGGCGACGCCCTCGTCCTCGGCCTTTGCCAGAGTTGGGTAGTCGGCCCAGCCCGTGCCCGACTCGACGATCGCCCGGGCGAAGAGGCCGCGCGCCGCTGGCGCGCCCATCAGGAACAGCACGGCCTCGCCGCCGGCCGACTCGCCGGCCACCGTCACCTGCCGCGGGTCACCGCCGAAGGCCCGGATGTTGCGCTGGACCCACGTTAGCGCCGCGATCTCGTCCATCAGGCCGTAGTCGCCGAGCGGCGCGCCAGGGCCGGCTTCGCGGGTCAGGGCCGGGTGAGCGAACCAGCCGAGTGCGCCCAGCCGATAATCCACCGAGACGAAGACGATGCCATCCCGGGCGAAAACCGCGCCGTCGAACTGCGGCTGGCGCGCCGTGCCCGCGTCATCGCCGCCGCCGTGCAGCCACACCATGACGGGCGCCGGGCCGGCGGCGTGAGCGGGCGCCCAGACGTTGAGCGTCAGGCAGTCCTCGCTCTGCGGCAGGCTGGCCGGCACGCCGAGGCCCGTCGCCTGCGGGCAGACCGGGCCGAAAATCGAAGCGTCTCGCACGCCGCGCCACGCCGGCGCCGGGTGCGGCGGACGCCAGCGCAACGGGCCAACAGGCGGCGCGGCGTAAGGCACGCCCTTGTAGGCGACCACGTCGCTGTCCTGCACCCCCTGCAGCAGGCCGGAGTCGATCCGGACGGGCGGCGTCTGGGCCTGAGCGAGGCTGCCCGTAAGCGCGGCGATCAGAGCGAGCAGGGCGAGGCGCAGCATACCGGTCGCATACCACCGGACCCGGCGTTTGTGATCCGGGGTCCGGCGCGGCGCGTACGGAAATCATCGTTCACGCGTGGAGACGAGCTTTTGCGCACCGCCCTGATCGTCTCCTTGCTGCTCGCCGCCGCGGCCACCCGCGCCAACGCCGCGCCATGGGAGCCAGACGCCGGGGCCCAGGCGCAGCTGCGCCTGGGCGAGGCCTACACCGACGTCAGCGCCGAGCCGGGCGACGTCGGGCTGATCCATGGCGCGATCGACATCGCCGCCACGCCGCAACGGGTCTGGCAGGTGATGACCGACTGCCGCGAGACCCCGAAATTGATCACCTCGGCCGACCCCTGCCGGGTGCTGCAGAGCGGCCCGGGCTGGGACGTGCGCGAGCAGGTCACCCACGGCGGCTTCCTGGTCCCCACAATCCACAACGTCTACCGCTCCGACTACCAGCCCTACAGCCTGATCCGCTTCCACCGCGTGGCCGGCGACCTCAAGGTCGAGACCGGCGAGTGGCGCCTGGAGCCCCTGAACGGCGGGCTGGGCACGCGTGTGATCTACGTCAACGAGGTGGCGGCCAACATCCTGGCGCCGGCCGCCCTGGTTCGCGCGGGGCTACGCGACGATACGCCGAAGGTGCTGATGAATCTGCGGCGCGAGTCGACGGGCCACTGACTACTCGCGCTTATCCCGCCCGAAATTCGGCACGGCGCTTTCCTGCCCCGCCGCGACGATGCCCAGACGGATTTCCCGCGTCCGGGTGAAGAGCGCCTGCAGCTTGTCGCCCTCGCCCCAGCGGATGGCGCGCGACAGGGCCTGCAGGTCCTCGGTGAAGCGGCCGAGGATCTCCAGCACCGCGTCCTTGTTGGTGAGGAAGACGTCGCGCCACATGATCGGGTCGGAGGCGGCGATGCGGGTAAAGTCGCGGAAGCCGCCGGCGGAGAACTTCATCACCTCGCCTTGCGTCACCTCCTCAAGGTCGGCGGCGGTGCCGACGATGTTGTAGGCGATCAGGTGGGGCAGGTGCGAGGTGACGGCCAGCACCAGGTCGTGGTGCGCGGCGTCCATCAGCTCGACGCGGGCGCCCAGGGCCATCCAGAACTCGGTCAGCTGCTCGACGGCCGCCTGGTAGGGGGCGTCGCTGCGCTTCTGCGGCGTCAATATGGTCCAGCGGTTCTCGAACAGGGTGGCAAAGCCGGCGTCGGGGCCGGATTGCTCGGTGCCCGCCACCGGATGCCCGGGGACGACGAACACCTCCGCCGGCGCCGCGGCCGCCATGGCGTCGGCCACCGCGCCCTTCACCGAGCCGAGGTCGCTGAGGGTGGCGCCGGGCTTGAGGCCAGCCGCGGCCGCCGCCGTCGCCTCGCCCATCGCCATCACCGGCACGGCCAGCACCACGAGGTCGGCATCCCGCACCGCGTCGGCCGCATTAGCGAAGACCGCGTCGGCGATCCCGAGTTCCTCGAGCCGCGTCCGGTGCGCCGGATTGGCGTCGGCCACCGAGATGTGGCCCGCCGCGCCCTTGGCGCGCGCCGCGCGGATCAGCGACGAGCCCATCAGGCCGCCGCCGATCACCGCCATGCGGGCGTAGACCGGCTTGGGCGGGTGCGGGTCAGTCTGGTCGGTCATGAACGGCTCCTGGGGTTGGGCCGGAGACCGTCGTCCTCATGAGACCTGCCGCCGGCGATGGCGGCTGGGTGAAGTACGACCTGCCGCTCAGCTATGGTGCGAGCGGGCGTAATAGCGCTGGCGAAGGTCGGCGCGGGTCATGGGCGGCTCGTAGCGGCGGCGTGCGGGCGGCGTCAAGCCTCAGCGCCAAGTATCCCTCGCCCCGCTTGCGGGGAGAGGTCGGCCGGCTGCGCAGCAGACGGACGGGTGAGGGGCGTGTCGGCTTCGCCGACACGTGGCGCCGAAGGCGCCAGGTACGCTGCGGGTGCTCAGCGCTGACGCGCCGAGCGCCCCTCACCGACCGTCCCGCGCTGCTGCGCAGCCCTGGCCGGCCACCTCTCCCCGCTGCGCGGGGCGAGGGATAGCGGGGCTCTAGCGTGCCAAGAACTCCGCGAGCGTCTCGACGAGCGCCCGATTGTGCTCTTCCAGGCCGATGGTGATGCGCAGGGCGTCGGGCAGGCCGTAGTTGGCGACGCCGCGCACGATCAGGCCGCGCGAGGCGAGGAAGGCCTCGGCTTCGGCGGCGGTCTTGCCGGGGGTGCGCGGGAACTCGACCAGGACGAAGTTGGCCGACGACGGGATGGTCGCGAGGCCGAGGCCGCCGAGCTGCTGGGTCAGCCACGGTCGCCACTGCTCGACGTGAGCGAGCGAGCGGGCCTGAAACGCCTCGTCGCCGAGCGAGGCGACGGCAGCGCTCAGCGCCGGGATCGAGACGTTGAACGGCGGGCGGATGCGATCGATGGCGTCGGCCAGCGGCGCCGGGGCGTAAGCCCAGCCGACACGCAGGGCGGCCAGGCCATGCAGCTTGGAGAAGGTGTGGGTCACGATGATGTTGTCGGCGCCGCGGGCCAGATCGAGGCCGTCGGTAAAGGTGGGATCGGTGCAGAACTCGCTGTAGGCCGCGTCCACCACCAGCACCACGCCGGGCGGCAGGCGCTCGTGCAGACGCTGCAGTTCGTCCGCGGTAGTGAAGGTGCCGGTCGGGTTGGCCGGGTTGGTGATGAACATCAGCCTGGTGCGCTCATCGACCTCGGCCAGCATCAGGTCGATATCGATGCGATAGTTCGGCTCGGCGGCGCTGCGCACCTCGGCCTGGCAGGCGCGGGCGCCGATGCCGTAGGCGCCGAAGGCGTACTGGCCCTGGACGATGTTGTCGCCGGGCTCGAGGAAGACCTGGTTGATCAGGTGCAGCAGCTCGTCGGTGCCGCAGCCCAGCACCAGGCGCTCGGGCTCGATGGCGTAGCGCGCGCAGATGGCGGCGCGGAGGGCGGCGCCGCGGCCATCCGGATAGACGTTGAGGTCGCCGGCCGCCGCCAGGTAGGCCTCGCGGGCCACCGGACTGCAGCCAAGGATGTTCTCGTTGCCGGACAGCTTGACCGGATGCTCGACGCCCTCGGCCGACGACTTGCCGGGCTTGTAGGGCGTGATGTCGAGGATGCCGGGCTTCGGCTCGGGGCGCTGGGCGGTCATGGCGAGGCGCTCTTACACGGCGGCGCCGCGCGGCGCACCCCTTCAGAAAAGCTTCGGCGCGGGCTGCAGCTTCACCGGGCCGAGCCAGGCGCCGCCATCGTGGAACTGCAGCGCCAGGTCCTGCGGGTGAGCGGCTGGGCCGCCGCTGACCTGTAGCTGGCCGACGACGAAGCCGGTGTCGGCCACGGTGAGGTTGCCTGCTTTGCCAGTGAAACTCTGGGCGCCCGCGGTGAGGTCGAGGTGGCCGAGGTGCACGCTCCCGCCGGCATGCGCCCAATTGGTCAGCGACGCCCGCCAGCCAGGCGTCTGGAAGGCGATGGCGTGATTGAAGGTAATGTCGGCCTTGAAGTCCACCGGCGCCCCGAGTTGGGCGAGCCAGCCGCCCGGAACAGGCTGGCCGGCGTCGATCTGCAGATAGGCCGCGCCCTGATCGTCGGGGCCAGGGCGGGTGTAGGCCTGCAGCTTCCTGATCGCCGTGAGGTCCACCGGCGCGGCGCCCGCGGGTGGCATCAGGGTCAAATCGTCGCCTTCGAGGGCGATGTCCGGGGGGCTGTGGTCCCAGCCGGAGACGCTGCCGCGCAGGGCGCTGCCGGTAACGTTCACCGCGCCGCCCTGCGGACGCGTCACCACCAGGCCGTTCGGCGCGAAGAACACCCAGGTCTGCGCGAAGGCGTAGGCCTCGGTCTTCAGCATCGGCGTCCGCAGGCCCCAGCCGGAGGGGTCGGTGAGGGTCAGGTCGCTGAGGTCCACGTCGAGCCGGAACGGATAGCCGCCGACGTGGCGCTGGCGCCAGGACACATGCCAGCCGTGGGCGCGCAGGCCAGCCGCGGCCGCGTCGAAGCGCGCTTGCGTCTCGCCCATCATCCAGACCCAGGCGAGGCTCCAGCCCACGGCCAGCGCCGCCGCCAGCCCCCACGGGATCCAGAGGCCGCGCCGGCGCGGTTTGCGCGGCGGCGCCGCTTCGCTATGGGACGGGGCGTTCCAGGGTGACACGTTGACTGAGACCGGCGAGCATTGGGTTTTCGGCTACGGCTCGCTGATGTGGCGGCCGGGTTTCGCGTATCTAGAGCGTCTGCCGGCGGCGCTCCATGGCCGCCGCCGAGCCTTCTGCATCTATTCGGTCCACCATCGCGGCACGCCGGCCCGGCGCGGCCTGGTGCTGGGCCTGGCGCCCGGCGGCTCGGTGCGCGGCGCGGCCTACCGGGTGGCGGACGCCGACTGGCCTGCGACCTACGCCTACCTGCGCGACCGCGAGCAGCCGACCGAGACCTATGTCGAGGCTCGCGTCACCGTGCGGCTGGCCGACGGCCGGCAGCAGCAGTGCCTGACCTTTCTCTCCGACAAGGCCCACCCGCAGTGGGCGGGCGTGCTCAGCCTGGAGCGCCAGGCCGAGTTGATCGCCGGCGCCACCGGCCTCTCCGGCCGCAACGTCGACTACCTCGCCGACCTCGTCGGCCACCTGCACCAAGAAGGCATCCGCGATCGAGCGATGGAAGCGCTGCTGGCGATGGCGCGGGAGAAAGCACCTCCCTTGCAGGGAAGGCGCTAAGCGGCGAACTTAGGCGGCAAGGCGCGCGGGTCGAAGCGGCCGGAGGGGTTCATGCGCCAGATGCGCCAGACCATGGCGCAGCTCGTCGAGCAGACGATGATCGGCAGGATGGCCCAGGTGGGCGACTTGCCTTCCGTCACCGAGCCCAGCACGCCCATCGCCAGCAGGGCGACCAGCACCACGAAGACGATCACCATGATCAGCGCCGCCCACGCCGGAAAGCCGCCGCCCAGGACGAAGGCCTTGCTGGCCGCCGATGGCTCGGCCGCGATGGCCTGGCAGAGTTGCGCGACGAAGGCCCGGAAGCTGGCTCTGCGATCCACGGCGCGGCCGAAACCGAGGAAGCTGACCGACGGGATCCAGATCCTTCCGGCCGGGCCCTCGACCGAACAGACCCAACGGTCGGACGTCGCCGGCACGTAGCGCAACGCCACCTTGCGCACGTCGGCGAGGGCCAGCCGCTGCGTCTCGCCCTTTTCGGTCGTGCGCACCAGCACGCCACCTTCGAGCGCGAAGGTAGATCCCGTTTCAGTCACGGTCCTGCGGGCGCTGTAGCCGTCCATGGCAAGGCTTCTACGAGGGCCTCACGCTTGCTCAAAGTGACATCAGGGGACGCGGCGAAGAGGGGCGGAATATGACTCCGCCCCTTGTCGTCCCTTTCGTCCTCAGTGTCGTCGGAGGACGGCGCTGTTCGGTCTTGTGAGAATCGCGGGGTTGACGACGGGTACGACCCGGCAGGGGTAGGCGGTGATGAAGAACAGGTTGGCCAGCGCCAGATTTGTCTCGCTGACCTTTTCGTCCTTCGCCAACTTTATGTTCGACCACGCCGCGCCCAAGCTCTGCTTTACCTGGGTGCTCCACGTGGCCTCGGACTGGTCTTCGGTCAGGCCGCCGCCGGCCGTGACCGGGTCGGTCTTGCATTGGGTGGCCGCGCTGGCCACGGCGGGGCACAGCATCGCGCCGGCCAGGCCGGCCATCGCAATGAACAACGCATCGGCTCTGCGGGGCACGGGAACCTCCTCTTGTCCGGTCTGCCGCAGGCAGCCAACATCCGGGCGCCTCGCCAGTCAAGCTAGTGGAGCGACTCTAACACTTGGCGCCCGCGGCCGATGGCGTCGAGGACGCGCTGAGGGTCGGCGGTCCAGGTGAAGGGTCTGGGGTGCTGGTTGTGCTCGGCGAGGTACCGGTTGATGGCGGCTTGCAGGTCGACGA
>DATAVF010000059.1:0-12829 GCA_036267835.1 Caulobacteraceae bacterium | reverse complement strand
CAGGTACACGAAAATCCCCTGCGAAAGAAAGTTTCCGCCTGCCTTGGAAACTTGCGCGAGCGAAATAATCAGTCCGCCGGACGCCGCCACGATTGCGACATCAGGCGCTCCCGACAGCACGGACGCGACCAGCAGGGCGCCAAAAAAAGCGGCGCCGATGAGCGATTCGCGGCGATCCGCCGCGTGCGAGCGCCACAGCAGGAAGAGGCTGCAGCCCAGGGCGAAGCACGGAACGATGCGCAGCGCGCCCCAGGCGTAGGTCGCCAGGGTCAGCGGGAAGCCGGCGAACCGCGGGAACACCGCGTAGAGCACGGCCATGAAGGCCAGCGCCGCGGCCACCGCCACGCTGGGCCAGCGCCGCACGCTCATGGCCAGGAAGGCGAAGGCGGGGAAGCAGAGGTAGGCGAACCACTCGGCCGAGATCGACCACGAGGGGTGATTCCAGCCGGCCACCGGCGCGAGGCCCCAGGCCTGGGTGAGGGTCAGGTTGGCCGGCAGGGCCGCCAGCGACAGGATGTTCGGATCGATCTGAATGCCCAGCAGCAGCGCCGTCCCCGCCATCAGGCCGATGCCGATCAGGGTGGCGATGTGCATCGGGTAGATGCGCGCCAGCCGCGCCCACATGAAGTCGCCATACTTGAACCGGCCCGCTTCGAAGGCCGGGAGGTAGACGTGGCAGAGGATGAAGCCGGAGAGGATGAAGAACAGCTCGACGCCCAGGTAGCCCTTCTCGATCAGCGCCGGCGTCGTCGCCACCGCCAGGTGCGGCCAGTAGTGGTACAGGATCACCCAGACGGCCGCGAAGAAGCGCAGCGAGGTGAGCGGCTTGAGGTTGGCGGGCGCGGTCATGGCTCGGCTGTCTCCCGGCGGGCCAGTTCGAGACGCCGCCAGGCCGGGAGCAGCAAGCTGCGGGCCAAG
Organism: Caulobacteraceae bacterium; assembly: GCA_036267835.1. Classification (GTDB taxonomy): domain Bacteria; phylum Pseudomonadota; class Alphaproteobacteria; order Caulobacterales; family Caulobacteraceae; genus Acaudatibacter. The sequence continues at coordinate 11,911 of DATAVF010000059.1, read as the reverse complement.
AAGTTAGCGAAACGTTGCTGTTGGCGGCGCCGGGACGGCTTCAGAGGAAGCTGTAGGGGTCCACGTCGATGGTCAGGCGCAGGGCGCCCGGCACGCGCACCCGGGCTCGCCAGGCGGCCAGGAAAGCTTGCAGGTCGACGCGGCGGTCGGCGCGGATCAGGAAGCGCTTGCGTCGGCGGCCGCGCACCAGGCTGAACGGCGGGTCGGCCGGGCCGAACACGTCGACGCCCTCGGCGTTGGGCGCGGCGGCGGCAAAGCCCGCCACGAAGCGGTCGAGCTGCTCGGGGTCGGGGCCAGAGACGATCACCGCGGCGAGACGGCCGAAAGGCGGCAGGCGCGCGGCCTCGCGCTCGGCCATCTCCAGCGCGGCGAAGGCGTCGCGGTCGTGCTGGGCCAGGGTCTGCATCACCGGGTGCTCGGGGGCCCAGGTCTGCAACAGGGCGCGACCGCGCAGTTCCTTGCGCCCGGCGCGGCCCGCCACCTGGGCGATCAGCTGGAAGGTGCGCTCGGCCGCCCGCAGGTCGCCGCCGCGCAGGCCGAGGTCGGCGTCGACCACGCCCACGAGGGTCAGGCTCGGGAAGTTGTGCCCCTTGGCCGCACCCTGGGTGGCCACCAGGATGTCGATTTCGCCGGCCGTCATCGCCGCGATCAGCTCGCGCGCCGACTGGGCGTGCGGCACGGTGTCGGACGAGAAGACCGCGATGCGGGCGTCGGGGAAGAGCAGACCCGCCTCTTCCTCGACCCGCTCCACGCCCGGCCCGACCGAGACCAGGCTGTCCTTGGCGGTGCAATAGGGGCAGCGGTCGGGCTTCTTCATCGAAAAGCCGGTCAGGTGGCAGACGAGGCGGCCGGTGTAGCGGTGCTCGACCAGCCAGGATTCGGTGTCGGGCGCCCGCATCCGCTCGCCGCAGGCCCGGCAGAGCACCAGCGGGGCGTAACCGCGGCGATTGAGAAACAACAGCACCTGCTCGCCGCGACCCAGGGTCTCGGCCATGGCCCGGGTCAGCGGCGGCGAGAGCCACCGGCCGGTCTCGGGCGGCGTGGCGCGCAGGTCGACCAGCTCGATGTCGGGCAGCACCGCGCCGCCGTGGCGCGAGGCCAGCTTCAGCCAGCGATAGCGGCCGGTTTCGGCGTTCCACAGCGTCTCCAGCGACGGCGTCGCCGAAGCCAGGATCACCGGCGCGGCGGCGATCTTGCCCCGCGCCACCGCCATGTCGCGGGCCTGGTAGATGAAGCCGTCCTCCTGCTTGTAGGAGCCGTCGTGCTCCTCATCGACCACGATCAGGCCGAGGCGGCGGAAGGGCAGGAAGAGCGCCGAGCGGGCGCCGACGACGATGCGGCACTGCCCGGTGGCGACTGCCTCCCAGACGCGGCGCCGACGGGTGGGGTGCAGGCCCGAGTGCCAGGCGGCTGGCTCAGCCCCGAAGCGCTCGGTGATGCGGGCGATTACGGCTTCGGTCAGGGCGATTTCCGGCAGCAGGATCAGCACCTGGGCCTCCGCATCGCGGCGCAGGGCGGCGGCGGCGGCCTCGAGGTAGACCTCGGTCTTGCCCGAGCCGGTGACCCCGTCGAGCAGCGCCACGCTGAAGCCGCCGCCCTGTTGCCCCACCAGCTCGGCGAGCGCCGCGGCTTGGCTGGGGTTCAGCGTCGGCGCCGGGTTGTCGGGGTCGGGCGGCGGGAAGGCGATCGGCGCGGCGCGGTGCTCTTCGGCCAGCACGCCGTCGGTGATCAGGGCGCCAACCACGCCAACGCCGACGCCGGCCGCGCGGGCCAGCGCCGCAGTCCCCAGAGCGGCCTCGGCAGCCGCCGCAACCACCGCCTCGCGGGCCGGCGTCGGGCGGCTGGGCGGCTGGCCGGTAAGCACCAGCACGCGCTCAGGCCGGGCTTTCGGGGCGCTTGAGCCGCGCAGGGCGATGGCCAGCGGCTGGCCGGGCTGGTCGACGCAGTAGCGCGCGGCCCAGTCGATGAACTCCAGGCTCTGCGGCGGCAGCGGCGGGCTCTCCATGCGCCCGGCCAGCGGTTTCAGCGCCCGATTGCCGCCGGCGCCGTCGCGCAGGGCCACCACCACGCCGCGCACCAGGTTCGGCCCCAGCGGCGCGGCGACGATCTCGCCGACAGCCAGCTCCATGTCCTCCGGCTCGGCGTAGTCGAAGGCCTCGGGCAGCGGCAGGGGAATGAGGACGGAGGCGATTCTCAAGGCCCGCCAACCTAGGCGGACCCGGGCCGCGCGGCGAGCCCCGCGGCTGATTCGCCGCCCATCAAACGGCCGTTAACCGCGCAGGGTGTTGATAGGCCCCGGAACGGCTGGGGCAGCCGATCGTCAGGATGGCGGGGCGGGAATGAGCGACGTGTGGCGCGCTGACGCGCAGGAGTGGGCGCAGGACGAGGCGGTCCGGGGCTTTCTGCGCGCCCGGCCGGAGTTCATCCGCGACGATGGCGAGCTGATGCAGGTGCTGGGGCTGCGCATCGACGCGGCCAATGTGGTCGACTTCGGCCCCGCGGCCCTGGCCCGCGTCGAACAGGCGCACCGCAAGGAGACCAGCGTGCGCCGCCGGCTGGAAGCCGTGGCCCGCGCCAACTTCGACGCCCAGGAACAGACCCACGAAGCGGTGATCGAGCTCTTGGGGGCGCGCAATCACGCCGACCTCGCCTACCGCCTCGACGCCCTGGTGCGCGCCCGCTTCGGCCTCGCCGCCGCGGTGATTGCTCTGGAGGGTCCCGACCGGGTGCCCGCCGGCTGGCGAGCGCTGGCCGAGGGCCAGTGCGACCTGACGCTGGGCCGCGGCAAGGCCACGCGGCTGGGCATCGTGCCGACCGCGCTCGGCCTTTTCGGCGCCAGCTCCAAGGAAATCGGCAGCCTGGCGCTGATCCGCCTCTCCGTATGGGAGCCCGGACGAGTCGGCATGCTGGCCTTCGCGGCCGAGGCCGACGACGCCTTCGCTCCCGACATGGGCCACGAGCTGATCGACTTCCTGGCCAAGGTGGTCGAGCGCACCGCCGAGCGCTGGCCGATTCCGTGACCACCCCCCGCGAGGCGCTGGCCGCGTTCCTGGAGCACCTCGCGAACGAGCGCCGCGCCAGCCCGCGCACGGTGGAGGCCTACCAGGCGGCCGGCCTCCAATATCTGGGCTTCCTGGAGCGGCATCTGGGCGGCGACGTCTCGCTGGCCGACCTCGGCGCGCTCAGCGCCGGCGACATCCGCGCCTTCCTGGCTTTCCGGCGCAGCGGCGCGCATCCGCTCTCGGCCCGCTCGCTCTCGCAGACCCTGTCGGCGATCCGCAGCTTTCACCGCTTCCTCGACCGCCGCCTCGGCGTCGCCTGCCCGGCGCTGGCGCTGGTGCGCGGCCCCAAGGTGGTCCCGCCGCCGCCGCGCCCAGTGACCGAGGACCAGGCGATGGGCCTGTTGAACGAGGCTGGCGCCGATCCCGAGCGCCAGGAGTGGGAAAACCTGCGCGACGAGGCGGTGCTGGCGCTGCTCTACGGCTGCGGCCTGCGCATCTCCGAGGCGCTGTCGCTGAAGCGCGGCGACGCGCCGATCGGGCCCAGCTTGCGCATCCTCGGCAAGGGCTCGAAGACCCGGATGGCCCCGGTGCTGTCGCAGGTGCGCGAGGCCGTGGACGCCTATGTCGCCGCCCTGCCCTTCGTGCTCGACCCCGACGCGCTGCTGTTCCGCGCCGCCCGTGGCGGCCCGCTGCCGCCGCGCCGGGTGCAGGAGCTGATGGCGAAACTGCGCGGCCGTCTCGGCCTCTCCGAGCGCGCCACGCCGCACGCCCTGCGCCACTCCTTCGCCACCCACTTGCTAGGCGCCGGGGCCGACCTGCGCTCGATCCAGGAACTGCTGGGCCACGCCTCGCTCTCGACGACCCAGCGCTACACCGCGGTCGACGCCGCCGGCCTGCTGGCGGCCTATTCGCGGGCCCATCCGAAAGCCTGACCGCCTTCAGCGGGCGTAGACGCTCCGCGTCAGGCACGAGAACACCAGCCGACCCGCCTCGTCCAGCAGATCATGCTGGGCGAAGACGATGCCCTTGCCTTCGCCGACCTCATCCTTGCCCATGATGGTCATGCGGCCGCGCAGCAGTTCGCCGGGCGGCGGGTTGCGCATCCAGCGCAGGGCATCGACGCCCAGGCGCTTGGTCTGCGGCCAGTCGGACGAGGCGACGGCGTCCAGCCGCGACCACATGGCGTAGAGCATGGCGTCGGGCGCGCCGCGCTCGGTAGCCCAGCCGGGCGCGAAGGCGGTGGCGAAGGCGGCCAGCGCGTCGGCCTCGACCCGGGCCGCGCCCAGGCTCACCACCTGGCCGATCTCGATGTCGTCGAAGCGTGCAGGCATTGCGGTCCCTCGAATCACTAGAGCCTAGCTTGTGCCACGCATCGCCGACGCCCAGCTTGCAAATGCCAATTCCACAACGCGGCCATCTGCTCTAGAGGCGGTCTCGATTTTCATGCGCCGCGTTCTTCAGCTCATTCAGCTCGCCCTTTGCCTGGCCGCCTTCGCCGGGATCGCGCAGGCCCAGCCGTCCCTGGGCGGCGCCCACGTGCAGGCGGTTCTGGCGGCCGAGACGGATGGGGCCGCGCCCGGCTCGACCCTCTACGTCGCGGTCGTGCAGAAGATCGACAAGGGCTGGCACACCTATTGGCGCAATCCCGGCGACGCCGGCGAGGCGACCAAGCTCACCTGGACCCTGCCCACGGGCTGGGCCGCCGGCGACATCGTCTGGCCGGCGCCCAGGCGGCTGCCGGTCGGGCCGCTGATGAACTACGGCTTCGAAGACCAGGCGGTGCTGGCCGTGCCGATCCAGGTGCCGGCCGACGCCAAGCCGGGGACCACGGCGCATCTGGCCGCCAAGGTCGCCATGCTGGTCTGCGCCGACGTGTGCGTGCCGCAGGACGCCGATGTGGCGCTGGACGTGCCGGTGACCGCGGGCGCGGCCCCCGTCGATCCGACCTGGGGCGCGGTGATCGCCAAGGCGCTGGCCCAGGCGCCGAAGGACAGCGGCCTCACCGCGACCTGGCAGCTGGCCGGTGAGACGCTGAAGATCGCCGTCGCCGGCCCGGCGCTTGCCGGCCACGGCGGCGCCGACGCCTACTTCTACCCCTACGACGACAGCGTCATTGACCAGGCCAAGCCCGAGACCGTCGACCTGGGTGCGCAGGGCCTGACCTTCGCCGCCACCGCCGGCGCGGCCTTCAAGCAGTCTCCGGCGCCGACGCAGGTGTCGGGCGTGATCGAGACCGCCGATGGCCAGGCCTTCGTGGTCAACGCCACGTCGGGCGCGCCGCCGCCGCAGTCCGGCGGGCTGGGCGCGCCATCGCAGACGGCCGAGATGGGCCTGGGCGCCGCCGTGCTCTTCGCCTTCGCCGGCGGCCTGATCCTCAACCTGATGCCCTGCGTGTTCCCGATCCTGTCGATGAAGGCTGCGTCGCTGATCGCCCGGCCGCACGAGGCCGGCGCGGCGCGGGCGCAAGGGTTGGCCTTCCTGGTTGGCGTCGTTGGGACTTTCCTGGCGCTGGCTGGCAGCATCATTGCCTTGCGCGGCGCCGGCCAGGCGGTCGGCTGGGGCTCGCAGCTGCAGCCGGCGATCGTGACCGCGGGCCTGGCCCTGGTGATGCTGGCCGCCGCGCTCGACATGTCCGGCGTGTTCGAGGTCGGCGCGTCGCTGCAGGGCCTGGGCGGCGGGCTGGCGTCGCGCGCCGGCCTGGTCGGCGGCGTCTTCACTGGCGCGCTCGCCGTGGTCGTGGCCGCGCCCTGTACCGCGCCCTTCATGGGCCCGGCCCTGGGCTACGCGCTGACCCAGCCGGCGCCTCAGGCGCTGCTGGTCTTCCTGGGCCTGGCGCTGGGCTTCGCCGCGCCCTTCACCCTGCTGGCCTTCACGCCCGGCCTGCTCAAGCTGCTGCCCAAGCCCGGGCCGTGGATGGACGTGCTGAAGAAGGCGCTGGCCTTCCCGATGTATGGCGCCGCTGCCTGGCTGCTCTGGGTGCTGGCCGCGCAGACCGACCGCGGCAGCCTCGCCGCCGCCTTCGCTGGCGCCGTGCTGGTGGGCCTCGCCGCCTGGATCTTCGGCGCGGCGCAGCGGCGCTCGGCCAACGGCCAGCATGCCCGGGTCGTGTTCGGCCTCTCCGGCGCGGCCGTCGCGGCGGCCGTGGCTGTGCTGGTGCTGGCGCCATTCGGGCCGGCGCCTGACGCCGCCAACGCCAGCGTCGCGGTGGCGGCCGGCATCCCGTCCGAGCCGTGGTCGCCGGAGCGGGTCGCGGCGCTCAGGGCTGAGGGCAAGCCGGTGTTCGTGGACTTCACCGCCGCCTGGTGCGTCACCTGCCAGTTCAACGAGCAGGTGGCGCTCAACACCAAGGAAGCCGTCGCCGCCTTCCAGCGCACCGGCGCGGTCTACCTGAAGGCCGACTGGACCAATCGCGACAACGCCATCGCCAAGGCGCTGGCTGACCAGGGCCGCGTCGGCGTGCCGCTCTATCTGGTCTACGGGACCGACGGCGGGCCGCCGAAGGTGTTGCCGCAGCTGCTGACCTCGGGCCTGGTCGCCGCGGCGCTCGACGCCGCTAAGCCGCCGGCTGCGGCGGCGCGGTGATCACCTCGACGTTGTCGCGCAGCAGGTAGAACATATCCTCCAGCGCCTCGTGGCGGGTCTTCGGATCCGGCGCGCTTTCCAGCTCCTTCAGCTTCACCGGCAGGTCCTGGGAGATGCCTTTCAGGATGCACTTCAGGTCGTCGGTCTCGCCGCGCTGCACGAGGACGACGTGGCCCTGCATGTCGAGCGCCGAAAGCTGGCCGACGGCAGTCTCGAAGTCGGCGAAGCCCGGCAGATGTTCGAGGCCTGCGTCGAGCGGCCCCTTCTCAAAGGCGGCGGTCTCGCTTTTCAGCGTGCCGGCGCGGCGGATGATGTCGGCGAACAGCGGCTCGCCGGCGACCGAGGGCGGCGCGGTGACGGCGGTCCCGCCCGGGACCGCGGCGACGGCGCTGGTTGAGATCAGCCAGAAGGTGGCGGCGAAGGCGACGGCGTCGCAAGACATGGCGGGAACTCCGGAGGCGGGACGGCCCCCACTCTCCGCCTGTACGGTAAACGTTCGGCTACCAGATCACGCGGCGCGGAATCGCAGGCTCAGTCGATGACGGCGAACCTGGCGCGCTCGAAGAAGCGCAGCACGTGGTCGAGTTCATGGCCGCGGCGCAGGATCTGCCCGGCCTGGCCGATCACCGCCCAGGCCCCCTGCCGGCGGGCCAGCGCCGGACGTTTCTCGATCCGATAGAGAGGGTTTTCCGAGGCCCGCCGGTAGACGGAGAACACCGCGGCGTCCTCCAGCCCGTCGATGGCGTAGTCGCGCCAGTGGCCGGCGGCGACCATCTGGCCATAGAGTCTGAGCAGGCGATCGAGCTCGCGGCGCTCGAAGAAGGTGACGGCCCTGGCGGGCTGGGGCGTTGATTCCAAGGCCATGCGCCTGGAAACTTAGGGCGGGATTTCGCGGATGGGGAGCCCCCCGCGCGCCACACTTAGGCGAAAGATGAAACAAGCTTCATCTTCGGCCGCGAAAAGACCTTATTTCGGCCCAGCGCGCGCCCGGTTGCGCTTCGATATTGCACTCGTCGGCTGATCGGGACGCCCTGCTGGTCCCGGATCCTGAACAGCCCCCCCAGCCCCCCTGGATCGTGGGGTCCGGTCAGCCGACAATGCCCTCCAAGTCGCCCCCGCGGTCGCCCCCCGGCCGCGGGGGTTTTGGTGTCTGGGTTATCCCTTCAAAGCCGCGAAGCGGCGTCGTCCATTTTGACCACGAACCTCACGAACGACACGAACCGAAGCTGCAGCGCTAGAGCCAGTTCGGAACCGTTCGCGTGGTTCGTGAGGTTCGTGGTCAAAAAAGCCTTCGGCGACGGAGTCGCCAGCGCGCGGGATTGGCCCGGGTCAGCGCTTCGTCGGCTCGGCCAATAGCGCCAGGATCTTGCCGCCGTCGTCGCCCTGGACCAGGACCAGGGTCTTCAGGCCGGTGGTGGTCGCAGGCGGCAGGTCCAGCATCATCGGATGGCCGCGCCAGGCGCCGATGCGCGTCAGTTCGACGACGACGTTGCGCTCGCTGACCGTGTGGCCGCGGTTGTCCCCGTCCTTCACCGGCGTGTCGATCAGCCGCGGGTCGTAGCGGACCAGCCAGATGCCCGCGCCGCCGCGCGGCCGGCGGCCGCCGCCGATGCCGACCCGATCGCGGCGCCAGAACATCTGCGGCGGATCCATCGGCACATGCCTGGCGCTCTGCACCAGCGTGTCGATGTCGTCCGCCTTGACCGCCGCAGTCTGCAGGAGGCCATCCACCACCACTTGCGGGGTGAACACCTCGGCGACGTCGAAGTGCTTGTCGTAGGCGCGCTGGCGGTCGGCGAACTCGGGCCGGGCGAAGGTGTCCTTCCAGCCGAGGTAGTCCCAGTAGTCGACCGCGAAGGTGAGGGCGATGACGCCCTTGGTGTCCGCCAGGGCGGCGACGCGCGCATTGGCGGCGGCGCAGGACACGCACCCCTGCGCCGTGAAGAGCTCGACGACCACCGGAGGCCTGGCCAAGGCCACGCCTCCCGAGGCGGCGAGGCACAACAGCGCCAGAACCAAACTGCCCCGTCTCATTGGCCGGGTATTAGTCAGACTTTGCGGGCGTCGCGCCTCACTAAGCCGTGAGCGCTTGGGGGTGACGCTCTGCCGGCCACGCCCGGCGCTAGCCGGCATTCAAGAATTGACCGCGAACCTCACGAACGGGTCCGAACTGGCCCGGCGGCGCAGCTTCGGTTCGTGGTGTTCGTGAGGTCCGTGGTCAAAACCTTCAGCGCTTCGCGCCACCAACTCCGCCAGGGGAGAAGGCGGCGCGAAGCGTTGGCTCAGTGCGCCTTGGCCAGGTTGCGCAGGACGTAGTTGAGCACCCCGCCGTGCTGGAAGTACTCGAGCTCGGTCGGCGTATCGATGCGGCAGCGGACCGGGAAGCGGGCGATCTTGCCGTCCGACGGGCGGTAGACCTCGACCATCAGCTGCTTGCGCGGCGCCACGTCCTCGAGGTCGCGGATCGAGACGATCTCCTCGCCCGTCAGCCCCATGCGCTGCCAACCTTCGTGGATGAACTGCAGCGGCAAGACGCCCATGCCGACCAGGTTAGAGCGGTGGATGCGCTCGAAGGTCTCGGCGATCACCGCGCGCACGCCCAGCAGCTTGGTGCCCTTGGCGGCCCAGTCGCGCGACGAGCCGGTGCCGTATTCCTTGCCGGCGATGATCACCGACGGGCGGCCCTCGGCCTTGTAGCGCATGGCCGCGTCGTAGATCGACATCACCTCGCCGGAGGGGAAGTGCCTGGTCACCCCGCCTTCGATGTCCGCGGTGATCTTGTTGCGGATGCGGATGTTGGCGAAGGTGCCGCGCATCATCACCTCGTGGTTGCCGCGCCGGGCGCCGTAGGAGTTGAAGTCTCCCTGGCTGACCTGGTGCTGCGAGAGGTATTCGCCGGCGGGCGAGGTCTTGCGGATGTTGCCGGCCGGGCTGATGTGGTCGGTGGTGATGCTGTCGCCGAAGATGCCAAGGATGCGCGCCTCGATGATGTCGGTCACCGGGTCCGGCGTCATGGTCAGCCCGTCAAAGTAGGGCGGGTTGGCCACATAGGTCGAGCCGATGTCCCAGGCATAGGTCTGGCCGCCGGCGACTTCGATGCGCTGCCAGTGGCTGTCACCCTTGAAGACGTCGCCGTAGCGGGCCTCGAACATGGCCTCGCCGACCACCTTCTTCTGCAGCGCCTGCACATCCTTGGTGGTCGGCCAGATGTCCTTCAGGAACACCGGCTTGCCGCCCTTGCCGAGGCCGAGCGGCTCGTTGTCGAGGTCGATCGACATCGAGCCGGCCAGCGCATAGGCCACCACCAGCGGCGGCGAGGCCAGGTAGTTGGCGCGGGTGTCCGGATTGACCCGGCCCTCGAAGTTGCGGTTGCCGGAAAGCACCGACACCGCCACCAGGTCGCCGTCGGCGATCGCCTTCGACACCGGCTCGGCCAGCGGGCCGGAGTTGCCGATGCAGGTGGTGCAGCCGTAGCCCACCAGGTTGAAACCGAGGGCGTCGAGCGGCTTGGTCAGGCCCGCCTTGGCCAGGTAGTCGGTCACCACCTGCGAGCCGGGGGCCAGCGAGGTCTTCACCCAGGGCTTGGTCTTCAGGCCCTTGGCGACGGCGTTCTTGGCCAGCAAACCTGCCGCGATCAGCACGCTCGGGTTGGAGGTGTTGGTGCACGAGGTGATGGCGGCGATGACCACGTCGCCGTTGCCGATGTCGTGCTTTTCGCCTTCCACCGGCACGCGGTGGCCGGCGTTCTCCTCGTCCTTGCCGAACTCGCCGGTGAGGGCGCTCTTGAACGCTGCTGCCGCGTCGGCCAGCGCCACTCGATCCTGCGGCCGCTTCGGGCCGGCCATCGAGGGGGCGACCGTGCCGAGGTCGAGCTCCAGCACGTCGGTGAACACGGGTTCCGGATGCCCGGGCTGGCTCCAAAGGCCTTGCGCCTTGGCGTAGGCCTCGACCAGGGCCACGCGGGCCTTATCGCGGCCGGTGCGGGTCAGGTAGTCGAGCGTCGCCTGGGTGACCGGGAAGAAGCCGCAGGTGGCGCCGTATTCAGGGGCCATGTTGGCGATGGTGGCCTGGTCCTCGATGGTCAGGCCCGCGAGGCCCTCGCCGCAATACTCGACGAACTTGCCGACCACGCCCTTCTTGCGCAGCATCTGAGTGACGGTCAGCACCAGATCGGTGGCGGTTGCGCCCTCGGGCATGGCGCCGGTCAGGCGGAAGCCGATGACTTCCGGGATCAACATCGGGATCGGCTGGCCCAGCATGGCCGCCTCGGCCTCGATGCCGCCGACGCCCCAGCCCAGCACCGAGAGCCCGTTGACCATGGTGGTGTGGCTGTCGGTGCCGACCACCGTGTCCGGGTAGGCGAACTCGTCGTCCCCCGCGATGTTGGTCCACACGGTCTGGGCCAGGTACTCGAGGTTCACCTGGTGGCAGATGCCGGTGCCGGGCGGCACGACGCGGAAGTTGTTGAAGGCTGAAGAGCCCCAGCGCAGGAACCGATAGCGCTCGAGGTTGCGCTCATATTCGCGCTCGACGTTGCGCTCGAACGAGGTGGCGGCGCCGAAATAGTCGACCATCACCGAGTGGTCGATGACGAGGTCCACCGGCACCAGCGGGTTGATCTTGGCGGCGTCGGCGCCGAGCTTGGCCAGCGCGTCGCGCATGGCGGCGAGGTCGACCACGGCGGGCACGCCGGTGAAGTCCTGCATCAGCACGCGGGCCGGGCGGAAGCTGATCTCGTGCTCGGTGGCGCCCTTGTTGTTCAGCCACGCGGCGAAGGCCTTGATGTCGTCCTCGCCGACGGAAATGCCGTCCTCGAAGCGCAGCTGGTTCTCCAGCAGCACCTTCAGCGACACCGGCAGCTGGCCGATACCCGCAATACCGGCTTCTTCCGCGGCGGGGAGGCTATAGTAATGGTAGGTCTTCCCGCCCGCGGTGAGTTCGCGGCGGGTCTTCAGGCTGTCGATCGACGACATTTGAGGGTCCTTCCCTGTTCAAGGCCGCCCGAAAATCGGTTCCGGGGTCGCGCGCTGATCAGGAGGGACACACAGCGTCCCGCCCCGCGCCGCGCGATGCCATGAAATACCCCCGGCATGCGACCGCGCGCTTCATAGCCTTGGCGAGTCGCTGCGTCGAGCCGCTCCTCACCCGCGCAGCGGGGGAGGGGGACCATGCGAAGCATGGTGGAGGGGGCGCAAGGTTGGCCGCCGTCCGACGCCCCCTCCGTCGCGCTCCGCGCGCCACCTCCCCCGCTTCGCAGGGGAGGAGTGTTTGATAGCGGGGCTCTCCATCGAGGGACTCGCCCTGAGTCGCGGCGAGCGGCGCCTCTT
>DATAVF010000058.1:0-6006 GCA_036267835.1 Caulobacteraceae bacterium | reverse complement strand
GAAGATGAAGACGCGCTCGTGGCCGGGCAGGGCCTTGTCGTCCGCCACATCATATCCGGCGGCGCGGGCGCGCTCGGCCAGGCTGCGCACGTCATCGACGCGGAAGGCGATGTGCGCCTTGCGGGCGGGACTGAACGGCGTCTCGACTCCGCAGTGCACCTTCACCTGGCCGCTCTCGAACCAGCATCCGCCGCGCTTCGCCAGCTCCGGCGGCTTCGGTTGTTCAGGCAGGCCGAGGAGGGTTTGGTAGAAAGCGCGCGCCTTCGCCTCCTCGCCCTTCGGCATGGCGACCTGCACGTGATCGATGGTCTCCAACATCACCGCTCCTCCCTCGCGAAGCGGGGGAGGTGGCGCGCGGAGCGCGACGGAGGCGGCGTTAGAGCGGTCGCGGCGTGCGCCCCCTCCACCATGCTCCGCATGGTCCCCCTCCCCCGTTTCACGGGTGAGGAGCGGGTCATCCGACGCTGCCTTCGAGCGAGATCGCCACCAGCTTTTGCGCTTCCACGGCGAACTCCATCGGGAGTTCCTGGAGGACGTCCTTGACGAAGCCGTTGACCAGCAGCTGCACCGCCTCCTCTTGGTTGAGGCCGCGCTGCATGGCGTAGAAGAGCTGGTCCTCGGAGAGTTTGGTCGTGGTGGCTTCGTGTTCGAAGCGGGCCGAGCCGTTGCGGGCCTCGATGTAAGGGGTGGTGTGGGCGGCGCAGTGCTTGCCGATCAGCAAGGAGTCGCACTGGGTGAAGTTGCGCGCGCCCTTGGCCTTCGGGTGGGCCGAGACCAGGCCGCGGTAGGTGTTGGACGAGTGCCCCGCCGAGATGCCCTTGGAGATGATGCGCGAGCGGGTGCCCGCGCCCAGGTGGATCATCTTGGTGCCGGTGTCGGCCTGCTGGCGGTTGTTGGTGATGGCGATCGAGTAGAACTCGCCCGATGAACCCTCGCCGCGCAGCACGCAGGACGGGTACTTCCAGGTGATAGCCGAGCCGGTCTCGACCTGGGTCCACGACACCTTGGAGCGGTCGCCGCGGCAGTCGGCGCGCTTGGTGACGAAGTTGTAGATGCCGCCCCGGCCCTCGGCGTCGCCGGGGTACCAGTTCTGCACCGTAGAGTACTTGATCTCGGCGTCCTCGAGCGCGACCAGCTCGACCACGGCGGCATGCAGCTGGTTCACGTCGCGCATCGGCGCGGTGCAGCCCTCGAGGTAGGAGACGTAGGCGCCCTTGTCGGCGATGATCAGGGTGCGCTCGAACTGGCCGGACTCGGCGGCGTTTATGCGGAAATAAGTCGAGAGTTCCATCGGGCAGCGCACGCCGGGCGGCACGTAGACGAAGCTGCCGTCGGAGAAGACGGCGCTGTTGAGGCAGGCGAAGAAGTTGTCGGACACCGGCACGACAGTGCCCAGGTACTGGCGCACCAGGTCGCCGTGCTCGCGGATCGCCTCGCTCATCGAGCAGAAGATCACGCCGACCGCCGCCAGCTCCTTCTTGAAGGTGGTGACCACCGAGACGCTGTCGAACACGGCGTCCACCGCATAGCGCGGCGCACCGGCGACCCCGGCCAGGACTTCCTGTTCTTTCAACGGGATGCCGAGCTTGGCGTAGGTGGCGAGCAGCTCCGGATCGACCTCGTCCAGGCTCTTCGGGCCCTCCTTGGTCGAGGGCGCGGCGTAGTAGTAGGCGTCCTGGTAGTCGATCTTGGGGAACTTCACCCGCGCCCAGGTCGGGTCCTCCAGCGCCAGCCAGCGCTCGAAGGCGGCAAGGCGCCAATCGAGCATCCACTGCGGCTCGTGCTTCTGGGCCGAGATGTAGCGGACGGTGGCTTCGCTGAGCCCCTTGGGCGCGAACTCCTGGGCGATGTCGGTGACGAAGCCGTGCTGGTAGCGCTCCAGCGTTTCGACCTGGTCGATAGTCTCCTTGGCGATGGCCATCGGGCGATCCCTTACGCGGCCGCCGAGGCGCGGCGACGCGCCTGGTGACGAATGAACAGTTCAGTCCAGGCCTCGCCGGTGCGAGCCCAGTCGGCGGCCGTGCTGGCCCAGCCGCCGCTGATGCGGATGGCTGAGGGCGCGAGGTCGGCCCGGCCCATGGCCTCGATGACGCGGCTGGGCTTGACCTTGCCGGACGAGCACGCGGCGCCGGCGCTGACCATGACGCCGGCCAGGTCGAGGCCCATGACCTGCAGCTCCGAGCCGAAGCCCTCGGCGGCGAAGCACAGGGTCTGCGGCAGACGGGCGGCGCCTTCGCCCAGCACAACGGCGCCGGCCTGCATCGCCTGTGCGGCCATTGCGTCGCGCCAGGCGGCTTGGGCGGCCATCTCGGCAAGATCGGCCAGCTTCGCCGCGGCGCCGAAGCCGGCGATGCCGGGGACGTTCTCGGTGCCGGCGCGGCGGCCGCGTTCCTGGCCGCCGCCGTGCAGGCGCCGCGACAGGGTCGCGCGCGACCCGGCCACCAGCGCGCCGACGCCTTGCGGCCCGCCGATCTTGTGCGCCGACAGCGCCAGGGTATCCGCGCCCAGCGCCTTGAAATCGATCGCGATCTTGCCCGCCGCCTGCACCGCGTCGGCGTGCAGCCAGCCCCCCGCCTCGCGCACCAGCGCCGAAGCCTCGGCGACCGGCTGGAGGACGCCGGTCTCGTTGTTGGCCAGCATCAGGCAGACCAGCGTCCGCGGCGCCAGACGTCCGGCCAGCCAGTCGAGGTCGGCGACGCCGCGCGCATCGACCGGCCAGATCTCCAGCGGCAGGCCGGTGGCCCGCGCGCCTTCCAGCACCGCGTCATGCTCGGTGGCGCCGACGATGATGCGCTCGAACCCGGCTCGCACCGCGCTCTCGATCGCCAGCGCATTGGCCTCGGTGCCACCGCTGGTGAAGACCACGCTCGCCGGCAAGGCGCCGACTAGGCGCGCCACATCCGCGCGGGCCGACTCGACGATGGCCCGCGCCGCGCGTCCCGCGGCATGCACCGACGAGGGGTTGCCGCCGATCTCCAGCGCCCGCGCCACCGCGGCCGCCGCCTCGGGGCGCACCGGCGCTGTCGCATTGTAGTCGAGGTAGACGCTCATGCGGCCCTCGCCGGGCGCAGGCGCCGGTGCACGACGTCGTCCAGCGAGACGCTGGCGAAATAGCCGCTGATCTGGCGGCCGGCTTCATCCCAGAGATCGTGGGTCAGGCAGCGCGTGCCATCCTTCATGCAGCCCTTGAGCCCGCCGCCGCAGCGGATCGCCTTCAGCGGCTCATCCACCGCCATCACCACGTCGGCGACACTGGTCTCCGCCGCGGGCCTCGCCAGCCGATAGCCGCCGCCGGGCCCGCGATGCGCGATCACCAGCCCGCGCCGACGCAGGCGGGCGAACAGTTGCTCGAGGTAGGCCAGAGAAATCTGTTGCCGTTCCGCGATCTCGGCCAGCGGGGTCGCACGATCGCTCTCACGGGCCGCGAGGTCGGTCATCGCCATCACGGCGTAGCGTCCCTTGGTCGAAAGCTGCATGCGGTGCGCCGCTATTTTCTCGCTTTTTCGGGAGACGCCTTGCTACAAGCCGCCGCCCTCGCCGGGGCGGGCCTTGCATTGCGCCCTCTCGGGGGCATGTAGGAAAACCAAGCGCCGCGGTCAACTATTGCCCGGCCATCCAGAGTGACATCATGCCCGAAGTGGTTCTCACCGGCGCCGCCGGCCGGATCGAAGCCCAGTATTCGCCCCGCAAGGAAGAGACCGCGCCGATCGCGCTGATCCTGCACCCGCACCCCAAGGCGGGCGGCCACATGAACAACCCGGTGTCGGTGCAGCTGTTTCACCTGTTCATGAAGCGCGGCTTCTCGGTGATGCGGTTCAATTTCCGCGGCGTCGGCCGCAGCCAGGGCGAGTTCGACAGCGGCATCGGCGAGCTGGCCGACGCGGCGACGGCGCTCGACTGGCTGCAGTCGACCAACCCCACCGCCTCGCAGTGCTGGGTCGCCGGCTACAGCTTCGGCGCCTGGATCGGCATGCAGCTGCTGATGCGCCGGCCGGAGACCGACGGCTTCATCTCGGTCTCGCCGCCGACCAACACCTACGACTTCTCGTTCCTGGCCCCCTGCCCCGCCTCGGGCCTGATCCTGCACGGCTCGGCTGACACCATCACCCAGCCGATCGAGGTCGAACGCGTGGTCTCCAAGCTGCGCACCCAGAAGGGCATCGTCATCGACTACGACCTCGTCGAAGGCGCCGGCCACTTCTGGCAGAACCAACTCCCCGAAGTGGAAAAGCGCGTCGGCAGCTACCTGGACAGGCGGCTGGCGATCGACCCGGCTTAATCAGGGCGTCAGCAGACGGACTGAGCTGCCGAAGGTCGGATGAGCCTGGGCCGCCGCCGCGAACTTCACGTCGGCAGTGATCAGCGTCGCGCGCTCTGCCAGAGCGACCGCGAGGTAGAGCGAGTCATACGCGGAACGGTCAAGTTCGAGCGCGATGGCCAAAGCTGCGGCGAAGTGTTGTCGGATCGGCACCGCCCTGATCGGAATTGAATCGATGACCGTGAGCGCGTGCTTCGCAAGCTGAGGCGAAAGATGTCCACGTCTCACTTTTGTCCACAAGACGTTCGCGCACTCGGCGAAGAGCAACTCTGGGGCGGCCAGATTTTCGGCGGTGACCAAGCTGTTGGCAGCGTCCGACCCGTCCTCGACCATGACCCATTTGATCGCGACGCTCGCATCGACGATCACCGTCATCGATCGATATCGTCCCGCTGCCGATCGCGACGGAGAATTTCCAGCGAGGTTTCGCCGGGCAGCCGTCCGACCTTCGCTTGTAGTTCTTGGATCCGCTTCAACGCCGCTTCGCGGCTCAAACCAACGCTCGCAGCGAGCGCCTGACGCGCCTCCTCCTCAAGCGACGAACCCCGCTCGCCGGCTCGTCCGCGCAACGCGTCGATCACTGCGTCGTCGAGGTTGCGGATTAGGATCTGACCCATCGCAGGAATTTACACCGAAACTGATATCAATGCAATCAGACTGGGCACGCGCGGGTGGCCACGAACCCGGCTGCCCGTGGCAGCGGATCGTGCAGGAACTGACCCGGCTCTCGCATGTGGCAGCCGACGGCCTTCGACTTTTCCTCGGAGACGAGCACCTCGGGCGCGATCTCGACGAGCTCGTACGACCAGCCCGGCCACCAGCGATCGGCTTTGCGCTCGATGTGATCCAGCAGGCGGTCCAGCTGGGACCAGCCGTGGTAGTCGAAGGCGCTTCGGCCATCCGTGACGATAATGTGGTTGCCCCGGAAACCAGGGCCGGGTCGTATCCAGCGCGCCTCGAACCCCTCCGCGGCATAGGTCTGCAGGGCGACCCAGGCCAGCACCTGGCAGGCGCCGCAGGCGAAGAACACCCGATCAGGGAGCGCCCAATGCCGCGCGGGGTCAGCCTTGATGGCGTGGTCGATGACGTACATGCGGTCACGCTAGGTCCCGGCCACGGATTCGCCAACGCCCGCAGCGGTCCTCAGGGTCGCGCGAACCGGCCCCCGCTCATCGGCGCCGGCACGCCCGTGGTGCCAGGGAAGGAGATCGGCAGGCCCAGCATGGCGCGGGCTGCTAGGAAGGCGAAGGCTTCGGCCTCGACCGAGTCGCCGCGCCAGTGGACTTCCTCGGCCGTGAGCACCGGCAGGGCGACGCGTTCGCGGATGGCGGCCATCAGGGCCGGATTGTGGCGGCCGCCGCCGGTGATGACGAGGCGCAGCGGCACTTCCGAGCAGGCCTGCAGGCCGCGCCAGACGGCCTCGGCGGCGAAGGCGGTCAGGGTGGCGGCGGCGTCCTCGAGCGAGAGGGCGACCACGCGGTTCAGCGAGAAGTCGAAGCGGTCGAGGGACTTGGGGCCGCGAATCTGGAAGTACGGGTCGCTGAGGTAGGCATTGAGGATGCGGTCCTGCACGCGGCCCGCCCGGGCAAGCGCGCCCCCTTCGTCGAAACGCCGGTCGGTGCGGTCCTGGACCAGCAGGTCGAGCATGCCGTTGGCGGGGCCGGTGTCGAACGCCTCGAGCTCGCCGT
>DATAVF010000057.1:0-25044 GCA_036267835.1 Caulobacteraceae bacterium | reverse complement strand
GGCGCGCCGACGAAGACCGCGCCGGCCGCCGCGTCGAGGGGCTCGGTCTCGAACACGTCGAGCGCCGCGCCGCCGAGGCGGCCGGCTTTCAGCGCCGCGGCCAGGGCGGCCTCATCGACCACTCCGCCGCGGGCGGCGTTGATCAGGATGGCGCCCGGCTGCATCGCAGCCAGGGCGGCGGCGTCGATCATGCGGCGGGTGTCGGGCGTCAGCGGGGTGTGCAGGCTGACGACGTCGCTGGTGGCCAGGAGGTCGCGCAGCTCCAGCCGCTCCACGCCGGACCAGGCGGGGTCGCCCGGCGGCAGGAAGGGGTCGTAGCCGGCGATGCTCATGCCGAGATTCCGAGCGCGGGCCGCGGTGACCCGGGCGATGGCGCCGTAGCCGACCAGGCCCAGCCGCTTGCCAGCGAGCTCGCGGCCGATCAGCGACATGCGCGGCCAGGCGCCGGCGGCCACCTGGTCAGTGGCGAACCAGGCCTTGCGCAGCAGCATAAGCGCCGCCGTGATCACGTACTCGGCCACCGAGAGGTCGTTGGCGCCGTTGGCGGGCCGCACCGCGATGCCGCGCGCCTCGCAAGCGGCGACATCGATGTTGTCGAGGCCGACGCCCAGCCGGCCGAGCACCTTCAGCTTCGGCGCCGCGTCCAAGAGGGCGCCGCGGACCTGGGTGCGGTTGCGGACCACCAGGGCGCGGCAGTCGGCGAGGGCGGCGGCGAGGTCGGCCGGGCGGTCGACCAGGGTCGCGTCGTAGAGCACGTCGCGGCCGGCCAGCACCTCGGCGATGGCCGCCTCGTCCATGAACTCGGAGATGACGATGTCGCTCATGCGGCGGCTCGGGCGAGGCTGGCGAGCTCGGCCAGCAGGGCGGGCGCGACCCTGAGGCCATGGGCCGCGGCGTCGGCGCGTTTGGCGAGGCGCCGGTCGCCGGGCAGGCGCACGCCGTCCTCGGCCGACATCATGCCCACCAGCTGGGCCATGCGGCGGAGGAAGTCCGGGCCGGCGAAGGCGCCGGGGTCCAGCGCCAGGATTACCTGGCCGATCGCCGGCGATGGGCCCTGGTCGTCGAGGAAGGAGCTGGCCTCCCAGCCGTACTGGCCGCCGGCGAGGGCGGCGCAGAGGATCTCGACCATCAGCGCCAGCGCCGCGCCCTTGGCGCCGCCGGCCGGGGCGAGCGCGCCGGCCAGCGCCGCGGAGGGGTCGGTGGTCGGCTGGCCCTCGGCGTCATTGCCCCAGTCCGCCGGGATCGCCTCGCCGGCCTTCTGCGCCGCGACGATCTTGCTGCGCGCCACCAGCGACAGCGCCATGTCGATCACCAGCGGCGCACGGCCGGGCAGCGGCGCGGCGAAGGCGAGCGGGTTGGTGCCCATCATCGGCCGAGCGGCGCCGTGGAAGGCCATGGCCTTGGGCGTGTTGGAGACGATCAGGGCCACCAGCCCGAGGCCCGCCAGCCGCTCCACCGTGCGGCCGGCCTGGCCGATGTGGTGCGAGGCGAAGACGCCGGCCGCCGCCACGCCCGCATCCCTGGCCAACGGTGACAGCGCTTCGACCGCCAGGTCGAGCGCCGGGTAGGCGAGGCCGCGCCGCGCATCGATGCGCACCGCCGCGGCGCGGGTCTGGCGGAGCGCCGGCGTGGCCGTGCCGTCGATCTTGCCGGCCCGGATCTGCGCACCGTAGCTGGCGACCCGGCCGAGGCCGTGGCCGGACTGCCCATCCGCCTCCGCCGCGACCAGCGCTCGCGCCGTCGATGCGGCATTGGCCTCGCTGGCGCCGCACGCCATCAGCGCCCGCTTGGCGAGCGTCTCGGCCTCGGCAAGGCTCAGACCCTCGGCTGCCACATCCCGGCTCAGGCGCTGCGATAGAGCTTGGTCATCACGAACTCGCGGTGGCCGAGGGCCTCCGCCGAGGTCGAGCGGCCGTTGGCGGTGCGGACGATCATGTCGATCAGGGCGTCGCCGGCCTGGTCGATGGTCATCTCGCGGCGGACGACGCCGGAGACGTCGAGATCGACGTGCTCGCTCATCAGCCGCGCGGTGCGCGGGTTCCCGGTCACCTTGACCACCGGCATGATCGGGTTGCCGATCACATTGCCCTGGCCGGTCGGGAAGATGTGCAGCGCATAGCCGGCCGCCGCCTGCAGGGTGCAGCACTCGGCCGCCGCCGATGAGGTGTCCATGAAGTAGAGGCCAGGCCCCCGCGCCGGCGCCTCGGCGGGCGCCAGCACGTCGATGTACTTCACCTGCTTGCCGATCTTTTCGAGGTTGCCGAGCGCCTTTTCCTCGATGGTGGTCAGGCCGCCGGCGATATTGCCCTTGGTCGGCTGGCTGTCGGAGAGGTCGGAGGTCTTGTGCGCCTCGATCACGTCGTTCTGGTAGGCGGTCCAGGTCTTCATGAACTTCTCGGCGATCTCGGGCGTCGCCGCTCGGGCCGCGCAAAGATGCTCCGCGCCGGTCAGCTCCGAGGTCTCGCCAAAGCAGCCGTAAAGGCCCAGCGGCACCAGCTTGTCGTACATGTTGCCGACCGTCGGGCAGGAGGCGAGGCCGGTGGTGGTGTCGCTCTCGCCGCACTTGGCCGCCACCCAGACGTCGGTCAGCGGGCATTCCTCGCGCACCTTTTCCGAGGCCCAGTGCACGAACTCCTTGGCCTTGCGCGAAGCGGCGGCGACGGTGGCGATGTCGCCATTGCCCTCGATCCAGAAGCCGGCCACCGACTTGCCGGTCTCGGCGATGCCGGCCACCACCTTCTCGGTCCAGCTCGGCTCGATGCCGATGACGATGCAGGCGGCGACATTGGGGTTGGCCCCGGTGCCGATCATGGTGCGGAAGTGCAGCTCGAGGTCCTCGCCGAACTGCAGCCGGCCATAGGCGTGCGGCAGGGCGATGGTCCCCTGGATGTGAGCCGCCACCGCCTCGCAGGCGGCGTTGGAGATGTCGTCCAGCGGCAGGATGACCACGTGGTTGCGCACGCCGACGCGGCCGTTTTCACGCCGCCAGGCCCACACGCTTTTGCTCTTCAGATCCATCGGTCGGCCTACCAGCGCTTGGTCTTGAGGTTGTGGGTGTGAACGTGGTCGCCCTTGCGGATGGGCGCCACGACGCGGCCGATGTCCTGGCCATACTTGATCACCGTGTCGCCAACGGCGAGATCCTTCAGGGCCACCTTGTGCCCGATCGGCACGTCCTGGTTGGCCACCGCGTGGAAATCGCTGTTGTCCTCGGTGATGACGCAGAGCATGTCGGTTCCGGCCGTCAGGCCCTCCACGACCACGACGCCGACATTGTCGTGATGGTCATGTACGAGTAGCTGGGGAACGGTCATCCGACGCCCTTGATGGGGTTATGGGTCTTATATAAGACACAACATTGCAGATGGCTTTGGCCGACACAAGGCCGAGCGTCAAGAGGGTGAGGCTTACGTGGCGGAGAACCCCAAGACCAGCCCGCAGCGGCGCAGCGATCGCTGGTTCCTGAGCAATGATATGCGCGGCTTCTCGCACCGCCAGCGCACTCAGCAGATGGGCATCCGCCGCGAGGAGTTCATGGGGCGGCCGGTGATCGCCATCGTCAACACCTGGAGCGAGATGAGCCCCTGCCACATCCACCTGCGCGACCGGGCGCAGGCGGTGAAGCGCGGCGTGCAGCTGGCGGGTGGGTACGCGGTGGAGCTGCCGGCGCTGTCGGTGGGCGAGGTGATGGTGAAGCCCTCGACCATGCTCTACCGCAACTTCCTGGCCATGGAGTGCGAGGAGCTGCTGCGCTCGCATCCGATCGACGGGGCGGTGCTGCTGGGCGGGTGCGACAAGTCCACGCCGGGCCTGCTGATGGGGGCGATCAGCATGGGCATCCCGGCGATCTATTGCCCGGCCGGGCCGATGTCGAACGGCCAGTGGCGCGGGACCAAGACCGGGGCCGGCACCCACACCAAGAAGTACTGGGACGAGCTGCGCGCCGGCAATATCACGGGCGACGACTGGATCGACCTGGAGTCGCGGATGACGCGCTCGTTCGGCACCTGCAACACCATGGGCACGGCGACGACGATGACCTCGATCGCCGACGCCATGGGCATGACCCTGACCGGCGCCTCGTCGATCCCGGCGGCTGACAGCGGCCATACACGCATGGCCTCGGCGTGCGGCGAGCGCATCGTCGCGATGGTCGAAGAGGGCCTGACGCCCGCGAAGATCCTGACCCCCGCGGCCTTCGCCAACGGCCTCGTCACCTACATGGCGCTCGGCGGCTCGACCAACGCGGCGATCCACCTGATCGCCATGGCCGGCCGCGCCGGCGTGACGCTGACACTCGACCAGATGGCCGAGGTCGCCGGCCGCATCCCTGTGTGCGCCAACCTGTTCCCGTCGGGCGACAACCTGATGGAGGACTTCTTCTTCGCCGGCGGGCTGAAGGCGCTGCTGGCCAAGCTGTCGCGCCACCTCGACCTGACCGCGATGACGGTCTCGGGCCAGACGCTGGGCGAGGCGATCGCCGGAGCGCAGTGCTTCGACGACGACGTGATCCGCGGTGAGGACAATCCCGTCACGCCGCTGTCGCGCGGCCGAACCCTGGCGCTGGTCCGGGGCAACCTCTGCCCCGACGGCGCGGTGATGAAGTCGAGCGCGGCCGACCCGCGGCTGACTAGGCATACCGGCCCCGCGTTGGTCTTCGACAGCCACGCCGAGCTCAGCGCCCGCATCGACGACCCCGACCTGGCGATCAACGAGGACACGGTGCTGATCCTGCGCAATGCCGGGCCGGTCGGTGCGCCGGGCATGCCCGAGTGGGGCAACTTGCCGATCCCCAAGAAGCTGCTGGCCAAGGGCGTGCGCGACATGGTGCGCATCTCCGACGCCCGCATGAGCGGCACCCACTACGGAACCTGCGTGCTGCACGTCGCCCCCGAAGCGGCCGTCGGCGGACCGCTGGCGCTGGTGGCGACGGGCGACCTCGTGAGCCTGGACGTGGAGGCCGGCCGGCTCGACATGCTGGTCGACGAGGCCGAGCTGGCGCGCCGCCGCGCCGCCTGGTCGCCGCCCCCGACGCCCTACCAGCGCTCCTACGCAGCGCTCTACCAGGCCCACGTCAGCCAGGCCCCGCAAGGCTGCGACTTCGACTTCCTGGCCGGGCAAGCGCCAACGCCCGAGCCGCCGATCTACTAGCGAGCGCCCCGATGGAGCCCAATCGTTTCAAGGCCTGGCTGAGCGAGCGGCCGGAGAAGAAGCCGCTCGGCACCTGGCTGATGTCCGGCGCGCCGGCCACGGCGGAGGCCATGGGCTTCTGCGGCTTCGACTTCCTGGTGCTCGACATGGAGCATGTGCCTATCGACCTCGGCGAGACCATCGGGCTGCTCCGCGCCATCGCCGGCACGCCGGCCGAGGCGCTGGTGCGACTGCCGTGGAATGACCAGGTGCTGGTCAAGCGGGTGCTCGACGCCGGCGCCCGCAGCGTCATGTTCCCCTTCATCCAGACGGCCGGGGAGGCGCGGCGGGCGGTCTCCTACACGCGCTATCCACCGGACGGGGTGCGGGGCGTCGCCGCCATCCACCGCGGCTCGCGTTATGGCCGTTCGCCGGACTACCTGAAGACCGCGGGTGACGGGATCGCCGTGGTGCTGCAGCTGGAGACCCCCGCCGCCGTCGAGCGAACCGCCGAAATCGCGGCGGTAGACGGGTGCGACGCACTCTTCCTTGGCCCCGGCGACCTCTCGGCCTCGATGGGCCGCATCGGCGAGATCGGGCATCCGGAGGTGCAGGCGCTGATCGCCCGCGCCGCCGACCTGGCGCACTCTGCCGGCAAGCCGATCGGCATCGTCGGCCCCAACCCTGAGATGGTCGGCCGCTTCCTGAGCTACGGCTACGACTGGGCCGCCGTCGCCTCCGACATGGCGATGATGACCGGCCGCGCCACGGAGTGGGTCGCGGCCATGCGCGGCGCTCCGCTGGCGGCTGCGGCGCCGGCGGCCTACTGAGGCGCATGGACCTTCGCCTCACTCTCCAGTCCGGCCCCTGGACCGCCGAGATTTCACCCGAGATCGGCGGCGCGATCCTGGCGCTGGCGCATGACGGCGCGCCGATCCTGCGGCCAACGCCCGACGCCGTGATCGAGGCGCGCGATGTGCGCCATTCGGCCTGCTACCCGCTGATCCCCTACGCCAACCGCATCGCGGGTGGCCGCTTCAGCTTCGCCGGCGAGGAACACCAGCTGGCGCCCAACTTCCCCGGCCCGCACACCCTGCATGGCGTGGGCTGGCGCCGCGCCTGGCGCACCCTGCGCGCCGACGCCTCCAGCTGCGCCATCGCCCTCGAGCATCGCCCGATCGGCGACGACGCGGCCGACTGGCCGTTCGCCTTCGACACCCGCCAGGTGTTCGAGCTGGGCGCGAACGGGCTCACGGTGCGCATGGCGGTAACCAATGCCGACGACCGGCCGGCGCCGGCCGGGCTCGGGCTGCACGCCTTCTTCCCGCGCCGCCCCGGCGAGCGCGTGGCCTTCCGCGCCGCCGCCGGCTGGACCAACGGCGCCGACATGCTGCCGGATGCCCGCCACGTCGGCGGCAAGTGGGACTTCGCCGCGGGCCAGGCCGTCGATCCGCTCGACATGGACAACGACTTCGACGGCTGGAGCGGCGAGGCGCGGCTCTCGGCGCCTGGCCGGCCGGACACTCTGCTGCGCGCCGACGCCGCCTTCCCGCTGCTGCGGCTCTACACGCCGCCGGGCAGAGACTACTACGCCGTCGAGCCGGTGACCCACGCGGCCGACGCCATCCACCACCCGGACGCGCCGGGCGCCATGGCCGTCCTCGCCCCCGGCCAGACCCTGGCCGGCGAAGTCCGCTTCGGACTCGGCGCAGTCTGATGCCGGGTCCCTACGACAGCGTCCAGTATCGCTCGCTGAAGGGCCGGTCGGTGCTGATCACCGGCGGCGCCTCGGGGATCGGCGCCAGCCTCGTCGAGGCCTTTGTGGCGCAAGGTGCGCGGGTCGCCTTCCTCGACATCGACCCGGTCAATGGCGCGGCGCTGGCAGCCCGCCTCGACGTGCGCTTCATCCAGTGCGACCTCACCGATATCGACGCCTTGCGCGCCGCCGTGTCGCTGGTGGGCGCCGACCACCGCGGCATCGACGTGCTGGTCAACAACGCCGGCAAGGACGATCGCCAGCCGCTGGCCGAGATCACGCCCGACGACTGGCGACGGCACCTGGCCTTCAACCTCGACCACCAGTTCTTCGCCAGCCAGGCCGCCGCACCGCTGATGGCCGCGCGCGGCGGCGGCTCGATCGTGATGATGGGGTCGGTGTCGTGGATGCGCGGGCGGCCCGGCATGGCCGGCTACACCACCGCCAAGGCCGCCATCAACGGCCTGACCCGCACCCTGGCCCGCGAGCTGGGGCCCGAGGGCGTGCGGGTCAACTGCATCGTGCCGGGCGCCATCCTGACCGAGCGCCAGCGCGCCCTCTGGCTGACGCCCGAGCTCGACGCCGAGTTCATCGCGCTGCAGTCGCTGAAGTTCCGCCTCACCGCCGAACACGTGGCGCGCATGGCCCTCTTCCTCGGCTCGGACGAGAGCAGCGGCTGCACCGGCGCCAACTTCCTGGTCGATGCGGGGCTTACCCAGAACTGAGTTTCATCGCTCCTCCCCCGTGTAGCGCAAGCGAAACGGGGGAGGTGTCGCACGGAGCGTGACCGAGGGTGCGCAAGGCGGCGCAGATCCGGCTGCGAGGTTGGCGCCCTGCGGCTTCGCGCCCCCTCCGTCGGCCTTCGGCCGCCACCTCCCCCGTTTCACGGGTGAGGAGTGGGGATGTCAGTTCAAGGTCACCGCGTAGACGAAGTCTTCCGTCCGTACACGGCTGATGCGCCACTCGACCTTCAGGTCCTGCAGCGAGGTGGCCAGGCGGTCGATCAGCAGCATCGGGGCGCCAGCGGCGACGTGCAGCACCGCCTCGTCCTCGGGGGTGGCGAGGACGGCGCTGAGTTCCTCCTTGGCCGAGACGATGTTGATGCCGAACTCGGTCTGGTAGAGCGAATAGAGGGTGTTGGGCAGCGCTGCGCGCTTCTCGATGCCGGGGAAGAGCGCCGAAGGCAGAATGATCACCTCGCGGATCGCGGGGCGGGCGTCGATCAGCCGGGTACGGATGATCTCGACCACGCGCTCGCCGCGCGCCAGCTCGAGCTTGGCCTGCTCGGCAGCGCGGGAGGCGCGCACCTTGACGCTTTCCACGCCGGGCGCCGGCGTCACCCGCTCGCCGCCCGGCCGAGCCATACGGAAGAAGCGGAACAGCGCCCGCTCCTGGGTGTTCTCGGCGATGAAGGTGCCCTTGCCCTGGCGCCGCTCCAGCAGCTTCTCGGCGGTCAGCGCGTCCAGCACCTTGCGCATGGTGCCCTGACTGACCCCCAGTTCCGCCGCCAGCGCCTGCTCGCTCGGCAGCGACTCGCCCGGCCGCCACTGCCCCTGCGCCACCTTGCGCACGATGATGTCGTAGACCTGCCGATAGAGCGGCCGGTAACCCGGCGTGTCAGCCAAACTGGGAGCCCTCCCGATTGACCCGAGGTTAGAGCGCCTCCTGCCAGAAAGTCTATCTTCTAACACACTGCTCCCATCTCTACTGACTGAGTTATATGTTAACCCGACGGCACGCCCGACAGGGCCGCCAACGATTGGCGCGACATCGTTGCACTCTTACAACTCCTTTATAAGACATATGGGTTGTAGCTCCCAATGTGAACAGTTACGCTCCTGACGAGGATCGGACTCCGGCTGCTGACCGAGAATGTCCGAGAACGAGGGAGCACCAGCCATGATCGCCAACCATTTCGCCCTGGGACGCGCGCCGGCGCCGCTGCGGCTGGCCCTGATGGCCGCCGTCTCGCTGAGCGCCTTCGCCGCGGCTTCGGCCGCCTCGGCCGCGGACGCGCCGACCACCGCCGCCACCGCCGACGCCGGCGCGACCGTGCAGGAGTTGACCGTCACCGCCCGCCACCGCGAAGAGCGGCTGCAGTCGGTGCCGATGGGCATTTCGGTGGTGCAGGCGAGCCAGGCGGTCAGCCAGAACCTCAACGACATCGCCGACATCTCGTCGTCGGTGCCGTCGGTCGACTTCCGCACCAGCGCGTCGAACAAGGACCGCACCATCTTCATCCGCGGCGCCGGCACCATCTCGACCTCGCCGGGCGTCGAGCCCTCGGTGTCGACGGTGGTCGACGGCGTGGTGATGGCCCGGGCGGGTCAGGCGACCGTCGATTTGCTCGATCTCGACCACATCGAGGTGCTGCGCGGGCCGCAAGGCACCCTCTTCGGCAAGAACGCGTCGGCCGGGGTGGTGAACATCATCACCAAGAACCCGACCTCGACGGTGCAGGGATATGTCGACGCGGGCGTCTATGAGAGCGCCGAATATCGGGTGGGCGCCGGCGTCTCGGGCCCCATCATGGGCGATGAGCTGGAAGGCCTGATCTCGGCCTTCTACGGCACCTACGGCGGCAACGTGAAGGACACCTTCAACGGCGAGGAGCTGAACGGCTACAGCCACGAGGGCGTGCGCGGCAAGCTCCTGGCCCACATCGGCTCGAACCTGACCCTGACCTTCGCGGCCGACTACACCCACTCCACCGACACCACCCCCACCGGCGTCTGGGTGTCGCCGAACCGCGAGGCCTATCCGACCGACGTGGTGACGCTGAATCCCACCCTGGCCGCCTTGCTGACCGCGCAGGGCACCGTGCCTGGGCCGAACAACACCCAGGTCAGCCAGAACCTGCCGAGCTCGGTGCACGACGACAACGGCGGCGCCTCGCTGCAGATCGACTGGGACCTCGGCAAGGGCTACCGCCTGACCTCGATCACCGCCTACCGCGACTGGAAGAACCTGCAGCTGCAGGACTACGACCAGATGTCCCAGGCCATCGCCGGCTTCCCGCAGGTGGCGGACACTGGCCACCTGGCCTTCCACCAGGGCTCCGAAGAGCTGCGCATCGCTTCGCCGAAGGACCAGTTCATCGACTTCGTCGCCGGCCTCTATGTGCTGAAGGCGGTCGACAACGAGATCTACGAGCGCGACGACCTGCTGGTCAGCGGCGCCACCACGACGCCGCAGACCGGCATCGCCCACTACGGCACCGTCGACAACAACTACTCGCTGTTCGGCGAGGCCGACGTGAACTTCACCCCGAAGTTCCGCGCCATCCTTGGCTACCGCGAGATCTGGGACGACCTCTCGTTCTACCACTTTCGCCAGTCGACCTCGCCCGTGGCGGTGACCGGCATCGGGGTGAATTTCGCCGCCCAGGGCGCCACCAGCACCGCCGGCTACGCTGCCCGCGCCGGGCTGCAGTACGACATCTCCAGCGACATCACGACCTACGCCACCTTCTCGCGCGGCTATAAGGGGCCGGCGTTCAACGTGTTCTTCAACATGGCCGCGGTGAACACGCCGCCGCTGCAGCCCGAAACCTCGAACGACTACGAGATCGGGATCAAGTCGCAGCTGTTCGACCACCGCCTGCAGGCCGACCTCTCGCTCTTCGAGACCGACTTCTCCAACTACCAGGCAAACTTTACCCAGGAAGTGGCCGGGGGCCTGACCACCAACCTGATCAACGCCGGCACGGTCACCACGCGCGGCGTCGAAGGCGACTTCATCGCCCGCCCGACCGAGCCGCTGACCCTCACTGCCGACTTCACCTACGACGACGCCCACGTGGTCAACTTCATCTGCCCGCCGGGCGCCGCCTCGAGCTGCTTCATCAACGGCCAGCCCCTGCCCTTCGCGCCGGCGTGGAAGTGGCACCTGGAGGGCGACTACAAGGTCCCGATCAACGACGTCTGGTCGGTGGGCCTGGAGAGCGACTACAACTGGCAGTCCAAGACCCAGTACCAGCTGACCGAAACCCCCGACACGGTGCAGCCGGCCTACGGCATCTGGAACGCCTCGATCGGCCTCCTCGGCAATCACAACGGCTGGCAGTTCCGGGTGCTGGTCAAGAACCTCACCAACCAGCACTACTCGCCCTACATCGCCTACGGCGACGAAGGCGGGGTGGTGCGGTGGGTGCCGCGCGACAACGACCGCTATTTCGGCTTCAACGTCCACAAGGACTTCTGACAAGGCGGGCATGCAGCTTATCGAGCACGCCGACGGGTTCGACCTGCGCCTCGGCGACCGGCTGATCGCCCGCCACCGGACCGACTCGCCCATGGCCTTCATCGGCCAGGGCGAGCCTACGGTGCGGATGACCAAGGGCCACTTCTCCATCGAGGACTACGTCAGCGCCCGGGTGCCGCTGACACGCGCCATCGTGATGCGCACCCGCCGGGCGGTGCGCATCGCGCTCAGCACCGAGGCGTCGGCCGGGCCGTCGCTGGTGCTGGTTCTGGATGGCGATGCGTCGGCCGCGACGATCGAGTTCGAGCGCGCCGACCCCGCCATCAACCGCCTCTGGCTGCGCTTCGTCGCCGAGCCCGGCGAGCGGGTGTGGGGCGGCGGCGAGCAGATGTCGTACTTCGACCTCTCGGGTCGGCGCTATCCAATGTGGACCTCCGAGCCGGGCAACGGCCGCGACAAGTCCACCTTCCTGACCTTCCAGGCCGACCAGCGCGGCGGCGGGGGCGGCGACTACTACCAGACCTACTATCCGCAGCCGACCTACGTTTCGCAGAGGCGCTATGCGCTGCATATCGAGACCACAGCCTACTCGGTGCTGGATTTCCGCCACCCGGCCTTCCACGAGATCGAGGTCTGGGCCGTGCCGGAGCGGATCGAGCTCTTCGCCGAAGATACCTTCGCCAGCCTCGTCACCGCGCTTTCCACCCGCTTCGGCCGCCAGCCCGCCTTGCCTGAATGGGCCATGGG
The DNA here is from genome assembly GCA_036267835.1 of Caulobacteraceae bacterium. Classification (GTDB taxonomy): domain Bacteria; phylum Pseudomonadota; class Alphaproteobacteria; order Caulobacterales; family Caulobacteraceae; genus Acaudatibacter. Next base: position 13,208 of record DATAVF010000057.1, on the reverse strand, counting down.
CGGCGCGATCGTCGGGCTGAAGGACGGGGCCAAGAGCTTCGAGCGGCTGGAGGCGATCCGCGCCGCTGGGGCCGCGATCAGCGGTATCTGGTGCGAGGACTGGGTCGGCCTGCGCATCACCTCGTTCGGCCGCCGGCTCTTTTGGGACTGGAAGTGGAACGCCGAGCGCTATCCGGGCCTCGACGCCAAGATCCCCGAGCTGGAGCGCGAGGGCGTTCGTTTCCTCGGCTACGTGAACCCCTACCTTGCCGTCGACGGCGCCCTCTATCCGGTCGCCGCCGCGGCCGGCTACCTGGCCCTGCGGCCGGACGCGGACGAGCCCTACATCGTCGATTTCGGCGAGTTCTTCTGCGGCATCGTCGATTTCACCAATCCGGGGGCCAAGGCCTGGTTCGAGGAAGAGGTGATCGGCAAGAACATGCTCGACTTCGGCCTCTCCGGCTGGATGGCCGACTTCGGCGAATACCTGCCCCACGACGTGCGCCTGGCCAGCGGCCTTGACGGCATGTTGGCCCACAACGCCTGGCCGACGCTCTGGGGCGAGGTCAATGCCAAGGCCGTCGCCAGCCGCGCCAAGACCGGCGAGACCCTGTTCTTCATGCGGGCCGGCTACACTGGGGTGCAGGCGCATTGCCCGCTGCTCTGGGCCGGCGACCAGTCGGTGGACTTCTCCCGCCACGACGGCTTGCAGACGGTGATCTGCGCGGCCCTCTCATCCGGCCTGCTGGGCAACGCCTACCACCACAGCGACATCGGCGGGTACACCAGCCTCTTCGGCAACGTCCGCACCGCCGAACTCATCCAGCGCTGGAGCGAGATGGCCGCCTTCACCGCGATCATGCGCTCCCATGAGGGCAACCGGCCGTTCGAGAACCTGCAGCTGGATCAGGACCCTGATGTACTAGCTGGCTTCGCTCGCATGTCCCGGATCTACCGCCACCTCGCGCCTTACCGCGCCGAACTTAGCCGCGAAGCCGTCGCTACCGGCCTGCCGCTGCAGCGCCCGCTCTTCCTGCACTTCGAGGACGACCCCGGCGCTTACGAAAGCCAGACCGTCTACCTGCTCGGCCCCGACCTGCTGGTCGCGCCGGTGGTGGACGCCGGCGCCGAGACCCGCAGCGTCTACCTGCCCGCCGGCGCCGACTGGAAGCATGTCTGGAGCGGCAAGACCTATCCGGGCGGCGCCGAGGCCGAGGTGGCCGCGCCCATCGGCGCCCCGCCGGTGTTCTGGCGCAAGGGCTCGCCCCACGCCGCGCTCTTCGCCGGCATGGCGGACGTGTGAGCGAGGCCGCAGCCACATGGACGCCGCGCAGCGCCCTCGTGCTGGGGCTGATCACCGTCGGCGGCGTGCTGAACTACGCCGATCGCCAGATCATCGCGGTGCTCAAGCCCATGCTGCAGCACGACCTGCACTGGAGCGACAGCGACTACGGCAACCTGACCTCGGTGTTCCAGTTCGCCTCGGCCATCGCCCTGCTGGGCTCGGGCTGGCTGGTCGACCGCATCGGCTGGCGGCGCGCCAACCCGCTGGCAGTGGGGCTCTGGAGCCTGGCCGCCATGGCCCATGCGGTGATGCGCACGCTGGGGCAATTCACCATCGCCCGCGCCGCCCTGGGCGCCACCGAGGCACTGGGGACGCCGACCGCGATCAAGACCATCGCCGCCCTCTTCCCCAACGAAGCGCGCGCCATGGCGGTGGGCATCCTCAACGCCGCCAACACGACGGGCGCGATCGTCACGCCGCTGATCATCCCGCTGGTCGCCCTGAAGATCGGCTGGGCCAATTCCTTCCTGCTGACCGGCGGGCTCGGCCTGGTCTGGGTCGCGGTGTGGCTGCTGATCCGACCCGGGCGGATGAGCGTGGCCGAAGCCGCCACCCCAGCCCCGGCCGCCGAGCCAGTGCGCTGGAGCGAAGTGCTGAGCGATCGCCGCACCTGGGGCGTCGCCGGGGCCAAGGTGCTGTCGGACAACGTCTGGTGGCTGCTGCTCTACTGGATGCCAGACCTCTTCCACCGCGTCTTTCACCTCGGCATGGACGCCTTCGGCGCGCCGCTGGCGGTGATCTATGCGCTCGCCGCCGTGGGCTCGCTGATCGCGGGCTTCGCCTCGACCCGGCTGCTGCGCGCCGGCGTCAGCCTCAATGCCACGCGCAAGACCCTGCTACTGATCTGCGCCCTGTTGGTGACCCCGGTGTGGTTCGCGCCGATGGCCGGGAACTACTGGATCGCCGCGGGCCTGCTCGGCCTGACCCTGGCCGCGCACCAGGGCTTCTCGGTCAATGTCTTCGCGCTGGCCACCGACGTCTCGCCGCCGGCGCGGGTGGCGACGGTGATCGCGCTGGGGGCCTTCTTCGGCAACCTGTCGGGCATGGTGATCCTGCAGGTCGCCGGGTGGACGCTGGATCACGGCTACGGCTACGGGCCCCTGCTGGCTTGGGCCTCGGTTTCCTATCTGTTGGGGGTCGGCTGGGTGCAGCTCGTGCTGCCGCGCATCACCGCGGCGGCGCCGGCGCCCGAGGCGGCTCTCGCATGACTGACGGAGCGATGACATGAGCGACTACCCGACCCAGAAGGCGCAATTCGAGCAGGAAGGCTACGCGGTCTTCAAGGGCGCGCTCGACGCCGAGACCCTGGCCTTGCTGCGCGACCAGTGCGACCGTTTCGTCGCCCGTGAGGATGCCCGGATGGACGCGGCCGGCGTCGATACGATCGGGATCAGTCACCGCGGCCGGCGCTATTTCGCCAACGAGTGCCAGCGCGCCCAGCCGGCGCTGCGCACCATGCTGTTCAGCCAGACCATGGCCGACGTCTGCCGCGCCACCTTAGGCGAGGACGCCTACTTCTTCTTCGACCAATTCGTGGTGAAGGGACCCGAGGGCGGCCTGCCGTTCAGCTGGCACCAGGACTCAGGCTACGTGGTCGGCAACGGCGGCCCGCCGGAGCACAAGCCCTACCTCACCTGCTGGTGCCCGCTCGACGACGCCACCGCCCAGAACGGTACGGTGCGGGTGCTGCCGTTCTCCAAGATCCCCGAGTCGGGCAAAGGTCCCCTTCCCCACGTTCGCCAGCCAGGGACCAACGACCTGGTCGGCTGGACCGACGACAGCCTGGCCGAGACCATCGAGGTCCCCGCCGGCAGCATTGTCGCCTTCTCCAGCCTGCTGCTGCACGCCACGGGCGCCAACCAGACCGACCGCTTCCGCCGCGTCTACCTGGCCCAATACACCCGCGAACCCATGCTGGACGTGGGGACGGGGCATCTGCGCAGGAACGCGATCCCGCTGGTGCGGCACGGGGAGCAGGTGACGTTCGCTTGAAGCACCCTAGAGCCGGTTGAGTTCAGGTGCGATCACCCTTGACCGCTCCTCCCCCGCTCCGCGTCTAAGGCATGCACACATCTCACTGAGCAGGCGTCTTTCGTCCCTTCTCCCCTCGCGGGAGAAGGTGTCGCCGTAGGCGACGGATGAGGGGCCGCGCGATGACTGCCGAATAATCTCAGAGGCTTATCGGAGAGTCCGTGCGGCCCCTCATCCGGCGGTCTCCGACCGCCACCTTCTCCCGCGAGGGGAGAAGGACATTGAGTGAAGATGCCATAACCATTTGATTTCACAGAAAACTCTCTGGATGTGTGCACGCCTTAGCCGCTCCGCGTGGGAGGTGGCGACCGGAGGTCGACGGAGGGGGCTCCCCTAAGCGGCCGGAAGCGTGCCTGAGCGCCGCCCAGGCCAATCCGACGCCCGGCGATGTCGATGTTCCCGCTCGTCCTGCGAGTTGGCGCACGCCCTCCGTCGCGCGCCGCGCGTCACCTCCCCCATTTCATGGGTGAGGAGCGTCGTCGCAGCGGCCGGCAATTCAACCCTGTCTCAATCCGCTTTCGGGGTGAGGCGCGCCAACCTTGACCGGCGCGCCCGTCTTCACTGACCGCATCGCCGCTTCCGCCAGCACCAGCGCTTGCACGCTCGCCTCGTACCCCGTGAGCGGCGACGCCACGCCGGCGAGCACGTCCGCGAAGTGGTCGAGTTCGGCGCGGTAGGATGCGAGGTACCGCGTCTGGAATCCGTCGAACATCGGCGCGGCCTGCGCCCCGCTCTCGTTCCACACTCGCAGCGTCGAGACGCGGGGGTTGCCGGCCATGGTCATGCCACGCGAGCCGTAGCATTCGGCGCGCTGGTCGTAGCCGTAGGCGCTGCGGCGGGTGTTGGAGATGGTGCAGAGGCGCCCCGAGGCGAAGCGCAGCAGGGTGCGGGCGGTGTCGACGTCGCCAGCCGCGCCGATGGCCGGGTCGACCAGACAGGAAGCCCAGGCGAAGACCTCCGTGGGCTCCTCTTCGAAGAGCCAGCGGGCCATGTCGAAGTCGTGGATGGTGAAGTCGCGGAAGAGGCCGCCGCTGGTGGGGATGAAGGACGGCGGGGGGCTGCGCGGATCGTGGCTGATCAGGTGCACAGTCTCCAGCTCGCCGATCGCGCCGGACGCGACCTTGGCCTTCAGCGCCTGGAAGTGCGGGTCGAAGCGGCGGTTGAAGGCCACGTACAGCGGCGCGGCGGGATGGGAGAGCTCGGCGGCGTGGGCGCGCAGCCGGGAGAGTTCGAGGTCTAGCGGCTTCTCGCAGAACACCGCCTTGCCGGCGGCGAGCGCGGCCAGGGCGGCTTCGAGGTGGGTGTCGGTGGAGCTGCAGACCAGCACGCCGGCGATCTCGGGGTCGGCCAGCACCGCGTCCAGGCTGGCCGTGCGGCAGCCGAGCTCGGCGGCGAAGGCGGCGGCGACTTCGGCGCGTGGCTCGACCAGGTAGACGAGGTCCAGCCGCGGGTTGGCGGCGGCATGGCGACCGTGCACCGTTCCCATGCGGCCAGCGCCCAGCAAAGCGACTTTCGGCGGGCTGCTCATGAGCGGCGTCCTTCGGCAAGATCGGCTGGCGGCCGTGGCGTTTCTGCTAGAACCATCAGCGCCATCGCAGCAAGGTGGCATCGGCGGAGGCGGCGGCATGTACAAGGCGGGCCAGGCGGAGATCGACGCCCTGACGCGGGTGATCGAGACGGGCGCCCTCTTCCGCTACGGCGTCGGCCATGAGTGCGAGAGCTTCGAGCGGCGCTATGCCGAGTGGCTGGGTGTGAAGCACTTCGCCCTCGGCGCCAGCGGCAGCCACGCGCTGGCGGCGGCGATGACCGCCGTCGGCCTCGGCCCCGGCGATGAGGTGCTGATCCCCGCCCACACTTACATGGCCACCGCCACCTCGGTGCTGACGGCCGGCGCCATTCCGGTGATCGTCGATATCGACGAGAGCCTCACCATCGACCCCGCCGCGATCGAGGCCGCCATCGGGCCGCGCACCAAGGCGGTGGTCGCGGTGCACATGTGGGGCGCGGCCTGCGACATGGACGCCATCATGGAGATCGCGGCGCGGCGCGGACTGGTGGTCATCGAGGACGCCTGCCAGGGCGTCGGCGGCGGCTACAAGGGCCGCAAGTTCGGCTCGGTCGGGCACATCGGCGCCTTCAGTTTCAACTATTTCAAGAACATGACCTGCGGCGAGGGCGGCGGCGTGGCGGTCAACGACGACGTCTGGGCCGAGCGGGTGCGGTGCTGCATCGACCCCTGCCACTTCTACTGGCAGGGCCGCAGCGACGCGGTGCAGCCCTTCTCCGGCAACGGCGCCCGCGCCTCGGAGCTGATGGGCGCGATGCTGAACGTGCAGCTGGACCGCATCGACGGCATGATCGGCGCGATGCGGGCCGAGAAGCGGGCGATCCTCGCCGGCGCCGCCCAGCTCGGCAACCTCGGCCTCGCGCCCACCCTGACCCACAGCCCGGACGACGATTGCGCGGCGCAGGTGATGTACAGCTTCCCGTCGGCTGAGGCGGCCAAGCGCTTCTCGGCCCTCGTGCCCGCCGTCATCGTCGGCCAGACCGGGCGGCATAACTACACGGAGTGGGACCAGGTGCTGATGGGCGCCGGCGCCGCGCACCCGGCGATGAACCCCTATAACATGACGGCCAACGAGGGCTGCCGGCGCGAATACTCCAAGGACATGTGCGCCCGCTCGCTGGAAATCCTCGACCGCACGGTGATGGTGGCCACCCATCCGGATCACACGGCGGCCGAGATCGCTGACATCATCCACAACATCGGCGTCGGCGCCCGGGTGGCGCTGGACGGGGCGCCGGCGGGTGCGGCGGAGCTGCGGGGCGCCAGGCCGATCGACGCGCAGAAGTTCGACCTGAAGGTGGACGCTTAAGGGCCGCCATTCGGCGCGGCGGCGCTGGCGCATCCAGGCCCAAAACGCTTAGAGAAGAGGCATGAACACCGCCGCCTCGCCCGCCCAGATCAGCAACCGGCCCGACCTCTCGGCCTTCTGGATGCCGTTCACGGCCAATCGCCAGTTCAAAGCCGATCCGCGCCTGATCGTGGGGGCCAAGGGCATGTACTATACCAGCGAGGACGGCCGGCAGGTGCTGGACGCGACCTCGGGCCTCTGGTGCGTCAACGCCGGCCACGGCCGACCTGAGATCGCCGCGGCGGTGAACCAGCAGCTGCTGTCGCTCGACTATGCGCCATCGTTCCAGATGGGCCACCCGCTGGCGTTCGAGATGGCCAGCGCCATCGCGGCCATCACCCCGGCCGGCCTCGACCGCATCTTCTTCGCCAACTCCGGCTCGGAATCGGTGGACACGGCGCTGAAGATCGCGCTGGCCTACCACCGCGTCCGCGGCGAGGGGCAGCGCACCCGCTTCATCGGCCGCGAGCGCGGCTACCACGGCGTCGGTTTCGGCGGCATCACCGTGGGCGGCCTGGTGAACAACCGCCGCACCTTCCTGACCCTGCCGGGCGCCGACCACCTGCCCCACACCCACGATCCCAAGCGCAACGCCTTCGCCAAGGGCCAGCCCGAGCACGGGGCCGAGCTGGCGGACGCGCTGGAGGGCATCATCGCCCTGCACGGGGCCGACACCATCGCCGCGGTGATCGTCGAGCCGGTAGCCGGCTCCGCAGGCGTGCTGCCGCCGCCGGTCGGCTATCTGGAGCGGCTGCGCGGCCTCTGCGACAAGCACGGCCTGCTGCTCATCTTCGACGAAGTGATCACCGGCTTCGGCCGCCTCGGCGCGCCGTTCGCGGGGCAGTATTTCGGCGTCACGCCCGACATGATGACCATGGCCAAGGGCATCTCGAACGCCGCGATCCCGATGGGCGCCGTCGCCGCCAGACGCGAGATCCACGACGCGCTGATGCAGGGCCCGCCGGGCGCCATGGAGCTGTTCCACGGCTACACCTACTCCGCCCACCCGGTCGCCTGCGCCGCCGCGCTGGCGACGATCGGCATCTACCAGCGCGAGGGCCTGTTCGAGCGCGCCGCCAGCCTGGCGCCGATGTTCCAGGAGGCGGTGCACTCGCTGCGCGGCCGCCGCCACGTCACCGACATCCGCAACCTCGGCCTGATGGGCGCGATCGACCTCGCGCCCCGCGATGGCGCGCCCGGCGCCCGTGGCTACGACACCATGGTGCGCTGCTTCCAGACCGGCCTGATGGTCCGCACCACCGGCGACACCATCGCCCTCTCGCCGCCGCTGATCATCAGCGAGGAGCAGATCCACTGGCTGGTCGAAACGCTGGGCGCCGCAATCGACGCCGTCGCCTGAGGGCTCAGCCCGGGAAGTAGTGGTCGGCCAGCGCTCGCAGGGCGCCGGCGCCGTCGCCGCGGAATGAGGCGCCGTGCATCAGCGCCAGGGTCGCCGGGCCGAGGTCGGCCAGCTGGTGCAGCACGGCGCGGGTGTTGGCGGACATGGACATGGCGTGGAACATGTCCTCCATCGCGATCGCCGGCGCGCTGATATCGGCCTCCGTGAGCGCCGGCCCGTCGCCGCCGTGGGTCAGCAGATCGCCGCAGAAGAGGGTGGCGGCGGTTTCCTCCCACATCAGGCCGGCCTCCCAGCCGTGCGGCACGTGCGGGGTGTCGATCCAGCGCATGCGCTTGCCGCCGAGGTCGAGGGTCTCGCCGTCAGCCAGGGGGCGCGGCGGACGATCGGCCAGGTCGTTCAGCGAGACCGTGCAGGCGGTCTGGCTGTGCACCACCTCGGCGTTCGGGGCGGCCGCCAGCCACTGGTTGAGCGCGCCGCACTCGTCGGCCTCCACGTGGCCGAAACTCAGGTAGCGCAGGCTGGCCAGCGGCAGCACCCGCGCCACCGCGGCCGAGACCTCGCCGAACATCCGCCGATGCCCCAGGTGGAACAGCATCGGCGCGTCGGCCTTGATCAGGAACTGGTTGAAGGTGAAGGGCTCGGGCCCGATGCCGCTGACCGCGGTCGAGAAGCGATAGACGCCATCAGCGATCTCGAAGGTCCTGGTCTCGGTCACTCTGCGTACGCCTCCGCCGTTGCTGGCGGACCCTAGCGAGGCGGTGCGGCCGCGGGCAAGGGAAAGGTCCCGGCGGCGGGGCGAGGATATCGAGTGAAGGTTCATCACCGAACCGAGTTCAACCAAGCGTGTTCCGGCCCGCCCGCACGAACCTTGCGCCGACCGCGCTTCGGAGCCTACGACGCTCGCCAACGTGCTTGAGCCTCGGGCTCGCCATCCCGTTCGCGCCGGATCAGCCTTCGTAAGACCAGCGCCGGTTTTCGTTCTTCACATCGCCAGCGCAGGGCCGAACCATGCCGAGAATTCCGTTCACCCGGTTGGCCATCGTCGCCGCGTCCATCGTGGCGTTCGGGGGCATCGCCCTTGCGGCGCAGGACCGATACAGCCTCAGCGTGCCCGGGGGTGGGCTCAGGTTCGCCGAATTTCGGGGCTACGACACCTGGCAGCCGGTCGCCGTCAGCCAGGTCAGCGACGGCTTGAAGGTGATCTCGGCCAATCCCGTGATGATAGCGGCGTTCCGGCGCGGCCTCCCGGCCGACGGCCAGAGCTTTCCCGACGGTTCCAAGATCGTGAAGATCGAGTGGGCCCCGAAGCAGAACACTCAGCCCTATGTCGTGGCGGTTCCGGGGGCGCTGATGTCAGTGTCCTTCATCGAGAAGGACCTGAAGCGCTTTCCGCAGACTCACGGCTGGGCCTACGCGCAGTTCCTCTACGACCCGGCGACCCAGACCTTCAAACCCAACGGGACCGGCGCCGAGTGCGGCTACGCCTGCCACACGGGCGTGGCGGCCAAGGACTACATCTTCACGGCCTATCCGCCGCGGTGACCACAGCCTGACCTGGGGCCCAGCGACGGCGCGCCGCGGCCGAAAGCGCTCGCCTTCCGCATCGATCCGGGGTTGAAATCGATCCGGGAACGAACGCTACGGGGGTGGGGATGTCGTCACGTTTGCGGATCGGCGCGACTGTGCTCGCGCTCACGCTCTTCGTGCTTCAGGGTGCGACGGCGGGGGCGCAGGACACCGCGGCCCCGGCCGGCGCCTACGCGGCGTGGAACGCCAGGATCGTCGCCCGCCTGAAGCTTGACCTGCATCAGCAGCAAGCGCTCTCGGACTACGAGGCGACGCTCGCCGACACGGCGCCCGGCGCGGTGACCGCCGATCAGTTCCGGGCGCTGACGCTGCCGGCGCGGCTGACTCTCTACGCCGACAACATGGCGCAGGACGCCGCGAAGATGCGGGCCAGGGCGGACGCCGCCAAGCGGTTCTACGCCCTCCTCGCTGTCGATCAGCAGAAGGCGTTCGACGAAGCCACCCAGCCTGCTGCGAACACCTCGACGACGGCGCCGGCGCCCGTCGAGGCCGACAAGCTGGTGGCCCCCAACTATCACCTGCCCAGCCGCACCAACCCCGACTGGCTGGTCAGGCCGACGGCCGACGAAGTGTCGCGGGTCTATCCCGCCAATGCCGCGCGTGACGGCGTGAACGGCCGGGCGGTGCTGGCTTGCGACGCCGACGAGGAAGGCTACCTCACCGACTGCGTCGTCGAAAGCGAGACGCCCGCGGGCGCCGGCTTCGGCAACGCCGCCCTGGAGATGACCGCCTACATGCGCATGAAGCCGGCGACCCAATATGGCGTGCCGACGCGCGCTCCGGTGGTGATCCCGGTGGGGTTCCAGGTCCCCCAGGAGGCCGCGACGCCAGCGGCGAGTTTCGACAAGATCCAGCACGACGCTTGCCTTGCAACGCTCCCCCCCAAGAGCACTGACTGGGCGACCGGCGAAGCCTATTGCATCTGCGTCGTCAGCCAGCTGGATCAGCTTACAGACGCCCAGAAGCAGACCCTGGCCCCGACCTCGGATGCGATCACTGCGGCTGGCGCCGTCTGCAAAGCCAGGCTGAGCGGCGGGCCCGGCCCCCATTGAGGGGACGGACGGCTATGCCTTATCCGGCGCCGGCAGCGCGGGCGTCGTCGACGGCCCCTCGATCTCGTGGGCGGTCATCGAGGCTTTCAACTGGACCAGCTGGTCTTCGACCACGTGGGCGTCGCGCAGGTCGGCGAGTTCCTTGTCGGTGCGGCTGCGCTTGTCGGAGGGATCGCTGAGCAGGCCCTGCTGCATCAGGGTGTCCATCGCGTCGGCCTTGTCGCGCATGCCCAGCATCTTGTCCTCTGCGCGCTTCAGCGAGGCATCGACATTGCCCATGCGGCTGCCGACCCCGGTCAGCGACTGGGTGACCTTCACCTGGGCCTGGGCGGCGGCGTAGCTCGCCTTCATCGTGTCCTTCTGGGTCCGGAAGCGTTCGATCCGGTCCTCCAGGCGCTGCTGGTAGTCGGCCAGCTTGGCGATCTGCGGGGTGATCGCGTCGAGCGCTTGCTGGATGGTGGCGCGGCCGTCCATCGCCCGCTGGCGGTGCACCAGGGCGGCGCGGGCGAGGTCGTCGCGCCCGGCCTGCACGGCGTACTTGGCGTCATCCTCGGCCCCGGCCGCTTCCTTGTCGCTGGAGGCGATCTGGCGCTGCAGCGACATCTGCTGGGCGACCACGTCGGCCAGGTGCTGCTTGGTCTCCTGCAGGCCGGTCAGCATCTTCTCGTAGGACAGGTCGAGGGTGTCGTTGGGGTCCTCGATGGCGTTGAGAAGCTTGGTGGTCTTGGCCTGGAAGAGGTCGGCCACGCGTCCGAGAATGCTCATGGGGATTGGCTCTTAACTGTTCACCGACAGCACCAGCTGCGGATCGGGGATGGTCGACGCGTCCAACTCCTCGCTGATCGGCGTCACGGCGGTGCCGACGGCGAAAAACTCGATCACGTGAGGCTGCCAGTTGTGGCTGCCCTCGTGCAAGTCCACGCCGACGACGCCCTCGGCGCTGGCCTCGATGGCCTCGGCCTGCATCCGCTCCATGGCGATCTCGCGGGCGTCGTAGAGGGCCTGGGAGAAGTTGGTGAGCTCGACGTTCTGGCCGACCGTGCCCATGGTCTGGAACATGCCGCGGTGGGCGACGTGATAGACGCAGCTGCCCATCACCATTTCCAGCGGCCGGTAGCCGGCGTGCAGCAGGGTCCAGAAGTCCTGGCCCGTGAGGTCGGAGGTGAAGGGCTGGCCCTTCGGCCCCTTGAAGGTGGTGTGGCCGGCCGCGTGCACCACGCCGGTGCCGATGGCCACGAACTCCAGCACGTGCTCGTCCCACTCCATGCGCTTGACGGTGAGCCGCACGCCGACGACGCCGTCAGCGCCCATGTCGGCCGCTTCCTCGCGCATCCGGGCCATGGCCAGTTCGCGGGCGTGGTACATGGCCTGGGAAAGCACCGACATCTCCTGGTTCTTGTTCCAGGCCCCGTACTGGATGCCGACATGGTAGATGCAGGAGCCGACGCAAAGGCCGACGGGCTCGAACCCGGCCTTGCGCACCAGCAGGAACTCGTTGACCGAGAAGTCCGAGGTGAAGATGCCGCCGGCGTGGCCCTGCTTGCGCAGCCCCTCGAGGCGTTCCAGGGCGTGGGCGGGAATGGCGTTGTCGCTCATCTAGATTTCGGCCTCTCGGTCGTTGGTGGCGTAGGCGTTGCGGGGCGCGACCTTGGACTTCAGCAGCGGCGAGAGGTCGTCGCGCATGTCCAGGACCATCTCGATCTCGTGCGGCACCGGCCGGCCCTTCTTGCAATCGACCACCGTGCCGATGACGATGTGGCGGCCAAGGAACCGGTTGGGCTGGTTTTCGACCTCGCTCTTCAGCAGCTGGCCGAAATGGGTGTGGGCCAGGACGCCGTTGCCCTGGGTCTTGGCGTCATCGCGCAAGGCCTGGTGGGCGCGGCGGCGCGCCCGCTCCCAGAACTTGGTCAGCCCGGTCAGCGGCTGGTTCGGCGCGAACGTCGAGACCAGCCCCATGCCGAGATTGTCGCTCATCCACTCGTAGTAGGCGCCGACGGCGATGCCGGTCGGCACCACCTCGGCCTCGAGCAGGCGCACGAACTCGATGGCGGGCACCGTGGCCACCACCGGGTCGGGATTGGCGGGCAGGTCCTTCAGGCGCACCGCCGTGCCGATCAGGCTGTAGTCCATGCTCTGGCTGGCGCCGCCGGGGGCAGTGCGCATCTTCACATCGACGACGGCGTTGGCGCCGCAGGCCACCGCCTCGGCCTTGAGCCGGCGCAGCGCCGTCTGCCAGCCGGTGGCGTGGCCCTCGGTCCAGCTGCGGCCGAACTGGAACCAGCAGGTGCCGGTGACCGTGGCCAGCGGGCGCAGGCCGTGCGAGCGGATCAGCAGCAGCTCGGCCGGGGTCATGGTGGCGAGCCACGGCGTCTTGCCATTCGCGGCGGCCGAGAGGCGGGCGGTGACGAAGTCGGGCAGGCGGTCGGAATTGATCGCCGCATCCCAGGCCGCGATGCGCTGGTCGGCCGCCGCCATCGCCGCCTGGATGGCGGCTGCGTCGGGCCCGGCGCTGGTGCTCTTCTTGGTGAACCACGGCATGCCTGATCTCGCCTAAAGGAAGCCGTGCAGGGCATCGCTGGCGGACCCCGCTTCTTCAGCCAGGGCATTCAGCTCGTCGCCGACCTCGCCGAGCCACTCGCGGGCCGGAATGGTCGAGGAGCTGATGCTGACCCCACGCACGAACTTGGCCCGCGTCGCGGTGAGATTGCCCTTGTCGAAGCCGAGCTCGTAGAGCGCCTTGTCGCCGCGCACGGAGATGCTGGCCACGTGGCTGGTGCGAGCGAAAAGCCCGTCGCGCCGCCGCTCGACTGTCACCCGGCCTGGCAGCGCGCCCTCGAGCCGCACCGCCAGCGCCTGCATGAAGGCGCGCAATTCGCCGTCCGCACGCCGAAGCACCGCCCCGTCGAGATCGAACTGATCCGGCGCCGCACTCACCCAGC
>DATAVF010000056.1:0-81862 GCA_036267835.1 Caulobacteraceae bacterium | reverse complement strand
AACCAGGACGGCGAAAAGATGATGGCCGACTACGGGGTTTTCACCCAGGGCATCATCCAGAACGGCAATTTCAAGTCGGCTGACCGGCTGAAGCCCGTCGCCACCGCCACCACGGTGCGGGTGCGGGACGGCAAGACCCTGGCCACCGACGGCCCGTTCGCCGAGACCCGCGAGCAGCTCGGCGGCTACTACCTGGTCGAGGCCAAGGACCTGGACGAGGCGGTCGGCATCGCGGCCAAGGTCCCCACCGCCAAGCACGGCTCGATCGAGGTGCGCCCCGTCTGGGCCATGGGGTGAGGCTCGACGCCGCCTTCCGCGCCCACGGCCCCGAAGCGCTCGCCAGCCTGATCCGGCTGGTGGGCGACTTCGACCTCGCCGAGGAGGGGCTGCAGGAGGCCTTCGCGGCGGCGGCGGTGGCCTGGCCGAAGGAGCCGCCGGCCAATCCGCGCGCCTGGCTGATCACTGTCGGGCGGCGCAAGGCGCTGGACCAGCTGCGGCGGCGCGTCGCCTTCCGCAGCAAGGTCCCGGCGCTGGAGCACGAGGCCGAGCTGGCGGCGCAGGCTTCACCCGAGGCGGACGACGAGGCGGCCGCCGCGTTCGGCGACGACGACATGCTGCGGCTGATCTTCACCTGCTGCCACCCGGCGCTCGGCCTGGAGGCGCAGGTGGCGCTGACGCTGCGCACGGTCTGCGGCCTGGCGACGCCGGCGGTGGCGCGCGCCTTCCTGGTCGCCGAGGAGACCATGGCGCAGCGGCTGGTGCGAGCGAAGGCCAAGATCCGCGCCGCCGGCATCCCTTACGCCACCCCGCCGCGCGAGGCGCTGGATGGGCGCATCGACGGGGTGCTGGCGGCGATCTACCTGGTGTTCACCGAGGCCTACGCCGGCGATCCCGGCCGCAGCCTGGCCGGCGAGGCGATCGGCCTGGCGCGGCGGCTGGACAAGCTGCTGCCGGGGCGCGGCGCGATCCAGGGCCTGCTGGCGCTGATGCTGCTGCACGAGGCGCGGCGGCCGGCGCGCTACGATGCGGCCGGCGACCTGGTGCTGCTCGAGGACCAGGACCGGGCGCGCTGGAACCGCAAGATGATCGAGCAGGGCCTTGCCCTGGTCGAGCCGGCGCTCACCGCCACCGTCCCGCCCTCGATCTACGCCGTGCAGGCGGCGATCGCGGCGCTGCATGACCGGGCCGAGACGCCCGAGGCCACCGATTGGCGCCAGATCGTCGGCCTCTACGCGGTGCTGATGCGGCTCTCGCCCTCGCCGGTGGTGGAGTTGAACCACGCCGCGGCCCTGGCCATGGTCGACGGCCCCGCCGCCGCCCTGCAGCGCATCGACGCCCTGGCCGCCCGCGGCGCCCTGGCCGGCTATGACGTGCTGCCCGCCACCCGCGCCGACCTGCTGCGGCGCCTGGGCCGCGCCGCCGAGGCGCGCTGCGCCTACGAGGAGGCGCTGCGCCTCGCCCGCCATGACCCGGAACGCCGCTTCTTTCGCCGCCGCTTGGCGGAGCTTTAGCCTCCCTCCCGACAAGCGGCAGGGAGGGCGCTATAAGCGTCTCGCACAGAGGAAGCCCGGCCATGAAGACCCAGGACATCGAGTATCACGCGGACGGCGCGCGGCTGGTGGGTTACCTCGCGGTAGATGACGCCAGGCCGGGCAAGCGGCCGGGGATCATCGTGGCGCACGAGGGCGGCGGGCTTGCCGATCACGCCAAGAATTGCGCGCGGCGGCTGGCCGAGGCGGGCTACGTCGCCTTCGCGCTCGACTACTACGGCGACGGCCAGCCGCTGGCGGACCTGAGCCAGGCCATGCCGCGCATCACCGCCTGGATGGGCGACCCCACCGGCATCCGGGCCCGCGCCCACGCCGCGCTGGCGATCCTGACGGCGCAGGCCGAGACCGACACCACGCGCCTGGCCGGCATCGGCTACTGCTTCGGCGGCACCACGGTGCTGGAGATGGCCCGCGCCGGCGAGCCGCTGAAGGCGGTCGTGGGCTTCCACTCCGGCCTCGGTACGGCGCGGCCGGCCCAGGAAGGCGCGGTGAAGGCCAAGCTGCTGGTGCAGATCGGCGCGGCCGACCCGATCATCCCCCCGGAACAGCGCGCCGCCTTCGAGGCCGAGATGACCGCGGCCAAGGTCGATTGGCGGATGATCGTCTACGGCGGCGCCGGCCACTCGTTCACCAACCCGGCCGTGGCCGCCCTCGGCCGCCCCGGTTTCGCCTACGACAAGAGCGCCGACGAGCGCTCGTGGCGGGCCATGCTGGACTTCTTTGGCGAAACACTGGCCTGAAGCGGCGACGGGTTGGCGCGGCCGCCGCGTTGAAGACGAAACATGCCGGCAATCTTCGGCGGCCATGTCGGGGCCAACCGGGGCGCCATTCCAGTCGACCAAGGGTCGGGAGAATTCAATGAAGCATCACCTTCTCACCGCCGGCGCGCTGGCGCTTGGCCTCGCGCTCGCCAGCGCCGCCGCCGCCGCCCAGCCGGCCGGCGGCAATGCGGTCATGCAGGCCTGCTCGGCCGACTTCGCCAAGCTCTGCCCGGACGCCAAGCCGGGCCCGGGCGGCGGCCTGCGCGAATGCGTCGTCGGTCACTTCAACGACCTCTCAGGCCCCTGCAAGCAGGCGATCATGACCATGCGCTCGCAGCGCCAGCAGCAGGGCGGCGGGGCCTCCAACTCGACCGCGCCGACACACTAACTCACGTCGGACGCCTCGCCCGCGTCCAGCGCACGATCGCCACCACGCCCCACACGGCCTCGACGAGGCCGAACGGCCACGCGCCTTGCGCGAAGCCGTAGGCCGAGCCCAGCCAGCAGGCGCCGGCGAAGCCCAGGATCCACCAGGGCGAGCGCTGCTCCATCGCGTAGCAGACCAGCATCGCCGTCACCGCGAAAAGGCCGAAGAGGGTCAGGGTGCTCATGGGAACGATGCTCCGGCCGCGCGCACCGGATTGACAGCTCCGCCGGCCGGAGCCAACCTCGGCGTCAGGCGGATACGGCCTGCTGCTTGCGCCCCCTCGGGTTTGGTGAACGTATCGCACGGACGGCCTGCATCCTTCGCCCCCGGGCGGACGGGTCAGCAACGCAAGCGCCTGACGCCTCGTTCGCCCGAGCAAAGGATCGTCCATGCGTGACTATCGCGACGCCAAACCCATGGCCAGACGGCTGCGTGAGGCCCTGGCCCAGCGCGGCCTGGCCCTCAGCCACAGCGACTGCCTCGAACTGATCGCCCGCAGCTTCGGCCTAAAGGACTGGCAGGTCCTGGCGGCCCTGATCGACAGCCAGGAAGCGGCCCCACAGCCGATTGCCGCCCCGCCGCCGCCCGCGCCCTGGTCCGGGCCGCTGCTGGCGCTGCGCGACATCGTGATGTTTCCCAAGCAGACCGCGCCGGTGTTCGTCGGCCGCGAGCTTTCCAAGCGCGCCGTCGGGCGGGCCTACGAGGGCGAGTTGGAGGTGCTGCTGGTCACCCAGCGCGACCGCGAGGACGACAGCCCAGGCGCGGACGGCCTCTTCGGCGTGGGCGTCATCGCCGACGTGCTGGAGCGCAACGTGTTGCCGGCTGGCGAGGTCAAGCTGCTGGTGCGCGGCCGCCAGCGGGCGCGGCTGCTGGGCGTGGACGATGCGCCCGGCTACCGGCGGGCGGAAGCCGCGCCGCTCGTGTCCGGCCCGGCGGAGTTCGCCGGCGCTCCGGCCCGGGTCGCGGCGGCCGCGGCGGCGTTCGACGCTTATGCGGAGACTCAAGGGCTGATGCCGACGGTCCGCGCCTGGGCCGCGGGCGTTACCCACGCTGGCGTGCTCGGCGACCTGATCGCCGCGCAGACCCGCGCGCCGATCAGCGAGAAACAGGCCATCCTCGAGACGCTCGACCCGCGCCAGCGCCTCGAGCGGGCGGTTCGCCTGATCGCCGCGCCGGGCGCCAAGGCCGCCTGAGGTCCGCATCCCAATCCCTTCCAACCGGCGTCGGCCGCGGCCGCGCCTGGAGACCCATCATGACCGACTTCGACCCCGATACCGCGCGCCGCACCTATGCCCGGCACGTCACCTTCACCTCCGGCGCCGACGATCCGCGCCTGGAGGTCGCCCTCGCCGAGATCCCTCGCGAAGCCTTCCTCGGCCCGGGTCCCTGGCAGCTGCCAGTGCTCAACCGCGCGACGCTCGGCGCCTACCGCGCCACCCCCGACGCGGAGCCGCACTGGCTCTACCAGGATCAGGTGGTCGGGATCATCCCCGAGAAGGAGCTGAACAACGGCATGCCGTCGTTCCTGACCTTCCTGATCTCGCTGGGCCGCGCCCAGCCCGGCGAGCACGCGGTGCACATCGGCGCCGGCGTCGGCTACTACACCGCGATTCTGGCGCGGCTGGTGGGCGAAGCCGGGCGCGTGACCGCCATCGAGTACGAGCCGGAGCTGGCGGCGCGGGCCCAGGCCAACCTCGCCGGCTATCCGCAGGTGACGGCTCTGCAGGGCGACGGCGCGGCCCTGCCGCTGGCGCCCGCCGACGTGATCCTGGTCAACGCCGGCGCGGCGCGGCCGATGGATCTCTGGCTTGACGCGCTGAAGGACGGCGGCCGCCTGATCCTGCCGCTCTGCGTCGGCTACAAGACGCCCGGCGGGCGGGCGATGACACGCGGCGCGATCTTCCTGATCGAGCGCGATGGCGGCGAATTCAGCGCCCGCTTCAAGTCGCCCACCGGCATCTACCCTTGCTTCGGCGTCAGCGACCCCGAGGGCGAGGCCAGCCTCACCCAGGCGCTGCGCGGCGGCGGCTCGGAGAAGGTGCGGCGGCTCTACCGCACGAGCGACGTGCCGGCGGACGTGTGCTGGGCGAAGGGAACCGGGTGGGCGCTCGCGTACGAGTAGCGGCTCAGCCCCGCACCCGCCGTCCGTTCTCCCAGCGCACGCCGGCCTGAGCGTGGTCGGGTCCGGTGTACTCCGGGTACAGACGGAAGCCCGACAGGCGGAAATGCGGCAGCTGGGCGTAGAAGCCTTCCGCAGTGTCGGTGATCAGGTCGATGCGCTGGCCGCCGGCGCGGCGCAGGGCTTCAACGATCAGGTCGCGGGCGATGCCTCGGTGGCGGAAGCCGGGGTCAACGGCGATCAGCGAGAGGTGGGCCTGGATCTCGCCGTCGCTCTGCAGCTGGGCGAAGCCGGCCAGGGCCGCGCCCTCGATCGCGACTACAGTTGTAACCCCTGGCGCGGTCAGGGCGCGGTTGGCGCGGGCCGGGTCTTCCGGGAAGGAGGGCCACCCTTCAAGCTCGCAGAGCCGGATGACGCCCGGCAGGTCGGCGGCGGCATAATGGCGGATCAGCATGCCCGTAGCTACCCCGGCCGGGGCGCGAGGCCAACCGACCGTTAACCTCGTGTTCGGCGGACCGCCCTAGGTTGGCGCAGGGAGCCGGCGAATGACCAGACTTCGCGACTTGCTCGACGCGCGCTACGTGGCGGTCGGCGTCGAGAGCTATCGGATGGCGCCGACGCGGTTCGTGATCGCGGTGGTGCTGATGCTGCTCGCCGGCTTCGCGGTCAGCTGGACGCTGGCGCTGGCCTGGGCGGGCGCGCTGATCGTGTTCGAAGGCTGGGCCCTCGTCCTCACCAGCGACATCAACCGTGGACGGGTCAGCGAGCCGACACTCTGGGCCTATTTCTGGTCGAGCAACTTCGCCATCCCGGTCTGGACCAGCTACGGCCTGATCCTGTGGAGCGGCCACAGCGCGGCCTGCGCGCCGGCGGCGGTGGGCTTCTGGTGCGGCCAGCTGATCTACGCCCTCAACTTCTGCACCAAGTCGCCGCTGGCGGCGGTGCAGGCCGGCGTGCCCTCCGCCATCGCGCCGCTGCTGCTGCCGTTGCTGATGCCGCGCTTCCACGGCGTCGAGCAGGCCGTGGTGATGATCATGCTGATCATGTGCGTGGTGCACGCGGTCAGCGCCGCCCTCGACAACATGGCCACGGCCCGCAAGCTGGAGGTGGCGACGCGCGGCCTGGTCGCCGGGCGCGAGGCGGCGGAGGCGGCGCGCACCGCCATGGCCGCCGCCAAGGCCGAGGCCGAGGCGGCCAACCAGGCCAAGAGCGCCTTCCTCGCCAACATGAGCCACGAGATCCGCACCCCGCTGAACGGGGTGCTGGGCATGGCCCAGGCCATGTCCATGGATGCGCTTAGCGAGGCGCAGCGCGAGCGGTTGGAAGTGGTGCGGCTCTCCGGCGAGGCGCTGCTGTCGGTGCTCAACGACGTGCTCGACCTCTCCAAAATCGAGGCCGGCAAGCTGGCGCTGGAGATCATCGACTTCGACCTGGGCGAGGTCGTGCGCGGCGCCT
The DNA here is from genome assembly GCA_036267835.1 of Caulobacteraceae bacterium. Taxonomy (GTDB): domain Bacteria; phylum Pseudomonadota; class Alphaproteobacteria; order Caulobacterales; family Caulobacteraceae; genus Acaudatibacter. The sequence continues at coordinate 75,550 of DATAVF010000056.1, read as the reverse complement.
GCCAGGCGCTGAGGACCACCGCCGAGGCCAAGGGGCTGGCGTTCGAGGTCGACATGGGCGCCGCCGAGGGGACCTATCGGGGCGACCCGACCCGGCTGCGCCAGATCATGCTGAACCTGGTCTCCAACGCGCTGAAGTTCACCGAGTCGGGCGCCGTGACCGTGCGAGCCTGCTGCCGCGATGAGCGGCTGCGGCTTATGGTCAGCGACACCGGCGAGGGGATCGGGCCGGAGGTGGTGAGTTCGCTCTTCGCCAAGTTCACGCAAGGCGACGCCTCGACCACGCGGCGCTTCGGCGGCACTGGTCTCGGGCTCGCCATCTGCCGCGAGCTGGCGGAGCTGATGGGCGGCTCGATCGAGGTGGAAAGCCGGCTGGGCGAGGGCTCGACCTTTACGGTGACGGTGGATGCGCCGCGGATCGGCGAGGCGCGCTCGGGCGCCGCCGCGCCGATCGAGCAACCGGCCGCGGTGTCCGACGCGGCGCGCGACGTGCGGGTGCTGGCGGCGGAGGACAATCCGGTCAACCAGCTGGTGCTGAAGACCCTGCTGAGCCACGCCGGTGTCACGCCGGTAATCGTCGAGAACGGCGCCCTGGCGCTGGAGGCCTGGGAGACCTCGGCCTGGGACCTGATCTTCATGGATGTCTCCATGCCGGTCATGGATGGCCCCACCGCCGTGCGCCACATCCGCCGCCGCGAAGCGGAGCTCAAGCGCCCCCGCACCCCGATCGTGGCCCTGACCGCCAACGCCATGTCGCACCAGATCGAGGCCTACCTCGCCGCCGGCATGGACGGCCACGTCGCCAAGCCGATCGATGCCGCCAGCCTCTTCGCGGCCCTGCAACTGGCGCTGGAGCCGGCGGAAGCGAACGGGGCCGAGCAGGTCGCCTAGGCTGTTCCACGCCGCCTGCGACAGTCGCGCGCTTGCGAATCCGTCACATTGCAGCCACAGCTATTAACTTGGGCATGGCGCATGCCGGCCCGCTCGTTGGCCGAGGGCGCTTGCCCGTTGCAAGGGACATTCAGGGCCTTGCCGCATCCCCACAACAGCCTGCGCGGCATCGCGCGCTCGGCAGCGACGGCCGCGGTGTCGGGCGTAGCGCTGACGCTGGGGATCGGACTGGCCTACCTGGCCGGCGAGGCGGCCGCAGGGGTTTCCGGCGAGACGGGCGGGCTGCCGCAACTGATGGCGGCGGGCCGCGCGGTGTCGGCGGCGATGGCGCAGGCGCCGCCGCAGGTGCTGGCCGAACTGGTGGTGCTGGCGCCGCAGGCGCTGGCGCACGAGGCGGTGGCGATTGACCCGGCGCTGCTGCAGGCTGCGGCGTTCCGACCCTCGTCGCCTTATCAGTTCGCCAGCGCCGCCGATACCGGCCGCGACATCGACTGCCTGACCGCGGCGGTCTACTACGAGGCGCGCGGCGAGCCGGAGGCAGGGCAGGCCGCGGTGGCGCAGGTGGTGCTGAACCGGGTGCGCAATCCGGCCTTCCCGAAGAGCGTCTGCGGCGTCGTCTACCAGGGCGTCGGCGCCCGCACCTGCCAGTTCACCTTCGCCTGCAACGGCGCCATGGGCCGGCGCACCGAGCCGGAGGCCTGGGACCGGGCGCGCGACGTCGCCCAGCGGGCGCTCGACGGCTATGTGATGCCCGACGTCGGGCACGCGGTGGCCTACCACACGGTGGCGCTGGGCAATCTCTGGTCGCGCTCGATGATTCAGATCGCCCGGGTGGGCCAGCACATCTTCTACGGCTTCATGGGCCGCTCGCTCTCCGACGACGACGCGCCAGCCAACGCGGTGGCGCCGGCCAGCAATGCGGTCGCGCCGCCCACTGCAGTGATCGCGGCCACGGTCGCGACGCCGTCCGTTACGCCGCCGGCGGCGGCGCAACCCGGCCAGGCGCAGGCCCAGCCTGCGCCGCCGGCAACGCCAACCTCCTGAGCGGCGGCGGTTGAACCTTCGGGCCGGCGTTCCCACCTGGGAGCCCCGGAGTTCCGCCATGTATGACACCCCTGAGATCCCTGCCGCGTCCCGCGACGCCGACGCCCTCGACGCCTATTCGCAGGTGGTGACCGCCGCCGTCGAGCGCGTCGCGCCGGCCGTGGTGCGGGTGCATCCGCGCATCAAGGGCAAGGGCGTCGGCGTCGGCTCGGGCGTGGTGGTGTCGCCCGACGGTCTCATCCTCACCAACAGCCACGTCGCCCAGGGCGCCGCCGCGCACGACATCGTCACGCCCGAGGGCCGCACCCTGACGGCGCGCCTGCTGGGTGACGATCCCGATACTGACCTCGCTCTGCTGCGTGTCGATGACGACGTGACCCTGCCGGCGGCGCGGCTGGGCGACTCTCAGGCGCTGTCGCGTGGCCGGCTGGTGGTGGCGATCGGCAATCCGCTCGGCTTCGAGGCCACGATCACCGCCGGCGTGGTCTCGGCGCTGGGACGCTCGCTGCGAGGGCAGGGCGGGCGTCAGCTCGAAGACCTGATCCAGACCGACGCGGCGCTGAACCCCGGCAACAGCGGCGGCGCCCTGGTCTCGTCGGCTGGCGAGGTGGTGGGGATCAACACGGCGGTGATCCAGGGCGCGCAGGGCATCTGCTTCGCGGTCGCCAGCAACACCGCCGCGTTCGTGCTGGGCGAACTGCTCAGCCATGGCCGCGTGCGCCGCGGCTGGATCGGCGTCGCCGTGCAGCGCGCCGCCATCCCGCGCCGCCAGGCGGTCGCGGCGGGCCTGATGCAGGACGCCGGCGTGCTGATCACCAGCATCGAGCCCGGCTCGCCCGCCGCGCTCGCCGGCCTGCAGGACGGCGACGTGGTCATCGCCGCCGGCGAGCGCCGCGTCACCGGCGCCGACGACCTGATCCATGCGCTGGACTGGCGCAGCCTCGATACGCCGCTGCCCCTCACCCTGCTGCGCCGCGGCCGCCTGGAGCACGCCACGGTGGTCCCGCGGGAACGGAAGGGCTAACCCTGCGCCGGAAGGGGCGCGAGGATGCAGCAGTGGTGGCAGTACTACGCCGTCGTCGCCGGCGCGTCCGCGACGCTGATGGGGCTGCTCTTCGTCTCGGTGTCGCTCAACGCGGCCCGGCTCGCCGCCGATGAGCCGGGCGGCCCGCGGCGCCTGGCCGAGCAAGCGTTCCGCAGCTACGTGACCATAATCCTCGTCTCGCTGTTGGCCTTGTTCCCGTCGCTGTCGCTCACCGACTTTGGCCGCGCCTCGCTCGCGATCACCGCCTCGGCCGCCATTCTCAGCATCTACCACCTGCACGCCTTCATTGGCGGCGGCGCCTCAGAGCGCAAGAACCTGTTGCCGCCGATGTCGAGGCGACTCATCTCCGCCGTCATCGGCCTCGGGCTGTTGATCTACGCCGAGTTCCAGATGGGCATCCTGGGCTTGGACGCGCGCGACACCCTCGCCGCCGGAACGCTGGTGCTGCTCTCCTCCGCAGCCCTGACCTCCTGGGACCTGCTGCTGAAGTTGGGAACGAAGTAAGGCGCCGGTTGAAGGATGCAGATCCATCGACCTTGGGTGCAGCCGCAGGCGCCGTCTTTCTATCGCAGAGGCGCAGAGGAGAGGCGCAGAGCACGCGGAGGGCCTCGCCCGTCTCTGCGAACTCCGCGGGCCTCTGCGCCTCTGCGGTAAAAGAGAATGCCGCCGGCGGGCTCAAATTCGCAGATCAGGCCGCGTCGAGGCCGATGTCGAGGACGGGGGCGGAGTGGGTGAGGGCGCCGACGCTGATCACATCGACGCCGGTCTCGGCGATGGGGCGCACGGTTCCCAGGGTGACGCCGCCCGAGGCTTCCAGCACCACCTTGCCCTTGGCCAGCGCCACGGCGGTGCGCAGGTCGGCGAGGCTGAAGTTGTCGAGCATGATCACGTCCGGGCGCTCGGCCAGGGCCTCGGCGAGCTGGTCCAGGCCATCGACCTCGCACTCGACCTTGACCAGGTGGCCGAGGACGGACTTGGCGCGGCGGATGGCGGGGGCGACGCCGCCGGCGGCAGCGACGTGGTTGTCCTTGATCAGGATGGCGTCGTCGAGGCCGAAGCGGTGGTTGACGCCGCCGCCGCAGCGCACCGCGTATTTCTCCAGGGCGCGCAGGCCGGGGGTGGTCTTGCGGGTGTCGGTGATGGTGGCGCCCGTGCCGGCTACCGCGTCCACATAGGCCCGGGTCAGGGTGGCGACCCCGCAGAGACGGCCGAGCAGGTTCAGCGCCACCCGCTCGGCGGAGAGCAGGGCGCGGGCGTTGGCGTCGACCCGGGCGAGGGGGGCGCCGGCCTGGACCCAGTCACCATCCTTGCCGATGGTCTCGAAGCGGGCGGCCGGCTCCAGCACCGCGATGGCGAGGCGGGCGCAGGCCAGGCCGGCGACGACGCCGGTCTTGCGGGTGGCGAACTGGGCCGTCAGGCGCGCGTCGGCCTCGATACAGGCGGCCGAAGTGATGTCGCCGGCGCGGCCGAGGTCTTCGGCCAGGGCGGCGCGGACGATCGGCTCGATCAGCAGATCTGGGAGGGGCTCGAGCACTCAGGCGGCCTCGAACGCGGGCGCCAGGGTGGCGCGGCTGCGGATCGGGGCGGCGAGGGCGGGACAGTCCGAGCGGAAGTGGGCGCCGCGGCTTTCGCGGCGGGCGAGGCCGCCTTCGGCAACCATGCGCGCCGCGATGAGCGGCAGGGCGTCGCCGTGGACCGCTTCGAGCGCGGCGATCTCGGCGATGAGGTGGCGCAGGCCCGCGCCGTCGCGAACGACGCCAGCGTCCCGGCTCATGGCGCGGCGCAGCTGCTGCAGGGCGGCGTCCGGCAGGTCGGGCGCGGACGCGGCGGGCAGCGGCGACGTGCCGGGGTCGGCGGCTAGGCCGGCGGCGCGGCCGGCGCGGGTTCCGAAGACGGCGGCTTCCAGCAGGGAGTTGGAGGCGAGGCGATTGGCGCCGTGCACGCCGGTGGAGGCGCACTCGCCAGCGGCCCAGAGGCCAGCGAGAGACGAGGCGCCGTCGGCGTCGGTCTCGATCCCGCCCATGTGGTAGTGGGTCGCCGGCGCGACCGGGATCGGCTGGCGGCGCGGGTCGATGCCGGCGGCCATGGCGGCGGCGAAGACGGCCGGGAACTCGTGCGGGAAGGCCTCGCCCACCGTGGTGCGGGCGTCGAGGAAGGCGCCGCGGCCGGCGCGGCGCTCCGCCGCGATGGCGCGGGCCACCACGTCGCGCGGCGCCAGCTCGGCGGCCGGGTGGTAGCGCAGCATGAACGGCGTCCCGTCGGCATTGACGAGCTTGGCGCCTTCGCCGCGCAGCGCCTCGGTGGCGAGGGGGGCGGGGTCGCGGCCGAGGTCCATGGCGGTCGGGTGGAACTGCACGAACTCGGCGTCGGCGATGGCGGCGCCGGCGAGGGCCGCGAGGGCCAGGCCCTCGCCGCGTACTTCCGCCGGGGTGGTGGTGACGGCGTAAAGGCCGCCGAGGCCGCCGGTGGCCAGGATCGTGGCCGGGGCGACGATCTCGGCGAGATTGCCATCGGCGGTCTGGACCAGGGCGCCGCGCACCCGGCCGACGCGGTCGGTGAGCAGGCGGCGGGCGCGCACGCCCTCGCGCACCTCGATGCCGGGCGCGGCGCGCACGGCGGCGATCACCGCGGCCATGATGGCGCGGCCGGCGCCGTCGCCGCCGACGCGGGCGACGCGCGCCTTGCCGTGCGCGGCCTCGAGGCCCTGGGCAAAGCCGCCATCGCCGTCGCGGTCGAAGGGCGCACCGAGGTCGGCGAGGCGGCGCACAGCGGCCGGGCCTTCGCGGGTCAGGATATCGACCGCGTCCGGATCGCAGAGGCCGGCGCCGGCGGCGATGGTGTCGGCGGCGTGCAGCTGTGGGGTGTCGTCGGCCGCCAGCGCCGCGGCCATGCCGCCTTGCGCCCAGGCCGAGGAGCAGCCTTCGCCGAGCGGCGCGCCGGTCAGCACCAGCGCCTTGCGGGGCGCGGCGGCGAGCGCGGCGGAGAGGCCCGCGAGCCCCGCGCCGATCACCAGCACGCCGTCGAAATAAGTCCGCGGGCGGCTCATCGCACGCCTCCAAAGAAGTGGCCGAAGGAAAAGCTGCCGAACGACAGGAAGTGCAGGTTGACCCCGGAGCCGATCGCCGCGGCTGCCGCGACGCCGGCGCAGAGGGCAAGGGCGCCGAGATAGAGCGCCAGGCCCATCGCCCATTGCGGCGCGCTCAGCGGCTCGGCCGGGGCGCGCAGGCGGGGGCTGCGCAGGGCGGCGAAGAGGCTGAGGCCGATGACCAGCGGCAGTAGCATCTGGCCGCGACTCAGGGTCCAGGCGATGGCGAAGGCGCCGACCGCGAACAGGGCCGCGCGCTCCAGCAGCGGGTGGATGCGGGCCAGGATCGGGCCCAGCGCTTTGGAGCCGTCGAGGGGCGTGGCGGGGGTGAGGTTGAGCAGGTTGATGGCGGCGATGACGAAGGCGCCGGACCGCCAGCCCGGCACGCCGGTCCAGGCGGCGAGGCCGAAGAACGGCAGGGTGGCGAGGAGGCCGAAGATGGGTCCGGCGACCGCGATCAGCACCGCCTTGAAGTCGCTGGTCGGCGGGCGCGCCATGGTGGCCGCCCCGCCGAAGAACGGGATGATGCGGATGCGGCTGGGGCCCGAACCGGCCCAGTTGATCACCAGCACGTGGCCGAACTCGTGCACGAAGACGCCGAACACCGCGGCCACGGCCCAGAGCGGGCTCATCTGCCAGGCGATCCAGCCGGCCAGCAGCAGGGTCGAGATCGCGCCCCAGATCCACTCGCTCAGCGGTGACGGCGCGGCTGGCGGCGCGGGCGGGGCCGGCGTCGGGCTCTCGGGGACGGGCGGACCCCAGGGGGAGACGGTGTCAGACATCCGCCGCCTCCAGCGCCGCCTTGTGCAAGGCCTCCGAGGCCGCGTTGAAGCAGCAGAAGATCACCACCTCGAAGTGGCCGCCGTCATCGGCCAGCGTCTGCCCCACGGTCTCGGCCGCGATGGCTGCCGCGTGCTCGGCCGGAAAGCCGTAGATGCCGGTCGAGATGGCCGGGAAGGCGATGCTTTTGAGGTTGCGGTCCCTGGCCAACTCCAGCGCGGTCCGGTAGCACGACGCGAGCAGATCGGCCTCGCCGCCGTCGCCGCCGGTCCACACCGGGCCCACCGTGTGGATCACCCAGGAGGCCGGCAGCTGGTAGCCGCGGGTGATCCGCGCCTCGCCGGTGGGGCAGCCGCCGAGGGCGCGGCAGTCGTGGGCCAGGTCCGGCCCGGCGGCGCGGTGGATCGCCCCATCGACCCCGCCGCCGCCCATCAGCGTCTCGTTGGCCGCGTTGACGATCGCGTCCACCGCCAGGGTGGTGATGTCGGCCTGGATGACCTGCACGCGATCCATGGCGTCCTCAGATCAGCTCCACGTCCACGTGGTGGCGCGCCTTGACCAGGTCGTAGCGGGCCGGTTTGGCGGGGGGCGGCAGGTCGATCATCGCCTGCACGGCGCGCCGGGCCCGCTCGCCGACCTCGGGGTCGATGCGCACCTCGTAGCGGTCGTTCAGCAGCGCCTCGTAGATGTTCTCCAGGCTGATGCGCTTCATGTGCGGGCAGAGGTTGCAGGGCCGCACGAACTCGGTGTTCGGCGCCTCGGCGGTGATGTTGTCAGCCATCGAACACTCGGTGATCAGCACCACCCGCTTCGGCTGGCGCTTCACCACATAGTCGGTCATCGCCGCCGTTGAACCCGCGAAATCGGCCAGGGCGATCACATCGGCCGGACACTCCGGGTGGGCCAGGATCTCGGCGTCGGGCCAGGACTCGCGGACCTGGCGGATGTCGTCGGCGTCGAAGCGCTCGTGCACCTCGCATCGGCCTTGCCAGGCGATGATGCGGATGTCGGTCTGGCGGGCGACATTGCGGGCCAGGAACTCGTCCGGGAGCAGGATCACCCGATCCGTCCCGGCGGCGGCCGCGGCGGCTTCCACCACCTGCACGGCATTGGCGCTGGTGCAGCAGATGTCGGTCTCGGCCTTCACCTCGGCGGTGGTGTTGACGTAGGTCACCACCGGAATGCCGGGATAGCGCTGCTTGATCAGCCGCACGTCGGCGGCGGTGATCGAACTGGCCAGCGAGCAGCCGGCGCGCAGGTCCGGGATCAGCACCGTCTTGTCGGGGCAAAGCACCTTGGACGTCTCGGCCATGAAGTGCACGCCGGCCTGGACGATGATCCTGGCGTCGGTGCGGGCGGCCTCGCGGGCCAGCGCCAGGCTGTCGCCGACGAAATCGCCGACGCCGTGGAAGATCTCCGGCGTCATGTAGTTGTGGGCCAGGATCACGGCGTGCTTTTCGCGCTTCAGCCGGTTGATCTCGGCGATCAGCGGCGCGTGCTGGCGCCATTCGATCGGCGTGACGCGGGCCTTGACCTTCTCCCACAGCGGGGCGGTCTGCGCCTGGACGTCAGGGGTGAACTCGAAGCTCCCGTCCGCCATCTGATCCTCCTTTTGCTCACTTTGAGCATTTCCTTGGCCGGAAGAAACGCCGCACCCTGTTCAAGGCCGGCGTCACTGCCTTATGCTAACTCTGAGCATAAGTGGCATCAAGCCATATAGACCCACGTTCGCCGGACGCAAAGCCCCCGCGTCGTCTTTTTTGGGTCACGAAAACTGAACCCGCTTTCAGCCTCGCTCGGGCGCCCCGGAGGAAACCAAACAGCTTGCAAGCGGGTTCCGGGGGCGGCCGAGGCGGGGAGGGGCGAAATTGGGGGCGGGATCGTGTAGAGGGTCCGGCGTGCCACCGAGACCTTCCATCCGCGGCCTGCTCGCCGCCTGCCTGTATCTGCTGCTCGCGGCCTGCGGGGCGAGGTCGTCCGCGGACGATGGCCCGGGCGTCATGGCGCGCGCCATCGTGCACGAGGCCGGCGCGTTCGGCGCGGCCGGGCTGGCGCGGCTGCGGCAGGGGATGGGGCCGGGCGCCGCGCGTCTGGCGACGCGGTTCGATCCCGCGGTGCACACCGATTTCTGGGACCGGCCGGCGGCCTGGACCACGCTCAACCTCGGCCAGCCGCCCACCCTGCCGGTGGGCCAGCTCAGCCAGGCCGACGCGGCGCTGCTGAACTCGGTGCTGCCCAACGACCTCGCCTACCTCGAGCCCGCCCAGCCCTTCATCCTCAAGGCCACCGGGCCTGAGCGCGAGCGGGCCGTGCTCTGCATGACCCAGGCCGTCTACTACGAGGCGGCGTTCGAGCCGCTGGAGGGCCAGCAGGCCGTGGCCCAGACGGTGATCAACCGCATGCGCCACCCCTACTTCCCCAAGTCGGTGTGCGGGGTGGTCTACCAGGGCTCGGAAGTGCCGATCTACTGCCAGTTCTCCTTCACCTGCGACGGCTCGCTGGCGAAGGTCCCGATCCCCGAATACTGGGCCCGCGCCGCGGGCGTGGCGCAGGCGGCGCTGAACGGCTTCGTGGCCAAGGATGTGGGCTCGGCGACCTTCTACCACGCCGACTATGTGTTCCCGCGCTGGGGGCCGCAGATGGTGCGGATCGTGCAGCTGGGAGCGCACATCTTCTACCGCTTCCCAGGGCCGGCCGGCGAAGTGGGGGTGCTGAACGGGCGCTATGGCGGCAATGAGCTGGCGGTCTCGATCACCGGGCCGCCGCTCGACGCCATCGCCGCCGCGCGGGCCGCGCTGGGCTCGGGGGTCTACGCCAGCGCCATCGCCCCGCTGAGCGCCGACCCGCCAGGCACGATCGCCGTCAATGCGCCGGCCGCCGCTCAGGCCGTCGCTCCGCCGTCGGCGGTGCTGATGGCGGCCGCCGCGCCGCCGCACATAGCCCTGCCCGGTCAGATCGTCGCCGGCCGCCGGGTCCCCACCCGCGAGGAGATCGCCCACATCAACGCCGCGCTGCCGCCCGCCCCGCCGGCCGCTGGCCCCGACGACGGACCCATTGCGACAGCGCATGACTAGGACCGACCCTACGCGCGAACGGCGTGAAACACGCCAGTGTGGCGCCAATCGCGACCTTTCCCTTGCCCGGCAAGGGTTCCTCTAGCTAGGGTCCGCGCGCTGACCGGGGGCGGGGTCGCGATTGAATGGCTGACGTATTCATTTCCTACGCACGGTCCACCGAGGGTCAGGCGCAACAGATTGCCAAGGCCCTGCGCGAGCTGGGCTACAACGTCTGGCGCGACGACGACCTGCCGGCGCACCGCGACTACACCACTGTGATCGAAGAACACCTGCACGCGGCCAAGGCGGTCGTGGTGGCGTGGTCCGCCGAGGCAGTGAAGTCGCGATGGGTGTGCGCCGAGGCCGACGTGGCGCACGAGGCCGGCGTGCTGGTGCAGCTGACGCTGGACGGCTCGACCCCGCCGCTGCCGTTCAACCGCATCCAGTGCGCCGACATGAATGGCTGGAACGGCGAGCCTGAGGCGCCCGGCTGGCGCAAGGTGGTGGCCAGCGTCGTCGATCTGGTCGGCCAGGACCTGGCCGCCGAAACGGCTGCGCCCGAGCCGGCGAATGGCGGTGCGGCGCGGCCGCTCAGCGGCGCGGCGGCGCGCTGGGTGTCGATCGAGAGCAGCCTCGATCCGGACGACTATGCCGATTTCCTGCACGTGTTCCCGCAGTCGGAGCAGGCCTTCGAGGCGCGCCGGCAGAAGCGGCGGGTGGAAGCCTGGCGCGGCGTCGACCAGACCAACCTGACGGCGGTGAACGCCTTCGTGCGCGCCGGCTCGTTCCCGGCGCTGAAAGCCCACGCACAGGCCGTCGCCGACGAGCTGAAAGCCGCCGAGGACCGGGCGGCGGCCGCGGCCGCGCCAGCCCCGGCGCCGCCGTCAGCGCCGGTCGTCGAAGCCGTGCCGGCCGCCGCGGCCGTCGCGGCGGTGGCCGCCGAGGCCGAGCTGCATCGCGACCCCGAGCCGGTTCTGCATGAGCCGGAACCCGAGCCGGCGCCCCAGGCTGTAGCGGCCCCCGAGCCCGAGCCGGTGGCCGAAGCCGCCCCGGAACCCGAGCCTGAAGCCGCCGAACCTGAGCCTCACGCGACGCTCGAGCCCGAGCCGTCGCCGGAGCCGGTGGTCGAGGCCGCCGCCCAGCCTCAGCCGGAACCGGAGCCCGAACCTGCCGTCGCAGAGGCGGCTGCGCCAGTCGTGGAGGCCGCGCCAGCCTCCGAGCCCGCACCCGCGCGGCTGCCCGAGCCCGCGCCGGTGACCGAGCGCTACACGCCGACGCCTGCCGCCGCGGCGGCCCGCAAGGGCGGCCTGCCACTGATCCCGATCATCGCCGGCGTGGTGGTGCTGGGCGGCCTTGCCGTCGGCGCGGTCGTGCTGATGCAGCCGCACAAGCCGGCGACCGCCGGCCCGGCGGGACCTGCGCCGGCGCCGGCCTCCGGGCCGGTCGCGCAGACGCCGCCGCCGGCGGGTCCGGCGCCCGCCGCCATCCCGCCGCTCGACCAGGACGCCACCGCCCTGGTGGCCGACGCCCAGCACTTCGGCCGCCCGGCGCAGGAACTTGGGGCGCTGAACGGCGCCAGCACCCGGATCACCGAACTGGTCGCCCAGGTCAAAGGCCTGCCGCCGACGGCCGCCGCCGGCGACCGCGACACCCTGGTCGGCCAGCTCAACACCATCGCCAGCGGCATGGCCGGCACGGAGGCGGCGACCCTCGACCGCATCGCCCACGCCCAGCTGGCCGACGCCACGCGCAACCTCGGCCCAGCGAGCGGCCCGGGCGCCCAGGCGCTCGACACCCTGCGTAAGGCAAGCGCCCTCCTCGACGCGGCCGCCGGCGCGGTCGCGCATGCGCCGGCTCCGGAAGCGGCGATGCAGGCCGAGCATCAGGTGTTCGTCGCCTACGCCGGCTTCGCCGCCGCGGATGCGGCGATGCCGCGCTTCTATGCGCCGATGAAGCGCGAGGCGTTCGATCGGATCAGCGCCCAGGCGCACGCCCTGGCGGCCCAGGTCACCACCCTGGCGGCCTCGCCCAAGCCCTGGTTCCTGGCCTCGTCGAGCCGCAAGACGGCCTACCAGCAGCTGCAGACCAACCTGGCCACCGCCAAGGCCAAGCTCGCCGAGCTGGATGGCATGTCCGGCTCGGTCGCCCAGCAGACCGATCCGGTGCAGCTGGAGCATTTGATCGGCCAAGCCACCGCCATCCGCGAGACCCTGGCCGGGCTGGTCAGCTCGTCCCAGGCGGCGGCGCAGGCGAGCGCCGGGGGCAACAGCCCGTCCCACTAGTGGTCGGCGACGCGGCGAGGGTGTTCGTCCGCGGCGTGGCCGGCTAACTTCGGGGCGTCAGACGGGATAATGGCATGAACTGGAAATCCGGCGCCGCGAGGGGCGCGGTCGTCGCTTGCCTGGTGCTCGCCGGCTGTCAGAAGGCCGCGCCGGACGCCGGCGCCGATCCGGCCGCGCAAGCCGGGGCCAACACCGCGGCCCCGCCGCCCGTCGCCACCCTGAACACGCCGGACGGGCTGGCCGCCAAGGCCTTCCTCGATGGTCTCTACCTGCCCTACAAGGCAGGCGCGGCCGTGCCCCTGCAGCCCATCGGCCTCAGCGCCGACACCACCTACGACGCCGACCTGATCGCCCTGATCCGGGCCGACCCCGGCCCCCGGCAGACGGCCCTGGTCTTCCTCGACCCGCTTTGCCAGTGCGGCGAGGCCGAGAAGATCCAGGCGACCACCGCGGTGCAGGCGGCGACCCCGACCACCGCCACCGCCAGCGCGGATTTCACCGGCTTCAGCCTGGCCGACGCTACCTTCGGGCAGAACATCGCGTTCCACCTGACCTTCGATCTGGTGAAGACCCCGGCCGGTTGGCGCATCCACGACATCCACACCAAGGATACGCCCAGCTTGCGCGACGCCCTGGCCGCCGAGGCGAAGGAACCTGCCACGCCGGCCCCGGCCGCGCCCGACGCCGACGCTGAATCGCCGGCCTCGAACGCTCCCGACGAGGCGCCGTAACCGCCGCGGTTCAGTCCGGGTAGGCGCGCTCGCCGTGGTGGGCCAGGTCGAGGCCCTCCTCGATGGCGCCCTCGCCGGCGCGCAGGCCGAGGGTCAGCTTGACCACCCAGAGGATGGCGACGCTGGCCAGGGCCGACCAGGCGATCACCGCGGCGGCGCCCATCAGCTGCACGCCCGCCTGGCTGGTCATGGTCATGCCGGGCGCATAGCCGGCCCCGCCGAGGGCGGTGCTGGCCAGGCCCGCGACCAACAGGCTGCCCAGGATGCCGCCGACGCCGTGCACGGCGAAGACGTCGAGCGAGTCGTCGATCTTGAGGCGATGCTTGACCAGTTCCACCGCCCCGAAACAGATGAGACTGCCCAGGGCGCCCAGCGCCAGGCCGCCCAGCGGGCCAACGTAACCCGAGGCCGGGGTAATGGTGGCCAGGCCTGCGACCACGCCCGTCACCATGCCGACCATGCTGGGCCGGCCGAAGCGCACGCGTTCGAGCAGGGCCCAGGCGAGGCCGCCGGCCGACGCCGACATGTGGGTGACCAGCAGGGCCATGGCCGCATCGCCGTTGGCCGCCAGCGCGCTGCCGCCGTTGAAGCCGTACCAGCCGACCCACAGCATGCCGGCGCCGATCATGGTCATGCCCGGGTTGTGCGGCGGGTGCAGCGAGCGCGGAAAGCCGTCGCGCGGGCCGATCATGATCGCGGCGACCAGGGCCGACACGCCCGCGGTGGCGTGCACCACCAGGCCTCCGGCGAAGTCCATCACATGCCGCTGCGCCAGCCAGCCGCCGCCCCATACCCAGTGCGCGACCGGCGCGTAGACCACCGCCAGCCAGAGGCTGCTGAACAGCAGCACCGCGCCGAACTTGATGCGCTCGACGTAGGCGCCGACGATCAGCGCCGGCGTGATCACCGCGAAGGTGGCCTGGAACATGAAGAAGGCCGGCTCGGGAATGGCGCCGACCGCCGCGTCGCGATGCACCGAGATGAGGAACGCCTTGCCGAAGCCGCCGAGCAGGGGAGCGGTCCCGTCGAAGGCCAGGGTGTAGCCGAAGGCCAGCCACAGCACCGACATCAGGCAGGCGACGGCGACGCAGTGCATCATCACCGAGAGGGTGTTCTTCGCCCGCACCAGGCCGGCGTAGAACAGCGCCAGGCCCGGCAGGGTCATGAACAGCACCAGCGCCGTGGCGGCCAGCACCCACGCCGTATCTCCGGAATTGGCCGGCAGTGTTCCCATGAGAGCTTGACCCCGTTGGCCCGCCGGTTCTGTGCGGCGTAGCCTGGCAATTGCCTAGTCTGGGAGCATCAGCTGTTCAAGATGTGGGCGCTGGCCCGCGCCTGGGCCGCCTGGCCTCGTGGCTGGTGGCGTCGTCGAGGGCGATCACGGCGCCGGCTGCCGGCCCTTCAGCCACATCAGCCAGGCGTGCAGGCGCGCGGCGATGACGGCGAAGAGGGCGGCGCAGATCAGGCCGGCGATCAGGCCATCGGCCCAGCCGTCGAGCCCGTGTTCCTCGATCGGATCGAATGCGCCGAGGGTGATGGTCACCGCGGTCAGCACCGCCGCGACGCCCACGAGGGTCCCGCTCCAGTAGAGCCGCTCGAAGGGCCAGAGCGGCGGCGCCCGGGTCGCCGTGAACCAGTTCAGCGGCTTGATGCCCGAGAAGGCGAGGGGCGGAGGCGGCGATCAGGCCGCAGACCACCCGGACTGCCGCCCCCTCCGCCATCGCGGTGCAGGCCGTAGGCGCCGAGGATCGCCGGCAGGACCACGAAGGCCGCGAGCAGGCCACGCCGGAAGGTCCGCGCGCCGTGAGGACCGAGGCGAGGCGCGCCGGTCGTCACCCGGTCAGCCGAACGCTGCCGGATAGTCGACCTTCAGCGGGCCCGCGAGGGCGCCCGGCGCCAGCTCCATCGCCATGAAGGCCGGGCCGCCGGCATAGGGAGACTCCAGCTGGCGCGCGGCGTCGACGGAGAAGCCGAAGCGCGGGTAGTAGTCGGGGTGGCCGAGCACCACGACCGCCTCGCAGCCCATGGCCCTCAGCGCCTCGATGCCGGCGCGGCAGAGGGCGTCGCCCACGCCCTTGCCCTGCAGGGTCGGCGACACCGCGACCGGGGCGAGGCCGGCGAAGAAGCGAGGCGGCGTCACGGTCATCCGGCTGAAGAGAATGTGGCCGACGATCTCGCCGCCCGCGCCCTCGGCCACCAGCTCGACCAGCACCGCGCCCCCGGCCCGCACGGCCTCGACCAGGTTCGCCTCGTCCTCGTGCTCGAAGGCCGCGGCTTCGACGGCGTGGATGGCCGGGTAGTCGTCGGGCCGGGCGGGCCTCACCACACGCCGATCTTCTCGGCCTCGTGGTGGCTGATCGGGTGGTGCGCCCGCTCGTGGTCCTTCTCGGCCAGGAAGCGCACCGCCTCGAGCGCCGCCATGCAGCCCATGCCGGCGGCGGTGACGGCCTGGCGGTAGATGTCGTCGGTGACGTCTCCGGCCGCGTAGACGCCCTCGATGGCGGTCGCCGCCGAGCCCGGGACCACGTCCAGATAGCCGGCCGCGTCCATCGCCAGCTGGCCCCTGAAGAGTTCGGAAGCCGGCGCGTGGCCGATGGCGATGAAGAGGCCGTCGCAGGTCAGCTCGCGGGTCTCGCCGGTCTTGGCGTGCTTGAGCCGCACCCCGGTAACGCCGGACGGGTCGCTGGTCCCCAGCACCTCGTCGATGCCGTGATCCCAGATCACCTCGATCTTCGGGTTGTGGAACAGCCGCTCCTGCAGGATGCGCTCGGCGCGGAACTCGTCGCGCCGGTGCACGACCGTGACCTTGGAGGCGAAGTTGGTGAGGAAGAGGGCCTCCTCGACCGCGGTATTGCCGCCGCCCACCACCACCACCTGCTTGCCGCGGTAGAAGAAGCCGTCGCAGGTGGCGCAGGCCGAGACGCCGAACCCGCGGTACTTCTGCTCCGACTCCAGCCCCAGCCACTTGGCCTCGGCGCCGGTGGAGATGATCACGGTTTCGGCTAGCCACGCCTGCCCGGAATCGCAGGCAATGCGGAACGGGCGGCTGGAGAGGTCGGCCGAGACCACGATGTCATTGACCATCTCGGCGCCCACCGCCTCGGCCTGGGCGCGCATCTGCTCCATCAGCCAGGGGCCCTGGATCACCTCGGCGAAGCCGGGGTAGTTCTCCACATCGGTGGTGATGGTCAGCTGGCCGCCAGGGCTCAGCCCGGCGATCAGCACGGGCTCCAAGAGGGCGCGGGCTGCGTAGACGGCGGCGGTGTAGCCGGCGGGACCCGATCCGATGATCAGGCAGCGCACGGTGCGGGGGGAGGCTTCAGACATGGCCTTAGTATGTAGCGCGGTTTGGGCCTAAAGCGACCCCGTGAGCGACCCCCAACGCGTACTCTTCCTCGCCGACGCCGGCCCCACCGTTGGCGGCGGCCACGTGATGCGCTGCCTGACTCTGGCGCGCGCCCTGACCTCGCGAGGGGCCGAATGCGCCTTCGTCGAATCGCGCGCCGCCGCGCCCATCCTGCGCCGCTTCGGCTGGCCGCAGCAGACGCTGCTGGCCCTGGTGGCGACGGAGAACCTCTCCGACCTGCTGCAGTACGCGGGCGACTTTGCCGGCCGCTTCGAGCCCGACATCGTGGTCACCGACCACTACGGCGTCGACGGCTCGCACGAGACGGCCCTGGCATGGGCCGGCCAGCGGCGCGTGGTGGCCATCGATGACCTGGCCGATCGCCCGCACAACTGTGACCTCGTGGTGGATCCCGGCTATGGCCGCAAGGCGGACGCCTACGCCGGCCTGGTCGCAGCCCGCACCCGGGTGCTCGCCGGGCCGTCGTACGCCCTGGTGCGGCCGGAGTTCGCCTCGGCGCGGCAGCGCGCCATGAGCCGGCGGGCCAAGCACGGACGCATCGGCCGGGCGCTGGTGTCGCTCGGCCTGACTGACGTGGGCGCCGTCACCGGCCGCGTGGTGCAGGCGCTGCAGCCGATGCTGGGGGACGTGCGGCTGGACGTGGTGATCGGGGCCGGCACGCCCAGTATCGAGGCGCTGAGCGCGCTGGCGGCCAGCGACCGCCGCATCCACCTCTGGATCGACACGGCCGAGATGGCCTCGCTGATGGCCGACTGCGACATCGCCATCGGCGCCGGTGGCTCCAGCGTCTGGGAACGCGCCACCGTCGGCCTGCCCAGCGCGACGGTGATCCTGGCCGAGAACCAGCGCCCGATGATCGAGCGCATGGCGGCGATGGGCTTCACCCTGGCGCTGGACGTTGCGGCCGGGGACTTCGAAGCGCAGCTGGCGCAGGCCTGGCAGGTGTTGATCGCCGACACGCCGACCCGCTGGCGCCTGGCGGAAGCCTCGTCGGAACTCTGCGATGGGCAGGGCGCCGAGCGGGTGGCGGAGGCGGTGCTGGGGCTTTAGTTCCTTCTCCCCTCGCGGGAGAAGGAACGTTAGGCGAGGACCGGCGGTTCATAGCCCCGCAGCCGCAGCCGGTCGGCCATCGCGCCGCGGCGCTCGCGCCAGCCGGCGGCCAGCAGGCCGAGGCCCAGCACATCGACCCGCGCGTCTTCCTTGATCACGTGGCCGCGGAAGCGGGCTTCGATGGCGAAGCCGAAGGTTTCGTGCAGCTTCCAGACCGACTCGTTGGAGGCCAGCACCTCGCACCAGAGCTTGGCCAGCTTCAGCCCCTCGAACACGTACTCCAGCACCCAATATTCGACATAGGAGCCGACGCCGAGGCCGCGCACCGATGGATCGGCCAGGTAGTAGGCCCAGGCGCAGCGCTGGTTGCGGCGGTCGATGTCGTAGAGGTTGGCGAGACCCACCGGCGCGCCGTCCATCTCGATGATCCAGTAGGCGCGGGCCGCGTCGTCGGGGATGCCGGCGAACCAGCGGGCGTGCTCGTCGGGTGCGATGACGTGGTCGGTGTACATGTAGGCGCGTACGTCGGGCGAGTTGCGCCAGGCCAGGATGCGCGGCGAATCCGCGAGCTCCAGCGGGCGCAGGTCGACGCGCGGGGCCATTGCGGTCTCCTCCTCGGCGGCCAAGCTTAGCGCGAATCGCTCAGATGCGCCGCTCATCGCCGAACATGGCGAGATCGGGGCGAGCGCGCACCAGGGTGCGGACATCGGCGGAGGTAAATGTGGGGTTGGCTGCAAAGAGCGCGTCGTAGACGGCTGAGGTGAAGGCGTAGTCGTGCGGGTAATCGACCGTCCATCGCACGTCGCCCTCGTCGGCGGCCTGGCTGACGAAGACCTGGCGGTACAGTTCCGGATGCCGGTGCAGGCCCCAGGTGACGTGCTCGTGCTCTTCCGGGCTGGCGGCGCGGGCGGCGGCGGCGCGGAGCGCGGCGTCGGTCATCACCTCGACGTCGAGGCCCTTGGGGTAGGTGCGATGCGGCGGCGTGTTGGAGCCATAGTCGGCGCCTTCGCCGGTAACATGCTCGATCACCGTGTCGATCACCGTCGGGTCGGCCAGCGGACAATCGGCGGTGAGGCGCACCACGTGGTCGGCCGGGCCGAAGGCGTCCAGCGCGCCGATGAAGCGCGCGAGAACGTCGTCCAGCGAACCGCGATGCACGTTGACGCCCGCGCCGGCGACCACCGCGACCAGTTCATCGTCCCCGGCCTGGTCGCTGGTCGCCACGACCAGCCGGTCGATGCGGGCGGCCCGCGCCACCCGCTCGATCTGCCGCAGAATCATCGGCGCTCCCGCCAGCGGCATGAGCACCTTGCCCGGTAGCCGGGTGGACGACATGCGCGCCTGGAGGATGGCGAGGATCATCCCCTAGCGGGTCAGACCCATTCGATCTTGAGGATCTCGTAGGCCTTCACGCCGCCCGGGGTGTTCACTTCCACCACGTCGCCGATTTCCTTGCCGATCATGGCCCGGGCGATCGGCGAGGCGATCGAGACCTTGCCCGAGCGCACATCCGCCTCGTGCTCGCCGACGATCTGGTAGCGGGCCGATTCTTCGGTGTCTTCATCCTGGACGCTGACCGTGGCGCCGAACTTCACCTGGTCGCCGGAGAGTTTCGACACGTCGATTACCTGGGCGCGCGCGATCTGATCTTCGATCACGGCGATGCGGCCCTCGATCCAGCCCTGTCGCTCCTTGGCCGCGTGGTATTCGGCGTTTTCCGACAAATCGCCGTGCGAACGCGCTTCGGAAATGGCGGCGATCACCGCCGGCCGTTCCTGGGTCTTCAAACGCTTCAGTTCATCGTCGAGGGACTGATAGCCCTCGCCGGTCATCGGCACCTTGTCCATACGTGGTGTTGGCTCGTATCGCCCTTTAAGGAAAATCCAGCCCCGGCCGCGGACGAGGACGTCCGGGGGGAAAAAGACTAGGGGCGGAACGCGGGAAACTCAAGGGGTGGCGTCTAACCCTCAAATTCCCGAGACGTCGAGCACCACCTTGCCCGTCACGTGGTCATGCTGCAAGCGCCGCTCGGCGGCAGCCGCCTCATCGAGCGGAAACACCTTGTCGATGCTGACCTTGATCTGGCCGCCGTCGATCAGGCGGGCGATCTCGGCGAGCTGGCCGCCGTTCGGCTGGCAGGTGTAGCGGCGGGCGATGACCCCGGCCTCGGCCGCCCGGCCGGCGTCGGGCTCGTGCACGGTGGAGATCAGCCGGCCGCCGCGTTTCAGCACCTGCCACGAGCGCGCCTCGGTCTCGCCGCCGATCAGGTCGTAGACGAGGTCGAGGTCGTGGACGACGTCTTCGAAACGTTCGGCGCGGTAGTCGATCACCCGCCTGGCGCCCAGGCTCTCGACGAAGGCGCGGTTCTCGGCGGAGGCGGTGGCGTAGACCTCGGCCCCCTTGGCCACGGCCAGCTGCACCGCGAACGGGCCGACGCCGCCCGAAGCGCCGTGGATCAGCACCCGCTGACCCTCGGTGAGCTCACCGTAGGTGAAGAGGCCTTGCCAGGCGGTCAGCGCCGCCAGCGGCACGGAGGCGGCCTGGATCATGTCGAGCGAAATCGGCTTGATGGCGCAGAGCGAGGCCGGCGCCGTCACCCACTCGGCGTAGCCGCCGCGGTCGGGCGGCAGCATGACGAACACCTCGTCGCCCTCGGCGACGGCGGTTACGCCGCCGCCCAGCCGGGTCACCACGCCGGCCGCGTCGCGGCCCAGGGTCACCGGCAGCTGTTCGGCCTTCACCGGCGGGTACTTGCCCTCGCGGATCTTGTAGTCGACCGGATTGACGCTGGCGGCGCGCACCTCGATCAGCACCTCGCCGGCTGCAGGCGATGGCCGCGGCAAATCTTCGACCTTCAGCACATCGGCGCTGCCGAACTCATGGATGCGCACGGCTTTCATCGGCGGAACTCCTTTGCGAAGCTGTCGTCAGCGCACAACCCGCGGCGAGGGCTAGGTGTTTCAGCGTCACCGTGCGCTAATCGGCGCGAGGCGAGCGGGGCAGGGGGCCGCGGGTGTTCAAGGCGTGGGATGGCTACTTCACCTTGCTGGGGACGGCGGCAGCCGGCCTGATCGGCCTCTTGTTCGTGGTGGTGACGCTGACCTCGGGCTACGACCGCGACAAGGTGGCCCGCGGCCAGAGCCTCTACATGACGCCCACCATGCTGCACTTCGCCATGGTGATGGCGGTCAGCGCCATGACCCTCGTCCCAGGCCTGACGGCGTTCAGGGCCACGGCGCTGCTGGCGGTCGCGACAGTGGTCGGCCTGATCAACACCCTCTGGGCCTGCCACGGCATCCGCGCGATGGCGAAGGCCGAGAACGCGCCGCACTGGACCGACTTCTGGCTCTACGGCGTGGCGCCGGCGGTGATCTACACGGCGCTGGGCGCCGTCTGCGTCGGCTCTGCGCTCGGCGCGGACTGGGCCGTGCACGGCCTGGCCATCCTGCTGCTGGGCCTGTTGCTGCTCGGCATCCGCAACGCCTGGGACCTGATCACCTGGATCGCCCCCAACCGCAGCGGGCCGCCGGGCTAGATGCCGACGCCCGACGACGTGCGCCGCCTGGCCCTGGCCTTGCCCGAGGCCTACGAAGACAGTCATCGCCGCAAGCCGGCGTTTCGGGTGGGCAAGCGTATTTTCGCGATGCTCGGCGTCGAGCAACCCGCCGCCTCGCCAGGCTTCTTCGCGCCGCTGTCGGGCGCCCGCCCGGTTGTCAGCCTGACGGTCGATCGCGAGGACCAGCTCAACTTCGCGGCGGCCTGGCCCGACGCGTTCGAGCCGGCGGGGTCGTACGGTTTCAGCTACGTCTGGCTGGACGCGGTCGAACCCGATCTGCTGGCGTTGTGGGTCCGCATGTCGTGGGCGAAGGCCGCGCCAAAGCGGCTCACGCGAGACTGATCGACGTCCGCCTAGGCCGGCTCGGCGGCCGCCGCGGCGCACCAGGCGGCGAACTGTGCGGCTGCCTCGCTGAGCGGGCGGGTGCGAGGCCGCGTCAGGTAGTAGGCGCCCGCTGTCACCGCGAGGGCGAAGGGCTGGACGAGGCGGCGGCGGGCGATCTCGAAGGCGAACATGCCGGGCGGGGCCAGCGCCACGCCCAGCCCGCGCTCGGCGGCCAGCGCCATGGCGATCGACGAGTCGAACACGGCGCCCCGCGCGGCCAGCGCCTCGATTCCGGCTTCGGCGAACCAGCGCGGCCACTCGTCGGCGCGGTAGGAGCGCAGCAGGTCGAAGCGGGCGAGGTCGGCGGGGCGGTGCAGGCTCTCGGCAATGCGCGGCGAGGCGAGAGGCGACAGCGCGGCGCTGACCAGCTCGGTCGCCTCCAGGCCCGGCCAGCCGCCGTCGCCGAACTGGATAGCGAGGTCCAGGCCCTCCGCCACCGGGTCGACCTTGTTGTTGTGGGTGCGCAGACGCAGGTCGATCAGCGGATGCCCGGCGCGGAAGCCCTCCAGCCGCGGCATCAGCCAGCCCACCGCGAAGGTGTTGACCACGCCCACCACCAGCGGCCGGCGGGTGACGCCGCCCCGGACCTGGTCCAGCAGCTCGGCCATCCGCCCGAACGACTGACTGAGGCCCGGCAGCAGGGCCACGCCCTCGTCGGTCAGCGCCAGGCCGCGCGGCAGGCGGCGGAACAGGGCCACGCCCAGCCGTGCTTCCAGCGCCCGAATCTGGTGGCTGACCGCGCCCTGGGTGACGCACAGTTCCTCGGCGGCGTGGGTGAAGTTGAGGTGGCGCGCCGAGGCCTCGAAGGCGCGAAGGGCGTTCAGCGGCAGGGCGGCGGGAGTCACAGAACCCTCAATCCAGTTCATGGCTGAGACAAGAAAGCCTCGTTTGCGCGCAGGAAGCAACTCGGGTTTCTCTATCCTTCGTGTCGGGAGCGTCGCGCAGAACCATGAACCAGATTTTGGTAGGTGCGCCCGATGTCGACCTCGACGCCTACTGCGCCCGCATCGAATATGACGGTCCGCGCGCCCCGACTCTGGCTGTGCTGCGCGAGTTGCACCGGCGCCATCCGGCGGCGATCCCTTTCGAGGGCATCGAGGTGCTGCTCGGGCGGGATGTTCCGCTGGACACCGCATCCCTGCAGGCCAAGCTGATCATCGGTGGTCGCGGCGGCTACTGCTTCGAGCAGAACCTGCTGCTGCGCGACGTGTTGACGGCAATGGGCTTCGAGGTCGCGGCGCTGATCGCCCGCTCGCGCTGGGGCCGGCCGCTGAGCGCGGTTCGCGCCCGCAGCCACGTGGCGCTGCGGGTGCGGCTGGAGGGCGAGGATTGGCTGGCCGATGTCGCGTCGCGCGCAATGATGACGGCGCCGATCCGCATGGCCGAGCGCGGGGCGCAGGCGACCGACTTCGAGCCGCTGCGGCTGACGCCGGTCGACGGCGAACTGCGCCTGGAGATGCCGATGGGCGGCGACTGGGCCCCGATCTATGATTGCGTGCTCGCGCCCCAGCACGACGCCGACATCGTGGCCGCCAACTGGTTCACGGCAACCCACCCATCATCGCCCTTCCGCCAGCGGCTCTTCGTCTGGAAGAGCGCCGGTGGCGTGCGGCGCATCCTCATCGACAACCTGCTCGAGACTTGCTGGCCCGGCCGCGAGCCGCGGCGCGCGCGGCTGGACGTCGATGCGCTGGAGGCGTGCCTGGCCGAGGATTTCGGACTAAGGCCCGAGCCCGCGTGGCGGCCTATGATCGAACGCGCCGTCGCGGCGGGCGACGCTCAGGAAAGGCGGGACTGACTTGGCCAATCTCATCGTACGCGGCGGGCGGCCGCTCAGCGGCCAGGTGATCCCCTCGGCCAACAAGAACGCCGTCTTGCCGATCCTCTGCGCCACCCTGCTCACCGACGAGCCGGTGACCTTGCGCGGCGTGCCGGACATCACCGACGCGCGCCAGATCATCGGCCTCTTCGAGCGGCTGGGCAGCCAGGTCGACGTGGATTTCGAGACCGGCGTCCTGCGCGTCCAGCACAAGGGGCGGCTCGCCAGGGCGGCGGCGCGGCTGCCGGAAGGCATGCGCTCGTCGATCATGCTGATCCCCGCCCTCCTGGCCCGGCTTGGCGAGGCCCGCATCGAGGGCGACGTGAAGGGCTGCACCCTCGGCGTGCGCGAGATCGACCCGCACATCGAGGTGTTCCAGACCTTCGGCGTCGAGGTGACCCCGGAGCGCGGCGCCCTGGCGCTGCACAACCGCGCGGCCGGCGGCCGGCCTTTCGCCGCGGCCAGCCACTGGCTCGACTACGCCTCGGTGACCACGACCGAGAACTTCATCCTCTGCGCCGCCACCGCGGCCGGGACCTCGACCCTGACCAACGCCGCCTGCGAGCCGCACGTGCAGGAGTTGTGCGCCTTCCTGGCCAAGATGGGGGCGAAGATCGAGGGCGTCGGCGCGAGCCGGCTGGTGATCGAAGGCGTGGATCGCCTCTCGGGCGCCGAGCACGACTTCGCCGAGGACTTCCACGAGATCGCCACCTTCCTGGCGCTGGGCGCGATCACCGGCGGCGAAGTCTCGGTGCGCAACGCCCGGCCCGACCAGTTCCCGCTGATCGATCGCACCTTCGGCAAGTTCGGCGTCGAGATCCGCCACGCGAACGGCTGGTCCACCTCGCACGCGCCCGGCCCGCTGAAGGTGGCCCAGCCGTTCACGGCCTACATCTTGCCGAAGGTGGAGGCCGCGCCCTGGCCCTATCTGCCGGTCGATCTGCTGCCGATCTTCATCGCCCTGGGCGCGCGGGCCGACGGCGAGATGATGTACTGGAACAAGGTCTACGAGGGCGCGCTCGGCTGGACCTCGGAGCTGGCCAAGTTCGGCGCCCACGCGCTCAGCTGCGATCCGCACCGCGTGATCACCTTCGGTGGCAAGCCCCTGGCGCCGGCCACGGTGGAAAGCCCCTACATCATCCGAGTCGCGATCGCTTTGCTGATGCTGGCGGCCAGCATCAAGGGCGCGTCCAAGATCCTGAACGCCGACCCGATCCGCCGCGCCCACCCGAGGTTCGTCGAGAACCTGACGCGGCTAGGGGCGGATGTAGAGTGGGCGGGCTGAGCCGAGGCTCAACCCGCCCGTCTCAGGTTAGTCCGGAACGCCGACGCAGTCGGAGACCGTGATCTGGCAGCCGTTGTTGCCACACGACGCCAGAGCCGCGGCGCGCGCCTGGCGTTCACTATCGCCGGTGCCCGTGCCGTACTTGGTGCGCGACGAGGCGTAGGCCCCGCAGGTCGTGTAGGTCAGCATGACCTGGCAGCTGTCGTTGCCGGCCTTGGCGCAGGCAGCCATCGCCTGTTGCTTGGCGGCCGCCGGCGTATTGGCCGTGCCAACGCCGTAGCCCGCGTCGCCGCCGCGGGAACCGCGGGTGTCGTCGACGGCGATCGAGTCGTAGCTGCCGGTGTGGGCGAAGGCGGCGCCGGGGCCGATCAGCAGCGCCGTGGCGACTGAGACCGCTTGTATCACCGTCAAGAGCTTCTTGTTCACCTAGTACCCCTGTGTTGATTGCTGCGCGGATGCGCAGCCAGGTTTGTGGTCTGCCGGACCGGCGCCCGATCGCGCCGCCGGCTGGTTTGAACTCAAGGCCGTAGGGGCCTTGACCGGCCGGTCCCACCGGGGTGGAGCCGACAGTCCAGGAAAGACTAACAAACCTCGCAGTGGCCGCCTAGCAGAATGGCGTTCAACAAACCTTGGTCAGCGAACGCGGGGTGATGAAAATGCCCACAAACCCGCGACAAAATGACTTAACGGCAGACGTGGGCGCTCACTCACGCGCGTCATCCGGGCTTCCAGGGGTGTAATCTACCTGCTCGCGCAGCGGGCGTCGGTCGAGGCCCCGCCGCACACGAAAACATCGCCGGTGAGGTATTTGTCGGCGACGGCCTCGGCGCTGAGCAAGGCGGTGGCCTGGGCTTCATGGCCTTTGGGGAAGGTCAGCAGGTCACCGTTGTCGGAGGGCGGCACGTGGAACTCGCGCGAAACCACGTAGAGGGCCGAGGCGCCGCTGATCACCTTGTAGAAGATGTGGACGCCGTAGGCCTGGCCGTTCTGCCTGCCGCAACGGACCTGCCCATAGGCGACGTGATAGCCGCCCTCGGTCAGGACCTGCGGTCCGGCCACCCGCGCGCCGCTGCAGGCGTTGGGAATCCCGCCGAACACCGCTCGCAGATAGACGGCGGGGTCGAAGCCGGCGTGGTCAGGGAAGTCCTGGTCGGTCAGCATGTCGGTGAACTTGGCCACGGTCTGATTCGCCGGAATCTGCTCGTGATAGAAACCCTGCGGCGGCGTCTGATTGGGGACCTGCTTCCACGCCGGCGGACCGGGATAGGGCTTCATCACCAGTTCCTCCGGGCCCGGCGCGGCGTGCGCAGCCTGTGTCGCGAGCAATGCCAGGGCCAGGGCGGCGAGAAGTCGTCTCATGCAGGTCTCCTTCGGGATCGGCGAAGGTGCGGCGCCGTGGGCTGCTGTCAAGCTGGTGTGGACAAGCCGAGCCGGCGCCCGCCACAAGGCGGCCATGAGCGAGTCTGCCGCAGACATGGCCTTCGCCCGTGATCTCTTCTCGGGCATGGGCCACGTCGAGGTGCGACGGATGTTCGGCGCCGCGGGCGTTTGGGCGGCCGGGGTGATGTTCGCCCTCATCGATGACGGACGCATCTACCTGAAGACGGACGAGGGGGGGCTGAAAGCCGATCTGGCCGCCGAGGGCGCGGTCGCCTGGCTCTACACCGAGCGCAAGGGACCCAAGGCAGGCATTCCGCAGGAGACCAGCTACTGGTCCTTGCCCGAATCCGCCCTCGACGATCCCGATGAGGCCTGCGCCTGGGGCCGGCGCGCGCTTGCCGTCGCCGAGGCGAAGAAGGCCGCTACGCCGCCGCGCCGCCGCCGATGAACCCGGCGCCCATCGCCAGCCTGATGCTGATCGTCTCCGGCGCGGCGGTGCTGGTGATGGGCGGCTAGCGGACGCTGAGGCCCCCGTCGATCACCAGTTCGGCGCCGGTGACATAGCGGCTGTCGTCGGAGGCGAGCCAGACGACGCCGTTGGCGATGTCGTCCGGGATGCCCTTAACGCCCAGCGGCACGGCCATGGCGGACATGGCATCGAGGTCGGGCGGGGCGTTGGTCCCACGATTGGGCCCGGTGGCGGCGATCGAAAGCCAGATCGGCGTCTCGATGATGCCGGGATGCACGGAGTTCACCCGGATGCCGTCCTTGAAGCCGGCGCATTCCATGGCGATCGACTTGGTGAACAGCCGCACCGCGCCCTTGGTGGCGCAATAGCCGGCCAGGGTCGGCGAGCCCTTCAGCCCGGCCACCGACGACATGTTGATGATCGAGCCGCCGTTGCCGGCCTTCCGCATCAGCGGCAGCGAATGCTTGATGCCGAGGAACACGCCCTCGACGTTGACCGCCTGCTGCCGGCGCCAGTCGGCCAGGCTCATGGTGGTGATCGACGGGCTGCCGATGCCGATGCCGGCGTTGTTGACCAGAACGTCGAGGCGACCCTCAGTCTTCTCCACGCCCGCGACGATGGCTTCCCACTCGTCCTCGCTGGTGGTGTCGTGGTGGGCGAAGCGGGCCTTGCCGCCTGCCTTCTCGATGGCGGCGACGATCTCGGCGCCCTTGGCGTCCTGCAGGTCGGTGACCACTACCGTCGCGCCTTCGCCGGCAAGGCCCTCCGCGCAGGCCGCGCCGATGCCGCTCGCCCCGCCGGTGACCAGCGCCACCTTGCCCTCGAGTTTACCCATGGCGTCCTCCTGCCGTTATCTGGTTGCCTGCTGCTTTACGGGGGGCGCCGGGATGCGCCAAGTCTGACCCAGCGTCACAAGGGGAGGGGACAATGTCTGAACTCGTGCTCTACCGGGCGCCGCACACGCGCTCCATCTCGACCCTGTGGCTGCTGGAAGAGCTGGGCGTGGCCTACCGGATGGAGACGGTGCGGCCGCACTCGCCGGAGTGCCTGGCGGTGAATCCGCGCGGCTGGGTGCCGATGATCGTCGACGGCGAAACCCGGGTGACCGAGACGCCGGCCATCTGCCTCTATCTCGCCGACCGCTATGGCTACGGGACGCTGGCGCCGAAGCTCGAGGATCCGGCGCGCGGGCCGTATACAAGCTGGACCGTCTGGTCGACCGCGGTGCTGGAGCCGGCCTCGACCATGGTCGGCCACGAGTTCGAGACGGCGCGCGGCAGCTGGGGCTTTGGCTTCGGCAGGCTGGAGCAGGAACTCGAGGTGCTTGAGGCGGCGCTGGCCAAGTCCGACTACCTGGCCGGGGACCGCTTCACCGCCGCGGACGTGATGGTGGCGACGGTGGTCGGGATGCGCTTCCACACGAGCGAGGTGCCGCGTCGGCCGGCGCTCGTGGACTACGTGGACCGGCTCAATGCCCGGCCCGCCTGGGAGAAAGCCGCGGCGATCAACTGGCCACCGCGGCCGACCCCGGCTGCCTAGGCGGCGGGGTGCGCGGCGATGCCCAGCCCCTTCAACAGCCCGAGTTCCGACGCGCCGTCCCAGAGCATGTTGCCGGCGACGAAGAGCACCACGACGAGGCCGATGTAGCCGATCCATGGCCAGCGGTGCAGCAGGCGCGCCACCCAGGTGGCCGCGAACCCGGTCAGCAGCACCGAAAGCGCCAGGCCGGCGAACAGCACCCAGGCCGGCTGGTCGCGCACCACGCCGGCGACGGCCAGCACGTTGTCGAGCGACGTGGAGATGTCGGCCAGGAAGATCTGGATCAGGGCGCTGAGCAAGGTCTTGTGGACGCTGGGCGCCGGCTTGCCGTCGTGGGTCAGGTGGCGCTTGCGCAGGTCGCGCCACATCTGCCAGCAGATCAGCAGCAACAGGCCCCCGCCGCCAAGCACCAACCCGCCGCCGCCGGCCTTCAGCAGTTGCACCGCGAAGAAGGCAAGGCCGCAGAGTAGCACCACGGCGCCGCCCAGCCCCAGCATGATCGCGTTTCGCCGCTGTGGCTGCGGCAGGCCCGCCGCGGCCATGCCGACGGCCACAGCATTGTCGCTGGCGAGAGTCAGGTCGATCAGGACAACCTGGACAAAAGCGGCGCCGAGGCTGGCCCAGTTGACGCTTTCCATGCCGCCGAGGGGGAGGCTCATCCGGCTAAGGTGTGAGGCGCCCCGCGCCGCCGCGCAAGTGCGGCGGCGCAAAGTTCCGCGTCAGCTCTTCGGACGCGACGCCTCGTAAAGGGCGATGGCTGCGGCGTTGGAGACATTGAGGCTCTCGAAGCCGCCGGGCATCGGGATGCGGGCCAGGGTGTCGCAATGCTCGCCGACCAGGCGGCGCAGGCCTTCGCCTTCCGAGCCGAGCACCAGCACCGTCGGACGGCCGTCGAGGACCTGTTCCAGAGTCTCCGGCGCATCGCCGGCCAGGCCGACGGCGCGCCAGCCGAGGTCAGCCAGGTCGTCGAGGGCGCGGGCCAGGTTGACGACGCGGGCGTGGGCGACGGCGTCGAGCGCGCCGGCGGCGGCCTTGGCCAGGACGCCGGTGAAAGGCGGCGCGTGCCGATCTTGCACGATCACGCCGCGCGCCCCGAAGGCCGCCGCGGAGCGAAACACCGCGCCGACGTTCTGCGGGTCGGTGACCTGGTCCAGCATCACCAGCACCCCAGCCGCCGGGCTCGCCAGTTCGGCGAGCGTCAGCGCTGCCAGCGGTTCGGGTTTCAGCGCCACGCCCTGGTGAGATGCGCCCGAGGGCAGCAGATGGGCGATGGCGGCGGCGTCGGCGATCTCGGGCGCGGCGAGGGCAGGGAAGCGCTGCGCCAGCTCCTTGGCCCTTTCGGCGGTCGCGACCAGCCGCCGAGGCTTGCCGCGCGCCGGGTTGGAGAGGGCCGCCAGCACCGGGTGCCAGCCCCACAGCCAGTCGGACGAGGGCGACGACCCACGCCGCTGCGGCCGATGTCCGCCGCGCTCGACGTCCGGAGACCAGCCTTTGGCGGGAGGCTTTTTCCCGTCGTTGCGCCGCGGGTGGCGGGTCACTATAAGACGCCCTCCGATTTTCGGAGGCGCTTCGCCCCCGCATCCCGGCCGGTCTTTAGGCGCTTGCCCAAGGATCGCAACCGAACGCGAGGACTGGCGCTTCCCGAGCATCGGCTCCGGCGACTGGCTTGGGGGAATGTCCCGAGTGGCAAAGGGGGCGGACTGTAAATCCGCTGGCGTACGCCTTCGCAGGTTCGAGTCCTGCTTCCCCCACCAGCCTTCGCGCCGCGCAGCGGGCCATGGCTGGCAAGCCAGTCCGAAAAAGCTGAGCTGCCAGGCCGCTTGACCCCTCCGGCTAGACGGTCAGTGCCTTGGCCCCATAGCGGTCGGTGAAGGCCTGGGTCTCGATCTCTTCCAGCACCGTGCGCCCGGACATCACGTCCGCCTTCCAGGCTTCGTGGGCCGGGATGTTGGCGTGGAACTCGGGCATCACTTCCTCGGCGAACAGTTCCAGGCTGTCGCAGATGGCCTGGTGGGTGTTGCGGCCGGCCTGGTTGAGCAGGATCACCTGGTCGATGTGCGAGGCTTCGAACTTGCGCAGCTTCTTAGCGATGGACTCGGGGCTGCCGATCAGGCCGCCGGAGAGGGCGCGCTCGGCCTGGTCCGGGTTGGCCGCCTTCCACTTCACGTACTCGTCCCACATGTTGACCGCGCCGGGCGGTGGGCGCGAGCGGTCGGCGCTGTTGTAGTAGCGCAGGCAGAACTGGAAGAAGGTGGCGCCGTCGGCTTTCTCGCGCGCCTCTTCGTCGGTGCGGGCGCACATGAACATCGAGACCAGGGCGATGTTCGGGTTCACCGGATAGTCGGCCAGCTTGGCCAGGCGCTTGGTCATGCCGTTGTAATAGGCGTGCACCCAGGCGTGGGCGGCGTCGGCGCTGACGAACTGGAAGCCGAGCGCGCCGATGCCCTTCTCGCCGGCATAGGCGATGGTCTGCAACTGCGAGCAGGCGGTCCAGAGCGGCGGATGCGGCTTCTGGCGCGGCTTCGGCAGCACGTTGCGCAGCGGGAAGTCGAAGTGCGGGCCGTGGTATTCGACCCCGCCCTCGCCGAACATCGGGATCAGGCAGCGAACCGCGTCTTCCCAGATCTCGCGCTTGTCCTGGAAGCGCACGCCAAACGGCGTCAGCTCGGTGATCGAGGCGCTCTCGCCCATGCCGAGCTCGACCCGGCCGTTCGAGATCAGGTCCAGCGCCGCCACCTTCTCGGCCACCTTGGCCGGGTGGTTGGTGGTGAGCTGGAAGATGCCGTGGCCGAGCCGGATCCGCTTGGTGCGCTGGCTGGCGGCCGAAAGGAACACCTCCGGCGCCGAGGAGTGGGAATACTCCTCCAGGAAGTGGTGCTCGACCTCCCAGGCGTAGTCGTAGCCCAGGATATCTGCCAGTTCGAGCTGGCTGAGGGCGTCCTGATAGAGGCGGTATTCGCTGTCCGGGCCCCAGGGGCGCGGCAGCTGCAGCTCATAGAAGATGCCGAACTTCATCGCTCGTCTCCCACCCTGGCGCGCGGCTCTGACGGCCGCTGCCGGTAGCCTAATCCAAGGCCTGCCGCTGGGATAGCTGGCCCGGGAAGGCAACGCCCTCGCGGCGCCGTCGCGAGCCGGGTATAGATGTGGCAGGGCTAAGCTCAGCGAGACACATGGCTGTTTTCAGTACAGTTCCGCGCCGATGGCGCAGTTTCCGGCAGGCCGGCTGGCGGCGCCGTGGGCTGATGCTGGAGGCGGCCTGGTGGCTGCTGGTCTCGCGCCTGGCGCTGGTCTTCGTGCCCTTCCCGAAGCTGGCGCGGCGCATCGGCGCCTTCGTGCCGCCGGCCGATCCTCGCGTGGCCGAGGCCGGGGCGGAGACCAGTCCGGAGGCCGCGCAGCTGGCCCGCGACGTCAGCTGGGCGGTGACGCGCGGCGCGCTTTACGTGCCGTTCCGCGCCGTCTGCCTGCCGCAGGCGATGGCCGCGCGGATCATGCTGAAGCGCCGCGGCGTCGCCAGCGCCATGCACTTCGGGGCCCAGCGCGGCAAGGACAAGCCGCTCGACGCGCACGCCTGGCTGGATGCGGCGGGCGTCAAGGTCACCGGCTATCCGGTGGCCTACCAGTTCGCCGAGATCGCGTGTTTCGTCTAAGGGCGACTGCTGCAACACGTCACGCAAATGTGCTAGCGCTGAGGCCAGTTGCGGCGCGGGGACCCCAAGTATGAGTCACGACGTCTTCATCAGCCACTCTTCGCTGGACAAGCTGGCGGCGGACGCCGTCTGCCATGGGCTGGAAGCGAAGGGCATCCGCTGCTGGATCGCGCCGCGCGACCAGGTGGCCGGGCGGCCCTACGGCGAGCAGATCACCGGCGCCATCGAGTCGGCCGCCGTGATGGTGCTGGTCTTCTCCGACCACGTGAACCAGTCGCAGGCGGTGCTCAACGAGATCAACGTGGCGGCGGGGGCCAACGTCACCATCGTGCCGTTCCGCATCGCCAGCGTCGAGTTCAACTCCGAGCTCCACTTCTACCTCGGGCGGATGCACTGGCTGGACGCCTTCCCGCAGCCAGTCGACGCCTACATCGACACCCTGGCCGAGACGGTGCGGCGCAACGTGAAGGTCGCGCCCGCCGCCGTCGGGACGCCCGAGGCCACGGCCGCCGCGGCCGTCGCGGTCGCCGCCATCAGCACCCCGCCGCCCCCGCCGCCCGCGCCGCCAACGCCGCCTCCGCCGCCGGTCGCCCCGCCGCCGTCGTCGCAGTTGAACCCGCCGTCGGGGCAGCTGAACCCGCCGCCGGTCTCGCCGCCGCCGCCGTTCGGCGCCACGCCGGGCTATGCCGGCGCCGCGCCGGGCGCGGGCATCGTCGCGACGCTGCAGAAGATGGATCGCCGCGTGCTGATCGCCGGCGCCGGCGGCGTGGCGTTGCTGCTGTTCATCATCATCATCGCGATGGTTTCGCCGCACAATCCGCCGGCCGCGACCAACGCCGCGACCAACGCCGTCGTCGCCCAGACCGCGCCGGCGCCCAACCCGCCCGCCGGGCCGCCCGCAGGCCGCGTGACTCCGCCCGGCGGCGTCCAGCCGGCTACTGGCGCGACGCCGCCGATCGGCAACGGCTCGGAGACCGATCCGGTCAGCGCCGTCAATAGCCAGGCCGTCAACACCGCCGAGACCGAGGTCACCGACGACGGGCCGCCCGCCACCATCCAGGGCGGCACGGTGGTGGACACCGCCCAGCTGCTCGACGACATGAGCGACCGCGACGGCGGCAAGACTTCGTTCTGGCTGATCGACGCGCGCGGCTGCAGCGGCGAGGCCAGCATCCCGACTGCCGTCTGCTTCCCCAGCAACAACGTCACCGCGATCGAAGCCAAGATCCCCGACCGGTCGACCCAGTTGGTGTTCTTCTGCCACAACGGCAGCTGCCCGATGTCGTACCAGCTGGCGATGCAGGCGATCCAGGCGGGCTACCAGAACGTCTACTGGTATCGCGGAGGCTTCGACGCCTGGGCGGCCGACGGCGTGCCGACGGTGGCCGCGTCGCAGCCGATCGCGCCCTAGCCTGTGCCGCGGCTGACGCCGCGCACCGACGGCCTCCTGACCGCGACGGCGCTGCCGGCGTGGCCGCTGATGGCGCCGCGGCTGCAGGGCGAGCTCTCCGAGGACGGCACGCTGGCGTTGGCCCTCTGGGGGCTGGGCGAGGTCGGGCGGCTGCGCCTGACCGGCCTCGCGGGGCCGTTAGTGGTCGCGCCGAACCGGCTGACGGGCGAGGGCGGGACAGGGATCTGGGTGGCCCAATCGGCGCCGGCCCTGCTGGTCAGGGGGCCGCGTCCGGACCCGGTGGTGGACGAGCGGGTGGTGATCCAGGCGCGCGGCGACGCCTGGCTGGTGGTAGCCGGCGCGTCGGACGGCGAACTGGCGGCGGCGCTGGCGCTTGAGCCGGCCCAGATCGAGCGCGAGGCCGACGCCTACGTGCTTCGCTGCGACCTGCTGCCCGCGGCCGAGCCGGTGCTGCGCAGCATGGTGCTGCAGGGCGTGCACGCCGGGCTGTCGAGCATCCGCCAGGACGACCAGGGCCGGTTCGCCGGGCTCGCCGCCGGCCTGATCTATTCCAACCCGCCGCGCACCTATTACCGCGACGGCTACTGGACGATGCAGCTGCTGCTGCGCCTGGCGACGGACGTGGTCGCCGAGGAGATCGATCTCCTGGCCCGCTGCATCCAGCCCGACGGCGAGGCGCCCAGCGCGGTGATCATGCAGGGGCCCCACGCCGAGGCGTTCGAGGCCAACCGCCTGGCCCGCGCCACGCTGGCCGCCGTGAACTGGCGCCCAGGCGAATGGTGGAGCGACCATTTCGATAGCCCGCTGTTCTTCGTGCTGATCGTCGGCGAGCACGCGGCGGCGACGGGCGATGACGCGCTGGCGCGCCGGCACTGGCCGCTGTTGAAGGCGGTGTTCGAGCGCTACCTGGGCTTGCGTGGCCCGGACGGCCTGCCGGTCAAGCCACACAACGATCGCGACTGGGCCGACAACGTCTACCGCGAGGGCCTTGTCGCCTACGACCTCGGCCTCTGGGTCGGCGTGCTCGATACCCTGGCGCGGCTAGGCGCGGCGCTGGATCCCGAACTCGCGGCGAAAGCCGCGGCCGAGGCCGTGGCGGCCCGCGCGGCGATCGCCGGCGCTGTGCTCCGCGATGGACTGCCCATCGACTACCTGCGCCCCGACGGTTGGGCCGAGACCCACCTGGCGCTGGACGCCCTGACCCTGCTGCGCTGGGACGCGGTCGGCGACGCGGATGCCGCGACCATCCCGGCTGAGGCCCGCGCCCGGCTGGAGAGCCGGCACAATTCCGATCAGCCCTACGGCGATTTCGGCATGCTCTGCGTCTGGCCGCCCTTCGCCGATCACGCGGCCCTGCGCGCCAAGTCGGCGTTTCCATTCCGCTACCACAACGGCGGCGACTGGCCGTGGCTGGATGCGGTCTACGCCGCCGAGCGCCTGCGCCGAGGCCTGCCCGGCTGGCGCTACCCCCTGCTGCGCTGGTGGGAGGCGTGCCTGGAGCATGGCTGGGCCGGCGCGGTGGAGCACTACTCGACCCCGTTCGGCCGCGGCTCGCTGCTGCAGGCCTGGTCGAGCCTGCCAGCCGAGGTGGCGCTGGCCTACGCCGAGCGCGTGCTGGCGGGCGACTCGGACGCCTGAGGGGCTGAGAGCCGGGTCAGTTCGGCCAGCAATTCCGCCAGCGAGAAGGGCTTCGGCACCACCCCGTTCATGCCCGCGGCGAAGTAGCGGTCGTGCTGGTGGCGCATGACGTCGGCGGTCAGGGCGACGATCGGCACGTTGGCGCACGGCGCCTCCAGCCGGCGGATCCGGCGCGTGGCTTCGACGCCGTCCATGCCCGGCATGTTGACGTCCATCAGCACCAGGTCGAAGCCCTGCGTCCGCACCGCCTCGATCGCGGCCTCGCCGCCATCCACCGCCTCGGCGACGGCGCCCAGCGCCTCCAGCGTCTTGACCCCGACCAGCCGGTTGACCCGGTTGTCGTCCACCACCAGCACCCGCAGTCCCGCCAGTGGCGCGGCGTCGATTACCGCGTCATCGCCGGCTTCGGGCGCGCCGGTGGCCGGCGCCTCGATCTCGAACCAGAAGATCGAGCCTTCGCCTTCGCGGCTGGAATAGTCGAGGTCGCCGCCCATCATGCGGGCCAGCTGACGCGAGATGGCGAGGCCCAGGCCCGTGCCGCCGAAGCGGCGCGTCGTGCCGCCATCCACCTGCTCGAAGCGGTCGAAAAGCCGCGAGCGGGCGTCCTCTGGCACGCCGATGCCGGTGTCCTCGACCTCGAAGCGCAGCGTGCCGGGCATTGGGGCCGCGACCCGCACCTCGACCGCGCCCGCGGCGGTGAACTTCACCGCGTTGCCGATGATGTTGAACAGGCACTGGCGCAGCCGCACCGGGTCGACCATCGCCCAGCCGACCTCGGGGGCGATGACGGCGCGCAGCGCCAGACCCTTGTCGTCCGCCTGGGGCTTCAGCAGGCTGAGCACCCCCTTCGTCACCGCGACACAGTCGGTGGGGGCCGGGCTCAGCTCCAGCTTGCCCGCCTCGATCTTGCTGAAGTCGAGCACGTCGTTGATCAGGCCGGACAGCATGACGGTGCAGCCCAGCGCCTCGCCCAGCAGCGCGCGGCCGCCGTCGGTGAGCTGCTCCTGCTTCAACAGGTTCAGCACGCCGACGATGCCGTTCATGGGGGTGCGGATCTCGTGGCTGACCGAGGCCAGGAAGTCGGACTTGGCCCGCGTGGCGGCCTCCGCGGCCTCGCGGGCGTCGCGCACCGCCAGTTCCTGGCGCACTGTCTCGTCGACGTCGATCATCAGGCCGACGCCGCGCCGGGGCTTGCCGGTGGCGGCGCGTTCGGCCTCGAAATAGACCCGCACCCAGCGCGCGCCGTCCGGACGCAGCAGCCGCACGTTGATCGGCTCGGGCGGCAGGCCGTCACGAGCACGCAGGCCCATCTCCAGCGCCCGTCGGCGGTCGTCGTCGCTGAGGAAGGCGAAGGGCTCGGCCTCGAACTTCGCCATCGCGTCCGGCCCCATCAGGGCGGCGAACTCGGCCGAGACCCAATAGCGGTCGTTCTTGTAGTCGTATTCGAAGACGCCGGCGTGCGAGGCCTTCAGCGCCAGGTCGAGCCGCTGGGCCCCGAGGTTGGCGACGTCGCGGGCCTGCGCCAGCTGGGTGACGTTGTAGCTGACGCCGAACATCTCGTAGCGGCCCGACGGCAGGCGGACGCCGGCGCGGTAGAGCACGCGCAGGTGCTTCCAGCCGCCGTCGGCCGACAGATACCGCATCTCGCTTTCGGCGGCGCCGCCCTCGTGGGTGATGCGCTCGCGGATCTCGGTGTCCTTGGCCTGGTCGTCGCGATGCTGGATCTGCTGCAGGACCGCCCTGGGCAACGGCGCGCCGCTGCCGCCGTCGCCGTGGCCGAGCGAAAGTTCGCTGGGGAAATGATAGAGGTCGGTGTCCGGATCGTAGCGCCAGAAGCCGATCTCGGCGTCGTGCATCAGCTGCGAGCGCACGTCCTCGGCCATGTGCGAGCGCACTGCCGCCAGCCGCTCCTGGCTGACATCGCGCAGGAAGACGACCGCGCCATCCTCCTGCGCCCGCAGGGTGAGCTGGAAGGCGCAGGCTTCGCCCGCCCGCTCGAGGTGAAAGATCTTGCCCGCTGTCGAGTCGAGACCGTGCACGCCCGCCGCCTCGAAGGCGTCGCTCAGGCGCATGCCGGTAACGCTGCAGGCGTGCTCCAGCAGCTCGCGGAACGCCGGGTTCGCGTGAGTGATGCAATGGTCCGCGTCCAGCGCCGCGACCGCCATCGGCAGATCGTCGAGCGAGAGGGTGGGCGGCGCTGAGGGATTGGCGCGAGGCATCGGACGTCCGTGGCTTCGGACCCGCAGCCTCGCAGGATCAGCTTAAGAAACCGCGACATCGCCTGCGGCGCGCTGACGCACGCGCCGCAGGGAAGGCGAAGCGGCCTATTTCAGGTGCTTGGCCAGGTGCTTGTTCATCTCGAACATGCTGACGGCGTCCTTGCCGCCGAACACCGGCTTCAGCTTGGCGTCGGCGAGGATCTCGCGCTTGTTCGCCGGGTTCTGCAGGTTGTGCTGCTTGATGTAGGCCCACATTTTTGAGACCACGTCGCCGCGCGTCACCTGTCCGGCGCCCACGACCGCCGCAAGTTCCGGCGAGGGCGTCAGCGGTTGCTGCAGCGCGTTTGCTTTCTTTTCGGCCATGGTTTTCCGGCTCCTAAGAGATGCGACGTCGCCCCGTTGAGGCCGGGACGTGAGTCGCTCGATTTGCGAAGCTAGAGGGGCGGGGCCCCTCTGTCATCCATTCGTATTGTAAGCGCTACTTTCACGATTGTTAGCGGCCGTCGAAGTTGGCGGGACGCTTTTCCATGAACGCACGCATGCCCTCCGCGGCGTCCTGGCTGCGCATCAAAGGCAGCAACTGCAGGAAGACGTGGTGCACGTGATCGTTGAAGGTCTCGGTCAGCCCCATGCGCATCATCCGCTTGGAGGCCTGCACGGCCAGCGGGGCGTTGGCGGCGATCTCCAGGGCCAGGGCGCGGGCCGCGCCGGCAAGGTCGGCGTCGGCGACCACGGATGAGACGAGGCCCATCTCCAGGCACTGGTCGGCGCTCAGGGTGCGGCCGGTGAAGATCAGCTCGGCGGCCTTGGACCAGCCGATCAGCCTCGGCAGGAACCAGGTGCCCCCGCTCTCCGGCACGATGCCGCGCTTGGTGAAGGCCGCAGCCATCTTGGCGCCCTTTGCCATGATGCGGATGTCGCAACCGAGGGCGGTGTCCATGCCGTAGCCCGCCGCCGAGCCGTTGAGGGCGCAGATGGTCGGCTTGCCGAGGTTGAAGAGCACGGTGGGCGGGGTGTTGCGCAGGTCGAGGTCGGCGGCGTTCGAGGCGCCGCTGGTGATGCCGCCCGAGCCGGAGGGGCGCGTCACCTCGGTAAGGTCGAGCCCGGCGCAGAAGGCGCGGCCCGTGCCGGTCAGCACGATCACCCGCACGTCGCGGTCCTTGTCGGCCTGCAGCAGCCGCTCGGTCAGCTGGTTCAGCATCGGGCCGGAGATGGTGTTCATCCGCTCGGGGCGGTTCAGGGTGATGGTCGCGATGTGGTCGCCGGTCGCGTAGAGCACCTCGGCGGCGTCCTGGGTCACAGCCGCTGCTGCGTTCGCCATGCTTCTGAGCGCCTCCCGCGCTTCGTATTGTGTCTGGTTTGTATCCGCGTCGCGCCGCGCGCCGCTGTCAACCCGCGAAACGGCCAGGCAGGCTGCGAAAAGGCTAGGGCGCGCCGATGATGGCGCGGATCGCCCGTTCCAGCACCCGCCGGGCCTCCTCGGGCGCCAAGGCCTGCTCACGGCGCAACCGGCTCCACGCCTCGTAGCTCAGCAGCAGGTCGAGCGCCTCCAGCCCCGGCGTGTCGATGGCGTCGCCCGGGATTTCGCGCAACAGCAGCAGCCGCAGGGTCCCGGTCAGGCGCTCGTGGTCGTCTTGCAGCACCAGCGAGGCGTGGCGGCGCAGGTCCGAGGCGCGGCGGAACGGCCCGATGAACTCGAAGCCCTCGCCGCGCCGCTCGCACATCTCCAGCACCCGCTCGCGCCAGGTTTCGCCCTTGAACGGCCGCAGGGCGATGGTGCGTATGTGGCTTTCCACCACCTCGGTCATCTCGCGGTAGAGGCCCTCCATGTCGCTGAAGTGGCGGAAGACGGTGCGCAGGCCGACCCCGGCGTGGGCCGCGACCATTTCGGCGCTGGGGGAAAGCTCGCCGGCCCGCGTGAGCCGGATCAGGGCATCGACGATGCGGGCGCGGCTGTCCTGCGAGCGGCGACGGCGGCCGTCGGTTTCCTCGATCCTGACCTGATGCTGGTCATCGCTCACGGCCAGGCTCCAAAGAAAGCAGATGCAGGCGGTTGACCCAGGGAGTGTCGCCGTTCGAAAGCGCCTCGTCCACCCGCTTGACGCCTGGTGAAATCTACCGACATTCACCGTGCCAATAGAAGCGTTGCCCAGAGTCTGAGCCAGGGGGAGCCGTCGTGAAGCCAGCTGTCAGCCGTCTCGTGACCGGCGTCCTCGCGAGCCCGGCGCGGCGCGATGCGGTACGCGCCGCCACCGGCCTGCGCCGACGGCTCTCGGGCGCGAAACCCGCGGTCGACTACTTCCACCAGGTCGACGACCCCTACAGCCACCTGATGGCTCAACTGTTCGGCCCCTTAGCCAAGCGCTATGGCCTCACGCTGCGGGTGTGGCTCGTGCCGCCGCCGGACGATGCGGCGGCGCCGGAGCGCGCCCGGCTGGCCGCCTTTGCGCGGCGCGACGCGGCGCGCGTGGCGGCTGAGTACGGGCTGGACTTCCCCGAGACCGCCGGGGCGCCGGCGGCCGACGCTGTCGCCCTGGCGCAGCGGATCCTCGCCGCCGCGCCCCGAACGGCGGCCTTCGGCGACAAGGCCGTGGCCGTCGGCGACGCGCTCTGGCGCGGCGATACGGGCGCGCTCTCGGCGCTCGCCGCCGCGGCGGCCTCGCCGGAAGCCGCGGCGGCGGCCGTGGCTGAGGGCGGCGCCGAGCGGCTGCGCCTGGGCCACTACCTCGGCGGCATGCTGCACTTCGAGGGCGAATGGTACTGGGGCGTCGACCGCCTGAACCACCTGGAGGAGCGCTTGGCCGGACTGGGCCGCGACAGCACGCCGGGCGCGCCGATGCTGGCGCCGTTCCGCGACATGCGCCTGACCGCGCCAAAGCCGAAGACGCCCGCCACCATCGAGATGTGGTTCTCCTTCCGCAGCCCCTATTCGTGGCTGGCGTTTCCGCGCGCCCAGCGCCTGGCCGAGCACTTCGGCGCCAAGCT
This sequence comes from Caulobacteraceae bacterium, assembly GCA_036267835.1. Taxonomy (GTDB): domain Bacteria; phylum Pseudomonadota; class Alphaproteobacteria; order Caulobacterales; family Caulobacteraceae; genus Acaudatibacter. The sequence goes on along the minus strand of DATAVF010000056.1, from coordinate 35,888 downwards.
GGAGCTGCGCTACATCCTGCCGATGGTGATGCGCGGCCTGCCGGTGCCGCGCATCAAGTCGCGCTACATCTTTCTCGACGCCAAGCGCGAGGCCGATCGGGTCGACCTGCCCTTCGGCCGGGTGGTCGATCCGGTGGGCGCTGGCGCGGAGCGGGCGCTGGCGGTGCTGCACCACGCTGCACCGCTGGGATTGGGCGAGAGCTTCGCCATGCTGGGCCTGCGCGCCGCCTGGGCCGACGGGATCGCGCTGGCCGAGGACGAGGGCCTCTTCGATGTCGCCCGCCGCGCCGGCCTCACTGACGACCAAACCAGGGCCGCCCTCGCCGACGAGAGCTGGCGCGTCGCCGCCGAGGCCAACCGCGAGGCGCTGTTCGAGGCCGGCCTCTGGGGCGCGCCGACCTATCGGGTGAACGGCGGGGCGGCGCACTGGGGCCAGGACCGGCTATGGGCCCTGGAGGAAGACCTCATCCGAGCGTCGGCGTAGCTTTCGCGAGCTTGCCCGAGCCCCGCCTGCCGGCCCATGCCGAGCGCAGGCACATGGTCGAGACCGCCACCACGTACTGGCCGGAACAGGCCCACCGCGCTGGCCCCGATCTTCGCGCCTACCGCCAGCGCCAGCAGCCGCACGTCGGCCGGCGCGGCGCGCAGCACCCAGGTCACGGTGGTCATCATCGCGCCCGAGCATCCGGCCGGTATTCGCCGCGATCAAACCTTCCGGATGCAAGGTCTGCATAAAGGCAATCTGTCAGTGAAGCCTTCGGTAACCGTTTTGCCGCACAACGGCTCATTGTCGCAGCCGCATCTCCCTTCGGGCTCGACTCGGGAATTGTCATGCTACTGCCAAAATCAGCTTGGCTCGACCGGACCGCCTGAAGCCATGGCCCTCGATCCCAAGTCGCGCACGCGTTTCAACCTGTCGAAGACGGTGATCCTGCTCTTCGATCCCACGCCGGTGGGCCTCGCCATCCTCGGCCAGATCCTCACCGGCTTCGGCGCCCGCAATATCCATCGCTGCTCGACCGTGGCCGAGGCCAAGGCGGTGGTCGCCGAGCACCAGATCGACCTGATGATCGTCGACGCCATCGCCGAGTCGGGCGAGGGCTATGAGTTCGTCCGCTGGCTGCGCAAGGGCGTGCCGGAGCCGAACAAGCACGTGCCGGTGCTGCTCACCGCCGCCCACACCCGCGCCTCCGACGTCGGCAAGGCCCGCGACTGCGGCAGCCATTTCATCGTCACCAAGCCGCTCGCGCCGATCGTGGTGCTGGAGCGCATCATCTGGATCGCCAAGGAAGGCCGCGCCTTCCTGCTGTCGGACAACTACGTCGGCCCCGATCGCCGCTTCACCAAGAAGGGCGAGGGCAAGCCCGGCCACCCGAAACGACGCTACGACGATGTGGCCGAGGAGGAGGCCGCCGAGGATTTAGATTCTGAGAACCATGCGGCGGTACCTTTCATTGACCGTCCGCTGGAGCGTGCATCATGAGTGGCGTAACCATCGTCTATCCGAAGGTGAAACTGGCTTCGCAGTTGCGCGAGGCCGGCGGGATGGCGGTGGCCGACGCCGTGCAGGGCGCCACTGACAATCTGGCAGTGCTGAAGCCCCGCTGCCTGACCGAGTTGCAGATGGCGGCGGACAACGCCATGACCTGCTTCAGTGGCTTCCCGGCCGAGTTCGCGCCGGAGCCGCTGCAGGAACTCTACGCCATCGCCGCGCGGGCCGTGGGGATGGGCGCGATCTGCGGCGCGCCGGGCGCCGACGCCGCGCTGGTCAGCCTCTGCGACCTGCTCGACCGGCTGGGCAGTTCGCGGCGCTGGGACAAGGCCGCTGTCGGCGTGCACGTGCAGACGCTGCAACTGCTGGCCATGAACGCCGGCGGCGTGCTCGACGCGGCCGCCACCGACCGGGTGCTTGCCGGCCTGCGCAAGGTCAGCGCCCGCTACCTCGAGCTTCCACCCGCCGCCTGAGCTGCCGGCTCGCGGCGAGTCCTCGTCTGCCCGACTCTCGCCCCTTCAACACCTGCCTGCCTGGGTCCCGGCGTTCGCCAGGCGGTCCTAGGATGAGCGGGTCTCTGGTCAGACGTATCGGGGGATCGGGCCGCGTTGGGGGGTGGCGCGGTCGGAGAGGTCGAGCATGACGTTGTCGACGTAGCACCAGCCCCAGCCTTCGGGCGGATCGTAGCCTTCGATCACCGGGTGGCCGGTGGCGTGGAAGTGCTTGGTGGCGTGGCGGTTGGGCGAGCTGTCGCAGCAGCCGACGTGGCCGCACTGGCGGCAAAGGCGCAGGTGCACCCAGGGCGAGCCGATCTGCAGGCACTCCTCGCAGCCGAGGGCGCTGGGCGTCACGGTGCGGATGTCATCGCCGTGGGTGCAGACGTCGTCGACCATGGCTAGGCTCCTTCAGCGGCCGGGCGGGGCAGGCGTGTTGGGGTGGGCGAGGTGGGCGTGGATGGCGGCCACCACCTGCGCGCCTTCGCCCACGGCCGCTGCGACGCGCTTGACCGAGCCGGCGCGCACGTCGCCGATGGCGAAGACGCCGGGCCGGCTGGTCTCCAGCGGCCCGCGCCCCAGCGCCGCGTCGGGGCCGGTCAGCACGAAGCCCTTCGCGCCCATCTTCAGGCCCGACCCCTCCAGCCACTCGGTGTTGGGATCGGCGCCGATGAAGAGGAAGATGTTGCGCATCTCTCGCCGCGTCTCCGGCCCGTTGCCGGTGCGCCAGCGCAGCGCCTCCATCATGCCCTCGCGGCTCTCCATGCCGGTGACCACGGTGTCGGTGAGCAGCTCGACGTTGGGCAGGGCATGGATGCGCTCGACCAGGTAGTTGGACATGGTCGCGGCCAGGCCGGGCCCCCGCACCAGCATCCAGACCTTGGCCGCGTGGCCGGCGAGGTAGGCCACCGCCTGGCCGGCGGAATTGCCGGCGCCCACCAGCGCCACTTCCTGACCGGCGCAGAGCCGCGCCTCCAGCGGCGAGGCCCAGTAGTGCACCGAGGCCGCTTCGCAGTCGCGCAAGCCGGGCGCGTCGAGCCGGCGGTAGAGCGCGCCGCTGGCCACCACCACCGAGCGGGCGTGCACGTGCTCGCCGCTGGTCAGCCGCACCCCGATCGGACCGGTCCCTTCGGGCGGATCGAGGCCGGCGACCTGATCGGGGATGGCGGTCTCGACGCCGAACTTCTGCGCCTGGTTGAAGGCCCGCGCCATCAGCGCCTGGCCGGTGATGCCGGTGGGAAAGCCGAGGTAGTTCTCGATCCGCATCGAGGCGCCGGCCTGGCCGCCGAAGGCGCGGCAGTCGAGCATCAGGGCCGACAGTCCCTCCGAGCCCGCATACACCGCCGCCGCCAGCCCGGCCGGCCCGGCGCCCACGATGGCAACGTCGTAGACCTTGTCCGGGTCGATCTCGCCGACCAGGCCGATGCAGCGCGCCAGCTGCACGTCGGTCGGATTGCGCAGCAGCTGGCCGCCGGCGCAGAGCACCACCGGCCACTCGCCCGGCGGCACGTGCAGCCGTTCCAACAGCGCCTTGGCCTCCGGGTCGCTGTCGGAGTCGAGCACCACGTGCGGGTGGCTGTTGCGATCGAGGAAGCCGGCCAGCCGCAGCACGGCGGGGTGGGCGGAGGGGCCAACGATCACCGGCCCGCCGGCGCCTACCTCCATCAGCCCGACGCGCCGCAGGATCAGGGCGCGCATGATCTTCTCGCCGAGGTCGGCCTCGGCCACCAGCACGCCGCGCAGAGCTTCGGGCGTCATCACCAGCGCCTCGACCTGGCCCTTGGCGTGGGTATCGACCAGCGACGGCCGGCCGCTGAGCTGGGCGAGCTCGCCCATGAACGCGCCCGGCCCGTGGACGACGACCAGCGGGTGCGAGCCGTTCTCGTCGCGGCGGGTCACCGAGACCTCGCCGGAGAGGATCACCGTCATGCCGTGGCCGCGCTCGCCGACCTGCACCAGGGCCTCGCCGTCAGCGTAGGCCCGCGCATGGCCGAAGCCCCGCATGCGCTCGATCTCGCCGGGGGAGAGGGTCGGGAACATCTGGGCCCGACGGGTTTCCATGATGCTCGGTGGCAGGTTCGGCATGGCGCATGGCTAGCGCGCCGCGCCGCGCTTGAACAGGACGCCGCGCCCTGAAAACGGTAGAGTGGCGCATGGCGCGGCGGGGCAGACCATCGGCATGAGTGAGGAGGGCGCGGAGCGCCGGCTGCTGCGGCCCTTTGATCGGGAGCGCGACCACGCCCGCGGCGGGGCGGGCGAGGACGCCATCGACGTGGTGGTCTACGGCGACTACCTCTGCCCCTACTGCCGGCGGCTGCGGCGGGTGCTGGAGCGGCTGCGGCGGACCCTGGGTTCGCGGATGGTCTACGGTTTCCGCCAGTTCCCCAACGAGCGCATCCATCCCGGTAGCACCCTGCTGGCGCGCGCCGCCGAGGCGGCGGGCGACCAGGGCAAGTTCTGGGAAATGCACGACGCCATCTACGAGCACGAGCTGCCGGTGGGCGAGGCGCAGGTGCCCCAGATGGCCGGCCAGCTGCAGCTCGACATGCCCCGCTTCGAGCGCGACCTCGCCAGCCCCGAAACCGCCGCCCGGGTCGACGAGGACCTGGCCGACGGCCACGCCAACGACGTGAAGGCGACGCCCACCATCTACGTCGACGGCGTGCGCTATGACGGCGCCTGGGATTTCCACGCCATGCTGGAGGCGGTGGACAAGCCCGTGGGCGCCCGGGTGCGCAACACCGCCCGCGCCTTCGCCAGCCTGCCGGCCAGCGCCGGCATCGTGCTCCTGATCGCGGCGGTGGCGGCGCTCGCCTGCGCCAACACCCCACTGGCCTCGCTCTACCAGAGCTTCGTCGACACCCCGCTCGGCATCGGCCCGCCGAAATCCGCGCTGGTGCTGTCGGTGAGCGACTGGCTGTCCGACGGGCTGCTCTCGGTGTTCTTCCTGCTGGTGGGCCTGGAGATCCGCCGCGAGATGACCTCCGGCGCGCTCACCGACTGGCGCGCGGCGCTGTTGCCCGTGGTGGCCGCCATTGGCGGTACGCTCGGGCCGGCGGCCATCTACCTGGCGCTGAACCCGGGTCACACGGCGCCCGGCTGGTCGATCCCAACGGCGACGAACATCGCCTTCGCCCTCGGCATATTGGCGGTGCTGGGCAAGCGGGCCGGGGCGGGGCTGAAGGTGTTCGTCGCGGCCTATTCGGTGATGGACGACATCCTCTCGATCCTGATCCTGGCGATCTTCTACCCGCGCGACTTCCATCCGGTCTGGCTGATCGGGGCGGCGCTGGCCGTTGGCGCCCTGGCGACGCTGAACCGCTGGCGGGTCTACACCATCTGGCCCTACCTCGTGGTGACGGCGGCGCTCTGGCTCTCGCTGCACATCGCCGGCGTCGAGGCGGCGCTGGCCGGCGTGCTGCTGGCGGTGTTCCTGCCCACCCGGCCAACGCCTTCCGCCGCGCCCTTGCTGGCCCAGGCGGCGACCGCCCTCTCCGAGCTCGAACACGCCGAGAAGGAGCTGCGCCGCAAGGGCGACGAGACCCGCCGCCTCGACCAGGAGCCGGTCTGGGAATGGGCCAGCCGCAACCTCTCGGCCGCCGCCGACCGGCTGCTGTCGCCGGCCGAGAGCGTCGAGCGGGCGGTGGCGCCCTGGTCCAACTACCTCGTGCTGCCGCTCTTCGCCTTCTCCGCGGCCGGCATCCCGTTGGCGGCCAATGTCTTCGTCAAGGGCGGGCCGGGGGTTCTGGCCGGGGTGATCCTGGGCCTGGCCATCGGCAAGCCGTTGGGCATCGGCCTCGCCTCCTTCGCCGCGGTGAAGGCCAAGATCGCCCTGGCGCCCGAGGGCGTCACCCTGACCGCCTTCATGGGCGCCGCGTGCCTCTGCGGCTTCGGCGACACCTTCTCCCTCCTGATGGCCGACCAGGCCTTCCCCCACGGCCCTTACGCCGCCATCGCCAAGATCGGCGTCCTCGGCGGCTCGGTGCTCAGCGCCGCGCTGGGGGTGACGATCCTGTACCTGAGCCCGCGGGCGGCGACGAAGACCAAGTAGCCTTCTCCCGGCGGGAGAAGGGAGTCAGAGGTCGAACACCTTCCGCGCATTCTCGCCCAGCACCGCCGCCTGCCGCTGCGGCGACAGCCCGGCCAGGGAGCGGCGGATGATGTTCGGGGCGTCGAGGGTGGAGTCGACGTGGGGGTAGTCGCTGCCCCAGAGGATCTTGTCCTCGCCGACCAGGTCGAGCATGGCGCCGATGGTGCGCTCGTCGGGTTCGGCGACGAACCAGCAGTTGCGGCGGATGTAGTCGCTGGGCTTCAGCCGCATCGGCTCGGGCAGCATCGCCCGCAGGATGTCGTGCTTCTCGTCGAGGCGGTCCATCAGGTAGGCGGCATAGCCGCAGCCGGCCTCGACGCTGACGATCTTCAGGGCCGGGAAGCGCTCGAACACGAGGTCGGTGACCAGGCTCGCCATCGCCGGGATCAGCTGGCCGGTGGCGCCCATGCCGAACGAGAAGACGCTGCCCGGCCGCGTCGTGTGCCACTGGCCGAACGCCCCGCCGCCGCCGGAAAAGCGCACCACCACGTGCAGGCAGCCGGGGATGCCGGCGTCCTCGCACACCCGCCAGATCGGATCGAAGTGCGCTTCGCCGGGGCGGTGGCCGTCCACCACCTCGGGCGGCACGAAGAGGCCCTTGAACCCGGCCTTGATGCAGGTCCGCAGCTCGGCGACGGCGCCATCGACATCGCGCCAGTTCACCGCGGCGATCGGCGCGACGCGGCCCGGCGCGCCTTCGTGGAACTCCGCCTGCCAGCGGTTGTAGGCGCGGCAGTACGCTGAAGCGAGCTCCACGTCCTCGGTCGGGAAAGGCAGGATGCCGATGGTCGGGAAGAGCACGCCCACGTCGACGCCCCAGGCGTCGAGCATCTTGGCGCGGGCCACGGGCACGTAGCTCGCCGGCTCGCAGCCGTCGGCATAGGTCATGCCGGCGCCGAACAGGCCCTTGCGGTCGAGATGCGCGCCGCCCAGCCCCGCCAGCACGCCGGAGAGCACGCTCTCCTCGCCGATGATCAGGTGCTCGACGCCCTCGCGCCGCTCGATGCGGATCGCCCGGTCGCGGAAGCGCGGCTCCAGGTAGGTCTGCCAGAGGTCGGCAGGCTCCATGACGTGCGAGTCGCAGTCGACAACCAGCGGCACGGGCTACTCCTCACCAGACGCTTGCCGGGCGAGCTTACACCCCGGCGGGCTTGGGTGTGTTCATCATCGTGCCGGTCATCGGGATGAAGAACACGCCAACGTCGCGGCGCGAGTGGATCTTGCCGTTGGCGTCCTTGGTGTAGACGTAGAGCACTTGGCCGCGCTTGAAGGGCTGGCCGATCGGGATCAGCATCCGGCCGCCCGGCTTGAGCTGCTTCAGCACCTCCGGCGGCGCGTACTGGGCGGCGCAGGTGAAGATGATGATGTCGAAGCCATCCTTCACCTCGGGCCAGCCGAAGTAGCCGTCGCCGACGCGGGAGGTGATGTTGGTATATCCCAGCGGGGCGAAGATCTTGCCCACCGCCGCGCCCAGAGGCTGGATGATCTCGATCGAGTAGGCGCGGCTGACGATGCGCGACAGCATCGAGCTCTGGAAGCCGCTGCCGGTGCCGATCTCCAGCGTCACGTCGCCGGGCTTCGGGGCGCAGACCTGGGTCATGTAGGCCTGGCCCAGGTAGTCCGACAGGGCCGAGCCGAAGCCGAGCGCCCAGGGCTTGGGGTCGTCTTCATAGGCCACGGTCGGCGAGGCGACGTGGTTGGCGTAGTCGTAGTGGTAGTACTCGCGCGGGATGGCCTGGAAGGCGGCCATCACATTGGGGTCGGCGCTCTGCAGGCGCTGGGTCAGGTAGTCCTCGATCCGCTTCAGAGCCGTGACCTTGCGGGCCTGGATGGCGGCGAACTCCGCGTCGGTGATCTTGGCCGGGCGGCCGGAGGCCTGCATCGCCGCCTCGAACGCCTCGCGCGTCCAGTTGGCCGGCGGCGCCGGCAGCGCCGGCCCGGCGGCGACGTTGGTCGCGGCGTTGCTGGCTGCGCTGTTGGTGATCGGGGTCAGCGGGCCGGGGCCGCACGAGGCAAGGCCGGCCGCGGCGAAGGCCGCGCTGGCGCCCATCAGGTTGCGCCGGTTGAGGACCAGAGGCTGTGACGTCATGAGGCCGCTTTCGATGGTGTTGGGAAGACAAGGTAGCTGATCATATAAAGCGTTGCTGCAGCGAGGAGCAGCGAGCCGAGGCCGGTCTCGCGCGTCATCAGGTTGGCGACGGGCGTGGCGACCACGGAGAAAGCGCCGTTCAGCGCCCAGGCCCAGGGCAGCTGGCTGTCTTTCTCGATGCGGCTGAGGCCGAGCGGGAAGGGCAGGCCGAGCGCGATCGAAAGCGGCGCGAGGAACACCAGCAGCAGGGCCGCGCGCGCCGCCCAGGGCAGGCCGAGGGTCGCCAGCATCACCGGCTGGGTGGCGACGAACATCAACATCAGCCAGATAAGCACCAGGCCCGTGGCCAGCATCAGTCCGCGCCGCGGCACGGTGGCGAAACGGCCGGAAATGGCGCTGCCGACGCCGGAGAAGACCAGCATCGAGGTCAGGATCAGGGCGAAGGCGCTGGTGCGGTCGCCAAGGTAGAAGGCGGCTTTCTCGATCAGGAAGATCTCGATCAGCAGGAACCCGAGCCCCAGCGCCGAGAAATAGGCGACGGGTTTGGCGAGATTGCCGCCCGGCCGGAACTTGCGCCGCGCCAGGAGGGGCGTCGCCAGCACGATCAGGGCGAAGACGATCGACTGGCCCAGCACCGCCAGGTTCACCAGGGCGCCGATCTCCTGCTGCGGCAGGATCTCCAGGCGCTTGGCGATGGCGCCGAGGTCGGAGAGGCGCAGCACGGCGTAGTAATACGGCCGGTCGGCGGTGATCGGGGTCAGCTGGAAGGCGGCGCCGGACGGGGTGGCGCGGTTGGCGATGACGGCCTGGGCCTCGTCGGCGATGGCGTCGTCGGCCGTGGCGCTGGATTCGACCACGCCCTTGTCGAAGGAGACCGCCGGCAGGTCGTTGTAGATGCCGGCCTTGGACGCCGCGAGGTCCATGCCGGGGTAGTAGGAAACGTCGAACGAGCGGTCGTCGCACCAGGCCCGCAACTGGGCGATGCGCGCGGCGCTGAACGGCGTGCGCGAGACCAGGATGCGGGCGTTCCAGGCCGAGCGGTAGACCAGGATGTGGGTCGCCGGATCAGCGACGCCGGCCTCGCGCAGTCCCTCGCGGGCCGTGGCCAGCATGCGCAGGGCGTAGGCCGGGAAGTCGCGGATGCCGACCGGCAGGGAGACGATGCCGTCGGCGCTGGTGGCGTGCAGATAGGCCGCGACCGCCTCGGCGGTGAAGTCGTTGCCGTTGGCGTCGGCCGAGTCGAGGAAGTCCTCAGAGAGGTCGACGATGTCGTAGGTATTGGCGCCGGCGGCGGCGACCGGGTCGACGCTGAGCAGCCGCACCCGCGGGTCGCTGAGCCGGCCGCCGTCAGCGAGGTAGCCGCGCAGCACCGGCTCGTTCTCGGTCACGTCGACATGCGCCGCGCCCAGGCTCAGCAGCTCGCCGACGCGGAAGCCGCCCGACGCGCCGACCAGCAGCACCCGTGGCGCGGGCCGCAACAGGTAAGGGACGCTGGCCAGGGTGGCTGAAGCGTAGCGCACATCGAGCGGGCCGGGCCGGGGGATGGCGGCGATGCGGGCGCCGTCGCGGTAGAGGCCGTAGGTCAGCGGCGGGCCCGGCACGTTCATCATGCCGGCGTTGTTGGAAATGTCGGTGTCGACGCGCTCGGTGAAGTCGTTCAGCTGCAGGTAGTCGCCGCTGGGCGAACGGGTTTCGGCCATCACCACGGCGCCCTGGGTGTGCAGCGGGGCGTAGACGGCCTTGAAGTCGTTGATCTGCGGCTGCGGCCCAAGCACCAGCAAGGTCTCGGTGGCGGCCAGGGCAGCGACGGCGGCGACGCCGGCGAAGAGGCGCCAGCGCTGGCTGAAGAGCGCCGCCAGCGCGATTGGCGCCAGCAGGGCCGGGGCCAGGGTGAAGGGGTGCAGCACGAACATCAGCAGCAGCACCGCCGCGGCGCCCGCGCCGGCCCCGGCCAGGTCGCTGGCGTAGACCGTGCTGATCCGGTTGGCGTTGAGTACGAAGCTCAGCGAGATGAAGAGCCCGGTCAGGAAGTAGAACGGCAGCAGGTCGAGGTAGTAGAGCGCGATGTAGCCCAGTTGCGGGACCAGGGTGACCTGGTTCTGCAGCTCCAGCGGGTTGAACGGGTTGCGGGTGGCGAGGAAGTAGCCGCCGCCGCCGGCGATCACCAGGGCGGCCGGCAGGAAGGCTTGCAGCCCCGCGCCCCACTTCACCAGGTGGTCGCGGAAGAGGGCGACGGCGACGCCGCTCAGCGCCAGCCCCACCATCACGATGGAGATGACCCAGTAGCCGTACTCCGACCACTTCGCGACGGCGAAGTAGCGGGTCAGCGCGATCTCGTAGCCGACCGAAGCGGCGGACACGAGGAAGAGCGAGGCGAAGCCGCCAAAGGCCGGCCGTCCGGTCGTGTCGGTCATCCGGGCCAGACGCGGCGGCTGAGGAAGTCGGCGACCACCTGGTTGAAGCGCTCCGGCTCGTCGACGAAGAGGGCGTGACCTGCAGTGGGGAAGAGCACGGTCTCGTCGTTCGGCCGGTCGAGCAGCAGGTTCTGCGCCTGCGCCTGCAAGTGCGGGCGGATCACGTAGAGCACCGGCTTGGTGGTCGAGAGCACGGCGTCGCGCCAATAAGTGCGCGGCACCGGATAGGCGAGCAGGGCGCGGGCGGCCGGCGCAGGGGTGCGGCCGCAGGCGTCGGCCAGGCGGTCGAGGTACTCGGGACTCTGCGGCCGGGCGAACATGCCCACCACGAAGGCGCGGCTGCAGGTGGCCGAGCGGCGGGGACCGTGCGGCCGGCGCGGCCCGGGCGGCGGCGGGGCGGCGACGGGCGCGGGCGGCTCGCCGATTGAGTTGTCGACCAGCACCAGGCCGGCGATGTGCTCGTCGCCGCTGCGGGCCACGTAGGCCAGGGTGTCGAGCACCCCCAGCGACCAGCCGACCAGCACCACCGGATCCGGCCCCAGCTGGTCCAGCAGTTCGGCGATGTCCTGGCTGCGCCGGGTCTGGTCGTAGCCCTGCTCGGGGATGTCGGAGGAGCCCTGGCCGCGCGGGTCGAAGAGCACGACGTGGTAGCTGGCCGAGAGGGCGCCGAGCTGCGGCTGGAAGATCCAGCCTGGCATGGTCCACCCGGGCACAAACACGAGGGTGCGGCCGTGACCGGCCTCGGTGTAGTGCAGCCGCACGCCATCGGAGGTGTCGAAATAGCGGTCAGCGCCCTGGGCATGCGCCGCCGACGCCAGGATCAGCAGACCAAGGCTGACGGCGGCCGCGAGCCAGCGGCCGGCTTTCGAACGTCTGGCCATGGTTCCGATCAGGGTCACCCCATCAAGCTAAGCTGAGACACTGGTTTCGGCGGCCCGCGCCACGCGCCCAGCTGCGCCTTCCGACTTGGTAGCCCCTTTGCAGAATGGCGTTCGGCAAAGCTAAAACGCAAGCGCCTTTCAGCCTTGCAACATGAGGCGGGGCGACGCGGGCGGGGGGCAGAAATCATGCGTCCGTTTTTGACGTATCGGTGCTCCATCCTGTGATCATCAGATTTCGGGAGCCCTTCCAATGGCCAGCAAGACCTACGCCGGACGCCGCAACGGCTACTTCCAGCCCCTGCCGCCGCTGCCAAAGCTGCCGACGCGCCAGCCGCCGTCGGGCGCCCTGATCAACGCCATCCTCGAATACGCCGACTTCTCCCAGCCCCTGGGCGGCAGCCGCGTTTGCCTGCGCGTCAGCGAGCGGCGCATGAAGGACCCGGTGATCAAGGAACTGCTCGGCCGCGAAACCCGGCGCCTCGCCGACGTTTCGGTGTTCTGGGACGAGGAAGAGGGCGAGATCATCCAGGTGCTCGACGCCGCCGCGGCCATGGCCGAAGTCGCCGAGCCGGAGGAAACCAGCGAGTTCGACACCTTCGAACTCACCGAACTGGCCCTCGACTACATCGCCCGCCACCAACGCCGCCGCCGCGCCCGCTAGGCGGGGCGCGGATGGCCGGCTAGGCTCGCTGCGTCAGAATCGGTCGTGGGCGAGGGGAGGATGCGGCACGAGAAAGCGGGCGCGTTATTGGAACTGGCGCGCAGCCTGGCGTCCAGCGCCGAGGGGCTGACGCTGGATGAGATGGCGGGCCTGCTCGGCGTCGGGCGGCGTACCGCTGAGCGGATGCGCGATGCGCTCTACGACCTCTTCCCGGCAATGGAGGCGATCGAGGATGGACCGGTGCGCCGCTTCCGCATCACCGGCGGCCTCGACGGCATCTTCCAGAGCCCCAGCGCCGAGGAACTGCTGGAGCTCAACATGGCGGCCGCCTCGCTGCGCGGGGCCGGCGCCGAGCCTCGCGCCAAGGTGCTGGAGGGGCTGGAGCGCAAGGTGCGCTCGGCCATGCGCAGCGCGGCGCTGCGCAAGATCGTGCCCGACCTCGAGGCCCTGGTCCGCGCCGAGGCGATCGCCGTGCAGGCCGGCCCGCGTCCGTTCGAGGACGAGGCGCTGATCGCCTCGCTGCGCCACGCCCTGATGGCGATGAAGGCGATCCGCTTCGCCTACCTCGGCGGCTCGACCCCCGGCAGCTACCGCACCGTCGCGCCCTACGGCCTGATGTTCGGCCGGGCCAACTACCTGGTCGCGGCCGAGGTCGGCTCGGGCGAGCCGCGCAACTGGCGCCTCGACCGGGTGCGCAGCCTGCAGGTGCTGGAGACGCCCGCCGCCCCGCCGGAAGACTTCAGCCTGCAGGACTACGCCAACCGCTCGTTCGGCATCTACCAGGACCAGGTCGAGGACGTGGTGCTGCGGGTGATGCCGCACGGCGCCGACGACGCCCTCGGCTGGCGCTTCCACGCCTCGCAGACCACGACGCTACAGCCGGATGGCTCGGTGATCGTCACCTTCCAGGCCAGCGGCATGCTGGAACTGGCCTGGCACCTCTTCACCTGGGGCGACCGCGTCGAGGTGCTGCAGCCGGAGCGCCTGCGCACCACCCTGATCCGCGAACTGCAGTCCGCGCTGGCCTGGCACCAGACCTCGGCGCGGACCGCCGCGCCGGCCTGACGCTGTTCAGGTCGCCGCGGCCTGCCGGCGCCGGGCGCCTTCGCGGATAACCAGCATCTGGCCGCGCTCTTCGAACTCGAGCGCGGTGGCGAAGTCGGGTGTCTCCAGCGCGGCGTCGAAGCTGCGCTTGGAGATCCGCAGGGCGTCTGGCGCAGCCCGCAACATTTCTTCGGCAAGTTCCAGCCCGCTCGCCAGCAAGGTCTCGTCCGGCATAATCCGCGAGACCAACCCCAGGCGCAGGGCGTCGGCGCCGCGCAGCGGCCGGCCGGTCAGCAGCATTTCGCGGGCGGCGGAAATGCCGATGGTGCGCTGCAGCCGCCAACTGACGCCGAGCTCGCTGCCCGACAGCCCGATCTTGATGAAGGCGGAGTGGAAGGCCGCGCTCTCGCCGGCCAGGATCACGTCGGCCGCCAGCGCGATCGCCAGGCCGCCGCCGGCCGCGGCGCCGTGCACCAGGGCGATGATCGGCTGCGGGCAGGCGCGCATCGCCTTCATCAGGTCGCGCAGCACCCAGTCGCCTTCCGGCCCGTCGCGCAGCCGATCCGGTTGAGCGCCCGCCTTGAGGTCGGCGCCCGAGCAGAACCCGCGCCCGGCCCCGCGGATCGCGATCACCCGGCAGTCCTTGTCGCGCCGCCGGGCCTCGAAATAGGCCAAGAGCGCGTCAGCCAGCGGCTGGTTGAGCGCATTCAGCCGCTCCGGCCGGTTCAAGGTCACCACCTGCGCCTCACCGTGGCGCTCCACCTCCAGGATCGTCTCATCGCTCACGGGTAGGTCCTCCTTGATGCACAGTCTCAGGTCGGAGGGCGGGCGGCAATCGCGGGCAGCTGGCGCCTGGCGCAAACATAAGGCAATTACGTTCCGGGCCACGGCGTGAAGCGAGTTTGGCGACGATGACGACCACGGAGCCGCAGACCCCCGCCAATGAGCGCTTCGGGGGACTGTTCGCGGATTGGGCCGGCGCGCGGCCCGGTGGCGCGGTGGCGGTGGTCCGGGCGGGGGAGCTGGTCTACCGGGCCGCCTTCGGCATGGCCGATGTGGCGACGCTGGCGCCCTTCCGCCCGGACCATCGGTTCCCGATCGCCTCGGTGACCAAGCATATGACAGTCTTCTGCCTGCTGCTGCTGGAGCGCGAGGGCCTGGTCTCGCTCGACGACCGGGTGGCCGACAAATTCCCGGGGCTTCTGAACGTCGACGCGCCGATCACGGTGCGGCATCTCGCCGCCAACACCAGCGGCCTGCGCGACTACATCACGCTGGCGACCTATGCCGGCGGCCGGCTGATCACCGATCTGCGCAGCCCCACGATCGAGCGCCTGATCCGCGGTCAGACCTCGCTCAACTTCGCGCCGGGCGCTGAGTACAGCTACAGCAACTCGAACTTCGTGGTGCTGAGCTGGATCATCGCGCGGCTGACCGGCCGGACCTTCGCCGAGGCGATGCGCGAGCGGCTGTTCGCGCCCCTCGGCATGGACGACACGGCGGTGATCGTGCGCTCCACCGATGTTCCGGGCAATGCGGTGACCGGCTATGCCGGCGTGCATGCGCGGTTCGCGCCCTGGCATTGGGACATGGATCTGGCCGGGGAGGGCGGGGTCTGGAGCACGCTGGACGACCTGATCAGGTGGGAGCGCAACCTCAGCCGCCCGGTGGCGGGTTCGGCCGAGATCGTGCGCCGCATGGGCGCCGTGCAGCCGCTGAATGACGGAAATCCGAGCGAGTATGCGCTCGGCCTGCGCCGCGGCCTGGTCTGCGGCCATCCGTGGGAGGGCCACAGCGGCGGCTGGGAAGGCTACCGCTCGTTCCACCTGCGCCTGCCGCAGCAGGATGTCGGTATCATCGTCATCGCCAACCACACCGCCGAGATCGGGACGGCCGCGGTCGAGGTGGCGCAGGCGTGTCTGCCACCGCCGTCGCCGCCTGAGCGGCTGGCCGGGGTCTACGTGTGCGCCGAGCTGGAGACCGCCATCACGGTGACGGTCGTCGAGGGGCAGCTGCATCTGGCCGTCGAGAGCCCAGTAGGCCGGCAGACGGGGCTGCAGCTCTGCCGGCGCAGCGATGCGACCTTCTACCTGTCACGCGCGGCGCAACAGCGATGGGACCTGGAGTTCGATACCACCGTCAGCTTCGAGGCCGGCGGCGCGGCGCTGGTGCTGACCAGCGAGCCGGCGCGGGGCGTGCGGTTCCTCAGGCGCCGCTGAGCCTGGCTTCGGCGAGGTCGCCCAGCCGGCGGATCGCCTGCACCACTTCGCGCCCCAGGATCGGGTCCATCCACCGGTGGCCGGACACGGGCGCGATGACCAGTTCCGAGCCCGGCCAGGCCTTGTGCAGGTCCCAGGCGGTGCGGGGCGGGGTGCACATGTCGAAGCGGCCGTTCAGGATGACGCCCGGCACGCCGGCCAGGCGGTGGGCGCCGTCCAGGAGCTGGGTGTCGCCCAGGAAGAAGTCGTGCCGGTCGTAGTGGGCGAAGATCCGCGCCGCGCCGACCACCGCTTGGCTCAGCGTGAAGCCGGCGATGAAGGCGTCGTCCGGCCAGACGTCGAGGGTCTGGGCCTCATAGCGCAGCCAGGCCAGGGCGGCGGGGCCGTGCACGGCGGGGTCCGCGTCGAGCACCCGGCGCACGTAATTGCCGCGCAGGTCGCCCCACTCCTCGGGCGGCAGGTGGCCGCGGAAGGCTTCCCAGACCTCCGGGAAGACGTAGCGCACGCCATGCCACCACCACCAGAGGTCCTCCTGGCGCTCGACGATCACGCCGAACACCAGCACCCCGAGGCAGCTTTCGGGATGGGTCTCGGCGTAGGTGACGCCAAGCGCGCTGCCCCACGACGAGCCGACCACGATCCACCGTTCCACGCCAAGCTCGCGGCGCAGCGCCTCGATGTCCTCTACCAGCAGCTGGGTGGTGTTGCGCTCCAGGCAGGCGAAGGGCGTCGAGCGCCCGCAGCCGCGCTGGTCGAAGACGATGACCCGGAAGCGCGCCGGGTCGAACATGCGGCAGTGATAAGGCCGGATGCCGCCGCCCGGCCCGCCGTGCAGCATCACCATCGGAATGCCGTCCGGGTTCCCATAGGCCTCCCAGTAGATGCGGTGCAGGTCATCGACGGGCAGGTGGCCCGACGCGTGCGGCGCCAGCGGCGGGTAGAAGGGGGTGTCCAGCCGGTCCATCAGGCGCGCGCCGCGCCAGTGGCCTCGGCGAACGCCTCGACCCGCCGCTCCAACCCAGTCAGGGCGTCCGACCAGAAGGCGGCGCTGGTCAGGTCCAGGGCGAGGGTGGTGCGCGCGGCCTCTTCGGCGCTCAGCGACCCGGTCTCGCGGAGGAAGGCGCGGTAGGCGCCCGCCGCGGCCCCGCCGCCGGCCTGAATCAGCTCGGCGATGCGCCGGCTCAGCAGGTAGCCGAAGGCGTAGGGGAAGTTCAGGAAGCTCGTGTAGGTCGAATAGAACAGCGGCTGGGCCCAGAAATAGGGGTCCCCGTCCGGCGCGAAATGGCCGTCGAACCAGTGCGCGTGAGTGGTGCGGGCCAGCGCCTTCAGCGCCTCGGCGTCGAGGTCGGCGCGGGCCCGCTCGGCATAGAGCGCGCGCTCGAAGTCGTAGTCGCGCGGGATGCGCAGCAGGTAGTTGACCGCCGCGTCGAGGTCCGAGCCCAGCACTTCCAGCCGGCCCTCCGGCGCAAGATCGGGCTCGGCCATGACGCCGGAGCGGAACAGGTGCTCGGCGACGATCGAGGCCGTCTCGGCCAGGGTCGAGGGCGGCAGGCGGGCCGCGGGGCGCACCCCGTCCATGCAGATGAAGTGGTAGGCGTGGCCGAGCTCGTGGGCGACCACGGTCTGGCCCATGAACGAGCCCGCCACGCTGAGATAGGTGCGGGGCTCGCCGCGCAGGGGCGAGTCGACGCAGAAGTCGGTCCCGGCCTTGCCGTCGCCCGGCCGGTAGTCGATCCAGCGCTCGCGGCGCACCAGCCGCACCCCGTCCGCCAGACTGGGGCAGGTCCGCTGCAAGGCGTCGGTGACCCGGTCCAGCGCCTGGGCCGGCGACAGCGGCTGGGATGCACCTTGCGGCGCCCAGCGGTCGGGCATCTCCAGCCGGTCGAGGCCGAGCGCCTGGCGCTTCAGCTCGAGGTAGCGCTGCAGCACGCCGCGGCGCTGGTGCAGCACGGCCATCATGGTCTCGAGCGTCTCGCGGCGCACCGACATGCGTTCGGTCACCTCGGCCACCACGTCCAGCCCGCGGCGGCGCAGCAGGCTGACGCGGGCGCCGGTCATGCCGTTCAGGCAGGCCGCCAGGGTGGGTTCGACCGAGGCCAGCGCCTGCTTGACGCCGGCGTAGGCGCGGCGCCGCACGCCCGCATCGGGGCTCCAGTAATCGTCGAACCGGGCCTCGAACCTGGCCGTGCGCGGTTGGCCGGCGGCATCGCGGGTCTCGTAGCCGAGGCCCTGGAAGACCGTGTCCGCCAGGCGCGACCAGCCGTGCAGCGAGTCGGCGAGCAGGTCGCCGGCCAGGCTCTCCTCGCCCGGCGGCAGGCGGCTTTGCGCCAGGGCGCGCTGGCGTTGCAGCAGCCAGCGCAAGCCCTCCAGCGAGGGGGCGGCGCACACCGCATCGAACGCCGCGTCGCTGAGCGCGCCCAGCGCGGCGGTGACGCGGGCGGCGGCGGCGTCGAAGCGTCCGCGCTGGCGCACCTCGACGGTGTAGAGCCGGGCGCCGGGTGCGCTCTGCTGATCCTCCGAGCAGACGCAGTAGCCGTAAGACGACAGGTGTCTCAGCCGGGCCTCGAGGTCTTCCTGCGCGAGCAGCAGGCTCGGCCAGTCCGCGGTGGCGGCGTCCCCCGCCGCGGCGCGCGTCTCGAAGTCCGCCAAGCCAGCGTCCAGCTCAGCCAGGAAGGCCGCGATCTCCGGGCCATCGGGCGACGGGAAGTAGGTCGTCAGGTCCCAGGCGAGGCAAGGTTCGGCGGGCTCGGCCATCATCTCTCGAAGAAAACAGAATTATGTTTTGTTCCCATGAGCCTGCGGTCCGGTCAAGTTCAGCCGAACCGCGCCAGCGACAAAGGTGCGGTCGCGACCGGGGGCGGCGCGTCCGACGCCAGGGCCCCGATGATCTCGCCGGTGATGGCCGACAGGGTCATGCCGATGTGCTGGTGGCCGAAGGCGTAGAGCAGGTTGGGCGCGGCGCGGCAGCGGCCGATGGCCGGCAGGAAGTCGGGCAGGGTCGGCCGCGCGCCCATCCAGCGGCTGGGCTCGCCGCGCACCGGCAGGCCAAGGTCGCGGACGTGCCAGGCGAGCCGGCGCCACTTGCCCGGATCGGGCGGCGAGCCGGGGCGGCCGAACTCGACGTTGCTGGTGACGCGCAGGCCTGAGGTGAAGGCGGTGACCGAGACCGAGCGGTCCTCGAAGGTGGTGTTGGGGATGTCGCGCGGCCAGTCATGCTCAGCGAAGTGCAGGTGATAGCCGCGCTCGCCGATCAGCGGCGCGCGCTCGCCATGCGGCGCAACCAACGCCGCCGATCGGGCGCCGGCCGCCACAACGCCGAGCGCGGCGTCGACCGTCCCGCCCGAGGCCAGCACCACCCTGATCCGCCCGCCCGGCGTCCGGTCGATCCGGGCGGCGGCATCGCGCACCACCTCGCCGCCGTCGGCGACGAACTTCGCCAGCATCGCGGCCAGCACCCGCCCCGAGTCGCTGAGTTCGCCGGTGCCGTCGAAGGTCAAACCTCCCGCCTGCGGCTGGCGCAGCACCTCGGCGAACCTCGCGGCCTCGGCGTCGCTCAGCGGGCGAAACGACGCCGGGCCCGTGCTCTTGGCCTGCCAGGCGGCGAGGGCGCGCCGGTAGGCCGTGTCGCCGCCCCAGAGCAGGTGGTGGCCGTCGCAGCGGATGTGTTGGGCCGCCAGCTCCGGGCCCAGCATGCGCCGCCAGGCCGGGATCGCCTGCCCCAGCAGGGCTCCCAGCACGCCCGTGCCCCGCCTGAAGGCCGCCGGACGGCACGCGGCCAGGTATTGCAGCGCCCACGGAGCGACTAGGTCGAGATCCCGCCAGATCAGGTCCAGCGCGCCGCCGAAGATCGCGCAGCGGCCCGGAACCGACCACAGCGTCTTCAGCGACGCGAACGGCTCGGCCAGCTCCGTGGCGAGGCGGCCGGCGTTGCCGAACGAGGCCGGCTGGCCGCCGACGTCGGGTTCGATGAGCACCACCTTGGCGCCGAGGGCGCTGAGCCGCAGCGCGCAGGCCAGGCCGACCGCGCCGCCGCCGATGACTACCGCCTCCAGCGGCTGCGCCACTTCGCCCTCCCGCGATCAGGCGGAGGCGGGAGGCAGCAGCGGCAGTTCGGAGGTCCGCCCCATCCTGGCGCGCCGCTGCAGGTAGAGATCGCGGCCGAGCCGGGTGCGGGTGAACACCACCAGCCCCACCGCCACGATCGCGAACATCCAGGTGCGGTCGTCGAAGTGGGTCAGGGTGTAGACGCCGACCGCCTTGGTGGCGAAGTTGCCCCAGCCGTGGATCAGGATCGAGGGCAGCACGCTGCCGGTGCGGTGGAAGGCGTAGGTCATGGTGATGGTCATCGCGATCACCAGGCCCATGAAGATGAGCTGGTCGGGCACGAACTCGGCCCATTTGGTCGCGCCGGCCATGATGTCCGGAATCTCGCGCGGGAAGTGCCAGAGCCACCAGAGGAAGCCGAGGAAGAGCGCGGCCACGATGGGCGTCCGGATCTTGTCCATCATCACCGGCAGGGCGAAGCCGCGCCAGCCGAGTTCCTCCGGCGTGCCGCCCTCGTCGATCAGGCCGCCGACCAGGAACGGCAGCGGCAGCAGCCAGGCCGGCAGGCCCCAGACGCTGGCGGCCGACAGCATCTCGGCCGGGCCCTGGTAGGCGTAGACGATGGCGAGGTGCAGCAGGGTCATGCCGAACATCAGGGCGGCGACCACGGCGTAGACGACCAGCGCGTCGCGGCGGAAGTCGGGCGACGCCCAGGGCTTCAGTCGCCCGAACAGCCGCGCCAGCCCGGGCCGGCCCCAGCCGATCGCGTTGATGGTCACGGCCGAGATGGTCGGCGCGCCGCCGAAGAAGAAGACGCCGAAGTAAATCGGCATGTGGGCCGCCGACCAGGCGATGCTGACCAGGTTGGCGTACATCTTGCCGCCGCCGAACTGCAGCAGCAGCTTCCAGAGCCCCTCGTTGTACTGGAACGGCTGCCCGGTCCGCTGCTGCCAGGCCGCGCCATACACAACCTGCACGGCCACCACCGACGAGCAGATCGCCAGCGCCAGCAGGTAGTAGCAGAGCACCGGATGGGCTCGGACGACGCGGCGCATGACGATGATCCCCTTCCTCAATAAAATAAGCATATTATGTTTCTGTCGCCAGCAGAAGTTGGCTATGTCGTTTGGCGAACGCGTGAAGGCCGTTAGATTTGGCTGCGTTGAGTCTGGCGGAGGGAGCAGCCGGTGGCCCGCAAAGCGCAGATCGCGGCAGGCGGCGAGGCGGCGTCCGAGTTGGAGCACGACAGCCGCGGCGAGCGCACCCGCAAGCAGATCAAGCAGGCGATCGCGCGGCTGGTGTCGCGCAAGGACGTCTCCGAGATCAACCTCGCGGAGATCTGCAAGGCCGCCGACGTCACCACCGGCGCGCTCTATTTCCACTTCAAGAACAAGGACGACGCGATCGAGGAGATGATCATCGACGAGGTGCGCGAGGTGAACGCCGCGCGCCTGGCCGCGATGACCGGCGAGACCTTCGCCGACCACATCAAGGTGATCCTGACCCTGTCGTCGCGCTTCCACCGCGCCAAGAAGCGCCTGCCGCGGGCGATCGGCGTGGTGATCAACAGCCGGCCGGGCGCCTACGAAGCCTGGCTGGCCGCGCGCCGCCCGGTGATCTCGCGCCTGGAGGAGGCGATCGTGCGCGAGCGCCAGCTGCAGGGCCTGCGGCCCGACCCGGCGCCCTACCTGGCCCACTTCATCCTCAACTCGCTCGAGGACCTGGCGCTCGACCTCTACCAGTTCGGCAACCCGACGCTGACGCCCTTCGCCAAGACCAGCGAGGACTGGAACGCGCGCCAGGCCGCGCTGTGGAGCTGGGCCATCCTGGCCCCGTTCACGCCGGCGGCCTGAAATGCCTCAGCGCGCGTGCGCCGCCAGGTCGGCGAGCGCCTCGGCGACGCCCATCGAGAGGATCGGATCGTTCCAGGCGTGCGCCGCGCACGGCATGATCCTTAAGCGCGCCGGCCAGGCCCTCGACAGGTCGTAGGCCCCGGACGGCGGCGTGCAGCAGTCGAAACGGCCCTGCACGATCCAGCCGCGCACGTCCTTCAGCCGGCCGGCGTCCTCGATGATCTGGTTCTCGCGCAGAAAGTAGGCATTGGCGTCGTAGTGGGCGTAGAGCCGGCCCATCGGGCCCAGGTTGTCGCTGTGCATCAGCCCATCCAGCCGCGGCCAGTTGGTCCAGACGTCGAGCAGCTGGGTCTCGAAGGTCAGCATGGCGCGCAGGGCCGGCTCGTGCACGGCCGGATCGTCGTTGAGGATGCGGGCGAGGTAGGCGCCGCGCAGGTCGCCCCGCTCGGCCGGCGGCAGGAAGTCGTGCAAGCCCTGCCAGACGTCGGGGAAGATCTTGCGCACCCCGTGCCACCACCAGTCGCTGTCTTCCCGGCGCGCCAGGAAGACGCCGGTGACCAGGACGCCGAGGCAGCGCCGCGGATGGGTCTCGGCGTAGACGAGGGCCAGCGTCGAGCCCCACGAGCCGCCCATCACCACCCAGCGGTCGACGCCCAGCGCTTCACGCAGCGCTTCCATGTCGCGGACCAGCGCCTGGGTGTCGTTGCCCTCCAACTGCCCGTGCGGGGTCGAGCGGCCGCAGCCGCGCTGCTCGAACAGGATGGCGCGCCACACGGTCGGGTCGAACAGCTGGCGGTAATAGGGGTTGATGCCGCCGCCGGGGCCGCCGTGCAGGATCACCAGCGGGACGCCGGCCGGATTGCCTGCCTCCTCCCAGTAGACCTCCTGGCCGCCGCCCACCGTCAGGACGGCGCTGCGGTCGGGGGCCAGGGGCGGGCGAAGGGCGGAATCCAATCTGAACGACACGGGCCAGATCTCCTAGGCTGGAGCGGTTCCGGTGAGCGCCAGGTAGCGGTCTCTCCCCAGTCGCGGTCCGGTGACTAGCACCAGGCAAATCGCGCTGCCCACGAAGAGCCAACCCCGGTCATCGAAAAAGTAGGAGGTCCCGAGGCCCAGGTCCTTGGTCAGGAAATTGCCCCAGCCGTGCAGCAGGATGGCCGGCACGATGCTGCCGGTGCGGTGGAAGAAGTAGGTCATTACCACCGTCATGGCGACCACGAGGGCGAGGAACTCGGCCTGGCCCTCGACGAAGCCCCAGCTGAGGCCGCCCAGCGCCAGGCCGGGGACCTCGCGCGGGAAGTGCCAGAACCACCAGATGACGCCCAGGATCAGCGCCGCGGCGAGCGGCGGCAGTTTGGCGAGCAGGCTCGGCAGGGCGAAGCCGCGCCAGCCCAGTTCCTCGTCGGTCGCGCCGTCGTCGATCAGTCCGCCGATCAGGAAGGTGAGCGGGAAGAGGATGGCCGGCATGCCGAAGGGGGTCAGCGCCTTCAGCATTTCCGCGTGGCCCTCGATCTTGTCGATCAGCGCCAGATGCATCTGCGCCATCAGGTAGAAGACGATGGCGATGACCGCGTAGCCGGTCAGGGCGTCGCGGCGGAAGGCCCGGGTGGGCCAGAGCTTCAGCCGCGCGAACAGGGTCTTCAGGCCCTCCACGCCCCAGCCCAGCCACGAGGTGACGATCGCCGAGACGGTGGGCGCGGTGGCGAAGACGAAGATGCCGAAGAGCGCCGGCTCGCGCGTCGCCGCCACCCAGGCGATGCTGATGATGTTGGCGTAGGGGCGGCCATGGCCGAAGTCGGTGAGGCCGCCGAACAGCACCTTGCTGTAGTCGAACGGGTCGCCGGCGCCAGCCCGCCACAGGGTGAAGCCGACCTGCCAGACGATGACCAGGCAGACGATCGTGAGGGCCAGCCCATAGTAGCTGACCACCGGCCGGCGGCGGATGAAGGCCCTCAGCATCCGACGTTCCCCTGGTCGTCACAAAGAACATAAGTATGTTATGTTTTTGTTGCGCCGGGCCTGCGGACGAGTCAAGTTGGCGCGGGCAGAACGGGGGAGGAAATGGCGGAAATCGTTGTGACTCTGCGCGGCCGCCGCGTCGCCCGGCCCGCCTTCCCTGGATATGTGAGCATCTGAACTTGTACCCGGATCCTGAGAGTCGGTCGGCGCGCCTGCACGCACGCGCCCAGGCCGTCATGCCGGGCGGCAACAGCCGCAACACGGTCTTCTTCCCGCCCTATCCGGTCTACGCGGTCTCGGGCGAGGGCGTGACCATCACCGATGCCGACGGGCGCACCTATCTCGACTTCATCAACAACGCCTCGGCCGGCGTCCACGGGCACAGCCACCCGGAGATCGTCGAGGCCATCCGCATCCAGGCCGGCCGGCTCACCGGCGTGGGCCTGCCTACCGAGCTCGAAGTGCAGCTGGCCGAGATGCTGGTCGAGCGCCTGCCCAGCATCGAGCAGGTGCGCTTCTGCAATTCCGGCAGCGAGGCGGTGATGTTCGCGCTGAAGGCGGCGCGCGCCTACACCGGCCGACCCAAGATCGCCAAGGTGGAGGGCGCCTACCACGGCGCCTACGACCCGGCCGAAGCCAGCATGGCGCCGCGGCCCGAGGACTGGGGCCCCGCGACCCGCCCCACGGCGGTCGCCCACAGCGTCGGCGCGCCGGCCGGCATGCTGGCCGACGTGGTGGTGCTGCCCTTCAACGATGTCGAAGCGAGCCTGGCGCTCTTGGAGGAAGCCAGCGCCGACCTGGCGGCCGTGCTGATCGACCCGGTGGTGTCGCGCATGTCCTTCTGCCAGGCCGATCCGGCCTACCTGGCGATGCTGCGGGCCTTCTGCGACCGCTCCGGCGCGGTGCTGGTGTTCGACGAGGTGTTCAGCTTCCGCTGCGGCTACCACGGCGCTCAGGGTGCGTTCGGGGTGCTGCCGGACCTGACGTGCCTCGGCAAGGTGATCGGCGGCGGCCTCCCCGTCGGCGCGTTCGGTGGCCGCGCCGAGGTGATGAGCGTCTTCGACCACCGCGCCGGCCGGCCCAAGGCCCCGCACGGCGGCACCTTCAACGCCAATCCGCTGACCATGGCCGCCGGCATCAAGTCGCTGCAGCTGCTGACGCCCCAGGCCTACGCCGAACTGGCCCGGCTGGGCGAGCGGGTGCGCGACGGCATGAACGCCTTCTTCGCGACGAGCGGCATCGAGGGGCGGGCGCACGGCTACAGTTCGATGACCTCGGTGGTGCTGTCGTCGAAGCGCTTCCGCAACTATCGCGAGTTCGTGGCCGCCACCCGCTCGGCCGCGTCGATGGGGCCAGTGCACCGCCGGCTGGTCGACGCCGGGGTGCTGATCCTGGCCAGCGGCGGCGTGATGATCTCCACCCCGATGACCGACGCCCACATCGACCGCCTGCTTGAAGCTTTCGCCGAGGCGCTCCAACCTAGGCAGTCGCAGACCGCTGGCTGACGGGGAGGGCGCGCGAGATGGCCGCTTTCGTCCTCCGGCGCCTGGGCTTCCTGGTCGTGGTCGTGCTGGCGGTCACGGTGATCACCTTCCTGATCGCGCAGGCGATCCCCGGCGATCCTGCGCGGGTGGTGGCGGGCCCGCGCGCCGATGCGCAGCAGCTGGCGAAGGCGCGCCACCAGCTGGGCCTCGATCGGCCGCTGCCGGTGCGCTACGCGGACTATCTCGGGCGGGTGCTGCACGGCGATCTCGGCGCCTCGATCGTGACCGGGCGGCCGGTGCTGAGCGAGCTGGCGGCGCGGGCCCCGGCGACGCTGGAGCTGATGATCTCGGCGCTGATCGTCGGCGTCGCCGGCGGCGTGCCGCTGGGCGTCGCGGCGGCGCTGACGCGGGGTAGGTGGCCGGACCGGCTGATCCGAGCCGGCTCGGCGCTGACCATCTCCGTGCCGGCCTTCTGGCTGGGACCGCTGCTCATCCTGGTGTTCTACGGCGCGCTGCAGGTCCTGCCCGGCTCCGGCCGGCTGGACCTCGATCCGCCGCCGCCGGTGACCGGCTTCCTGCTGATCGACACCCTGCTGGCCGGCGACGTCGCCGCCTTCGGCGACGCGCTGGCGCACCTCGCCATCCCGGTGCTGACCCTGGCCCTGCTCGACGTCGGCGCCATCGCCCGGCTGGTGCGCGGCCAGATGATCGAGGTGCTGGGCGAGGACTACATCCGCACCGCCCGCGCCACCGGCCTGTCCGAGGCGACCGTCATCCTGCGCTATGCCCTGCGCAACGGCCTGACCCCGCTGGTCACGGTGCTCGGCCTCTCCATCGCCCAGATGCTCTACGGCTCGGTGGTGATCGAGAGCATCTTCGCCTGGCCCGGCGACGGCAGCTATGTGGTCGGGGCGATCTTCAACCTCGATTTCCCGGTCGTGCTCGGCTTCGCCCTGGTGACCTCGGTCGCCTACGTGGTCGTCAACCTGGGAGTCGATCTCACCTACCTGCTGCTCGATCCGCGCATCCGCGAGGCCGGGTGAGCCCGCGCGGCCTCAACCCGACGCTGGTCGCGGGCCTGGCGATCCTGGGCGTGGTGATCGGGGCGGCGCTCTTCGCCGGGCTGCTCGCCCCCTACGACCCCAACGCCATCGCCCCCGCCCAGATCCTGCAGCCGCCCTCGTTGCGACACGTGGCGGGCACCGACGAACTTGGCCGCGACATGTTCTCGCGCATCCTCTACGGCGCGCGGCCCTCGCTGCTGGTTGCGGTCGCCATCGTGGCGATCGCCGCCACAGGGGGCGTGATCATCGGCTGCGCCTCCGGCCTGGCCGGCGGCCTCGCCGACACCCTGGTGATGCGGCTGGTGGAGATCGTGATGGCGCTGCCAGGGCTGGTGATCGCCCTGGCGCTGGCGGCGGCTCTGGGCCCCAGCCTGGTCAACCTGGCCCTGGCGCTGGGCGTGCTCGGCATCCCCTTCTACGCCCGCGTTGCCCGGGCCCAGACGCTCAGCTTGCGGGAACGCGCCTTCGTCCGGGCCGCCCGGGCGATGGGGGCGAGCCGCTGGTTCATCCTGCGCCGCCACATCGTGCCCAACCTCGCGCCGACCATCGTGGTCTTCATGTCGCTGGGGCTGTCGGGGGCGCTGCTCGGCGCCTCGGCCCTGTCCTTCATCGGCCTCGGCGCGCAGCCGCCGATGGCCGAGTGGGGCGCACTGGTCAACGCCTCGCGCAGCTATATTCTCGACGACTGGTGGTACGCCCTCTTCCCCGGCGCGGCGGTGGCGCTGACCTCGTTCGGCTTCACCCTGCTGGGCGACGGCCTGCGTGACGCCCTCGACCCGAAGGCCGGCCGGTGAGCGGGCCGCTGCTGCAGCTCTCCGGCCTGCGCCTGGCGATCGAGGGCCGCGAGATCCTGCGTGGCGTCAGCCTCGATGTCGGGGCCGGCGAGATTGTGGGCGTGGTGGGCGAGTCCGGCTCCGGCAAGTCGCTGACCGCGCTCAGCATCCTCGACCTGGCGCCGCCTGGCGCGAGCCTCGCCGGATCGATCCGCTTCGAGGGCCGCGAATTGGTGGGCGATCCCGGCGCGGCGCGGCGGCTGCGCGGCGTAGCCATCGGCTATGTGCCGCAGGAGCCGATGACCTCGCTGAACCCGACCCTGCGCATCGCGCAGCAGCTGACCTGGCCGGCGCGGCTGGTCGGTGGGCTTTCGCGGCGCGACGCGCATGACCGCGCGGCCGAAACGCTGCGCCGGATGCAGATCGACGATCCCGAGCGGGTGATGCGGGCCTATCCGTTCGAGCTGTCGGGCGGCCAGCGCCAGCGGGTGCTGATCGCGCAGGCCTTCCTGCTGCAGCCGAAGCTGGTCATCGCCGACGAGCCGACCACCGCCCTCGATGTCACCGTGCAGGCCGAGGTGCTGGCGCTGCTGCAGGCCGCGGCGCGTGACGAGGGCGCGGCGGTGCTGCTGATCACCCACAACATGGGCGTGGTCTGGCGCGTCTGCGACCAGGTCTGCGTGATGCGGCTGGGCGAGGTGGTGGAGCGCGGCCCGGCTCGCGCCACCCTGGCCGCGCCGGCGCATCCCTATACCCGTGGCCTCTGCGACGCCCTGCCCGAGCGGGCGGCGCATCGCTCCCGGATCCTGGCGCCATGACCGAGCCCCTGCTCGCGGTGGAGGGGCTGCGCGTCGCCTTCGTGCTGGGTCGCGACCCGCTCGGCCGCCCGCGCCGGACCTTGCAGGCGCTGAAGGGCGTCAGCCTCAGCGTCGCGGCGGGGGAATGTGTCGGGGTGATCGGCGAATCGGGCTCCGGCAAGTCGACCCTGGGCGCCTGCATCGTCGGCCTGCAGCGGCCGGACGCGGGCGAGATTCGCCTCAACGCGCCGGCGCAGATCGTCTTCCAGGACCCCAACGAGTCGCTCGATCCGCACCTGCCGCTCTGGGAGACGGTGGCCGAGGGGCTGGAGATCGGCGGACTGCGCTCCAGGCAGGCGCGGCGCGCCGCCGCGGCCGAGGGCCTGGCCGCGGTCGGGCTCGCGGCGGACCTCATGGATCGCCGGCCGCACGCGCTCTCCGGTGGGCAGCGGCAGCGGGTCGCCATCGCCCGCGCCCTGGCCACCGGCGCGCGGCTGATCGTGCTCGACGAGCCGACCTCGGCGCTCGACACCTCGGTGCAGGCGCAGGTGCTGGACCTGCTGCTGGGCATCCAGCAGCGCACCGGCGTCGCTTACCTGCTGATCACCCACGACATGGCCGTCGCGGCCCACATGTGCCACCGGTTGGTGGTGATGAAGGCCGGCGCCGTCATCGAGACCGGCGAGACCGAGGCGCTGCTCGCCAATCCGCAGACCGACTACGCGCGCAGCCTCATCGCCGCGACCCCGAGGCTCGGCGAATGAGGGCGGCGGCCCGGCTTCTGGTCCTGCTGGCGCTGCTCGGCGCCGCCGCTTGCGGTCGCCCGCCGGTGCACGACCCGACCACGCTGGTGATTGGCCAGCCTGGCGACGCGTTCTCGCTCGATCCGGCCGTCTCGCTCGGCGCCGGCGACGGAACCATCATGTCGCTCTGCTACGAGCGCCTGACCGCCATCGACCCGGCCTCGCCGGACGGCGCCGCGGTCGGGTCCCTGGCCCGCTCATGGGAGACCAGTCCGGACGGCCTCACCTGGACCTTCCATCTCGCCCCCGGCCACCGCTTCCTCAGCGGTCGGCCGGTGACCGCCCAGGACGTTGCGGCATCGTTCCAGCGCGTCGGCGCGGTGGGGCGCGGCCCGGCCGACGGGCTCTTCTGGATGAAGTCAGTCGAGGCGCCGGACCCATCGACCGTGCGCTTCACGCTCAACTTCCCATTCCCGGCCCTGCCCAAGGTGCTGACCCTGAGCTCCGGCTCGGTCATCGACGCGGGGGCCGTCCGGGCCCACACGGCGCACGCCGACCTGGCCCGCGCCTGGCTGGCCGAACACTGCGAGGGCTCGGGCCCCTACGCGGTGCGCGACTGGCAGCGCGGCCAGCGCATCGTACTGACGGCCAACCCCAACGCCGCGCGCCGCCCGGCCTACTTCCGCACTGTCGAGTTCAAGATCGTGCCCGACGCCCTCTCGCGGCGCATCGAACTGCAGCGCGGCGACATCGACCTGATGCCCGGCCTGGGCGCGGCCGAGGTCAGCGCCTACGGCGCGCTGCGCGGCGTGCGGCTTGAGACCTCGCCGGCCAGCAATTCGCTGAGCTACCTGACGCTGAACACCACCCGCCCGGGCCTTGCCGATGTCCGCGTGCGCCGCGCCATCGCCAAGGCGATCGACTATGACGCCCTGCGCGACATGGTGCTGCGCGGCCAGGCGACCACGCCGAGCGGGCTGATCCCTGCCGGCGTGCCGGGCTTCGATGCCGCGCGGCCCGCGCCCGTCCGCGATCTGCCCGGCGCTCGGGCCCTGCTCGCCGCGGCCGGCCATGCGCAGGGGCTGCAGCTCACCCTGCTGGTGTCGCAGCCGGGGCCGGTGTCCGAGTTCGTGCAGGCTAACCTGGCCGATGTCGGCATCACCGTGCGGCTGCAGCGGATGTCGTCGGTAGCGATGGACGCGGCGCGCACCAGCGGCGACTTCGACATGATCTACGACGGCTGGATCATGGACTTCCCCGACCCCTTCATCTTCCTCAACCTGGTGTTCACGCCGCCTGACGCCGGCGGGGTCGGGAATTTCTCGCACTACGCCAATGCCCAGGTCGCTCAGCAGCTGCAGGCGGCGATGGCCGAGCCGGATCCCGCGCGCCGCGCCGCGTTCTACGACCAGGCGCAGGACCAGATCCTGGCCGACCAGCCGATCGTGATGCTGTTTTCGCCCAAGGAGGTGATCGCCCACCGCGACACCGTCACCGGCGTGGCGGTCAATCCCTATCAGCCCAACTATCTCGACGTCGCCGCGATGGCGCGCCGCTAACCGCCGGTCAGGCGTCGCCGCGGACGATCTCGCCGGCACGGATGACCATGCCGATGCCGCCGTCCCACATCGGGCGCAGGTCCGACAGCGGCTCGCCCTCGACCACGATCAGGTCGGCCGCCGCGCCGACCCGGACGACGCCCAGGCGGCCTTCCTGGTTCAGCAGCCGGGCGTTGACGCTGGTCGCCGAGCGCAACACCTCGAAGGGCGTGTCGACCTCGCCGCGCAGGCGGAACTCGTGCAGTTGCCGCGGATGCATGGCGCCCAGCAGGTCGGTTCCGAGGCCGATCTGCACCCCGGCGGCGCGCGCCAGCTTCACCGCCTCGCCGCCCGCCTGCGCCACCTCGCGCAGCTTGGCTTGCGAGGCCGGCGGCAAGCCCGCGTTGGTCTGGCTCAGCGCCTCATAGGTGATCAGCGTCGGGACCAGGAAGGCGCCATGCTCGGCCATCACCGCCGCGCCGCCGGCCTCCAGCAGGTTGCCGTGCTCGATCGAGCGCACGCCGCAGCGCACGGCGCGGATGATCGATTCGTTGGTGTAGGCGTGGGCCATCACATAGGTGCGGCGGCTGGCGGCCTCCTCGACCGCCGCAGTGATCTCGGCGTCGGAATACTGGGTCATCCAGATCGGATCCGTCGGCGAGACGACGCCGCCGGAGACGAAGATCTTCAGCTGGTGGGCGCCGCGGCGCAGCGCCTCGCGGGCGCTGGCCCGGACCTGGTCGACTCCATCCGCCACCTCCGACAGGTTGGCGATGAAACGGCAGTTGCACGGCTCCAGGTGCTGGGCGCGGCTGTCGCCGTGGCCGCCGGTCTGGCTGAGGGCGCGACCGCTGTAGAAGAGGCGCGGCGCCTGGATCAGCCCATCCTGGATGGCTTTCCACAGCCCCCAGTCGGCGCCGGCGGCGTCGCGCACCGTGGTGAAGCCGCGCATCAGTGCGCCCTTCAGCAGCGCCGCGCCATGGTGGGCCAGGTAGGAGAGCGGCAGGGTCTCGACGTGGGCGATGTCGGCCTCGGCCGCGTAAGCGTGGAAATGTGCGTCGATCAGCCCGGGCATCAGCACCTGGCCGCCGAGGTCGATCGTCCGGTCGGTCTTCGCCGCGATCCGCGCCGATATTTCGGCGATGACCCCGTCCTCGATGCGCAGCGCGGTCGCCGAGCTGAGCGCCGGGCGGTCGCCGTAGAAGATGCGGGCGTTGGTGAGGGTGAGGCTGGGCATGGCCGTCAAAAAAGGGCGCCGCATCCGGCTGGTTGCGGCGCCCCATTTGTCACGAAGTGGCCCGGCTTAGAAGTGGGCCCGAGCGGTGACGCCGTAGGTGGCGCCGGGGGCGAGCTCATAGCCGATACCGGTCGGCGCGTAGGCCTCGGAGACGATGTAGCGCTGGTTGCCGATGTTGTCGCCGAAGACGGTCAGGCTGTAGTTCTTGTACTCGACGCCCAGCCGCAGGTTGACCAGGTCGTAGTCGCCGGCGGGCACCGTGTTGTCGACGTCCTGCCAGGTGTGGGCGCGGTCGCTGAGGCTGCCGTCGGCGACCAGGGTGGCCGCGCCGCCGAGGATCGGGTGGCGCCAGTCGAAGGTGACGCCGATGGTCCGCTTCGGCGCATAGGGCAGCTGGTGCCCGGCGAGGTCCACCGAGAAGGTGGTGCCCGCGTTCTCCTCGCCGCGGACGATCCGGGGATCCATCAGCGACAGCGACGCGCCGATGTTGAGCTCGGACGTCAGCTTCAGCTTGCCGTCGATCTCGAAGCCGTAGGTGCGCGCATCGCCGACGTTCTTGAAGTAGTCGAAGTTGTTGCCGCTGGGATCGGACTCGGCGACCAGCACGTTCGACTGGTTGAGCTGGTAGATATCGCTCTGCAGCGAGCCGCGGCCGCCCCAGAACAGCGCCTTGACCCCCAGCTCGTAGCCGATCGAGGTCTCGGGGTTGTAGGCGAGGTTGGCCGGCTCATTGGCGATAAAGTTGAAGCCGCCGGCGCGGAAGCCGGTCTGCACCTTGCCATAAAAAGTCAGGTCGGAGGACGGCTTGAAGGTGACCGAGCCGCCTGGCGAGAAGTTGTCGAACTTGCTGGTGGTGTTGACCGGGTAGCCGCCGATGCCGGCCAGGGCGCCGGTCGCCAGCTGCAGGTAGGCCAGGGTCTTGGTGTCGTTGGTGTAGCGGGCGTTGAAGGCCAGCTCCCACTTCGTCGAAGGATCGAAGTACAGTTCGCCGAACGCATCATAAGAGTGGAAGTCCTGCCCGTTGGCGCGCGAAAAGACGCCGAGCGAGGCCTGGCCGAGGGCGGGGTAGAGGTTCACCGCCAGGTCCGAGCTGCCGGTCGACGACAGGTAGTTGGCGCCCAGGGTCCAGTGGAACAGCTTCTCCGGCGGCGAGAACCAGCGGAACTCCGTGAAGTAGTTGTCGAAGTGGTCGTGCCGCGCGATGATCTGAGGGTCCACCGGCGAGGCGGTGAAGTCCTGGTCGCTGGCCGACTTCAGCGTGTAATCGGAATAGCCCCCGATCAATTCGAACACGCCGACATCGGTCGTGTATTTCAGCTGCGGCGTGACCCGGGTGTTGTCGAGCGTCAGCTTGCTCGGCGTGTTGCGCTGGATGGTGTCCATCGTCTCGCCGGCGCTGGGGATGAAGTAGTAGTTCTCCGGCCCCTTGTTCTCCGCGCTTTCGACGATCAGCGTCAGCTCGAGCTTGTCGGTCGGGTTGGCGACGGCGACCACACGCCCGCCGTAGCTGGAGTTGGCGTCGACGTACTGGTGCAGGAAGCTGTTGTAGTACTCACCTTGCGACTGGTCAGTGTACCAGCCGGTGGCGCGGATGGCGAAGTTGCTGGTCAGGGGCGCGTTGATCGTGCCGTTGATCTCGGCCCGGTCATAGCGGGCGTAGGTCGCCTCTAAGTCCTCGCTCTGGGTCGAGGTGGGACGCGCGGAGATGAAGTTGATCGCCCCGCCGGTCGCGTCGCGGCCATAGAGACCGCCCTGCGGCCCGCGCAGCACTTCCACCCGATCGAGGTCGTAGTACTGGGTCGGGTTGTTGACGATGCCGCCGGTGAAGACGTCGTCGGCGTAGGTCCCGACGCCCGATTCCTCCAGCAGGGCCGGGGTGCCGACGCCGCGGATGTAGATGTTGCGATAGATGCCGAAGCCGGATTCCTGCACCTGGGCGCTGGGGATCAGGGCGACGATCGCCTCGAAGTCCTTCACCCCGAGCTGCTGGAGCTGCACGTGGCCGATCTCGGTGGTGGCGATCGGCACGTCGAGGTCGCGTTCGACCTGTTTGCGCGCCGTCACCGTCAGGTCGCCCACCGTGCTGACCGCGGACGCCGTGCTGGCGGCCGTGGAGGCGCTGTCGTCCTGTGCGGCGAGCGCCGCGGCCGGCAGACCGAGCGCCAGCAGAGCGGTTCCGAGATATAGCCGCGTTCGCATTGGATCCCCCATCCTTGATCCCAGTTCGACCCCCGACTGGTCGCCAGAATATAACATAATGTTATTATTGTTGAGACGAGAATGTCAACAAGCCGGGGCGGGAGTTGGGCAGCGTTGCGAAGGCGCCACTCACCGCTGCGACGCCCCGGATGGGGACCCGGCGGCCGGGCCGGCGTAAACGACTTATGTTACCTTATCCAGGGTCGGCCTTGTTCGATCCGAGGTCAGGAGGTCAGGAACCGATAGATCGAGTCCTGGCTGGCGCGCGCATCGAACAGGGTTGAATTGACCTGCAGGGCGAAGGCAAGGTCCTCCGTCGGCGCGTAGATCATCAGCCCGGAATAGCCCGGCATGTTGCCCCAGTGTCCATAGAGCGGGCGTCCGTTCGACTCGAATTCCATCGCGCCGAGGCCATAGCGTCGCCAGGGCAGGTCCAGCGGCTCGGCGATCGTCGAGCCAAGGATTTCGCGGGTGGCTTCCTCGCCCAGCAGGGCGCCCGAGAAGAGCTGGCGCGCCCAGACGACCAGGTCCTGCGGATTGGTGATGAGGCCGCCGCCCGTCCACTCGTTGCCCGGATGGTAGAGCAGTTCGCCGTCCCGCATCACTTTCGACGGCATGCCAGCCCTCTGAAAGGGGTCGTTCTTGGCCATGTAGCCGGCGCTGAGGCCCGCGAGCCGGCGCCGGTCCGAGGGGCTGGTGAACTCGAGCTGCAATGGATCGAGGAAGGTCTCCTGGAGCAGGTCGTAATAGCTCCGCCCGCTGGCCTGCTCGATGATCAGGCCGGCGATCAGGTATTCCGTGTCGGTGTAGTTGAAGCCTGTCCCGGGGGCGAACTTGCCGGGCTTGCCGGACACCAGGGCGATCTTGTCGTCGTGGGGAAAGATCCAGTCCGGATCGTCCGCCCGCGTCCGCTTTTCCAGATAGCCGGGCTGATAGACGTGATCCTGCAGACCGCTGCTGTGGTTCAGCAGCATCCTCAAGGTGATCTCCGGCGCGCCGGGCAGGCCGGCGAACCAGCTCCGGTTCCCGACCCAGCGGGAGATCGGCTCGTCGAGCCGCAAGAGGCCATCCCCGCTGAGCTTGACGCAGAGCGCGGCCACGAAGCTCTTGCCGATGCTGGCGCCCAGCAGCCGCCGCCATGGCCGCATCCGCTCGCCCGCCTCGACGTCGGCCAGGCCCGCCGCCGCGGTGACGGGGCTCGCCGAGCCAGCGGCGTAGGCAAGGATGGCGCCGGCCGCGCCGAGGTCCACGAGCAGGGCCGAGAGGAAGCTCTGCAGATCGCCTTGCCGGATCATCGGGTCCCACCTATGCCACCCGAAACTGCGCGCGGCAGAGAGGGCGAGGCCAATTTACATAACACAATTATGTTCTAAGTGTCTGCGCCGGGCTCAGGCAAGAGGTGGCGCTTGAAACCGGATGTCATCGTCGTCGGCCTGGGCGCGGTCGGCGCGGCCACGCTCTACCAACTGGCGCGGCGCGGGGTCCAGGTGCTCGGCATCGACCAGTTCTCACCGCCGCACGACCGCGGCTCCAGCCATGGCGAGACGCGCATCACGCGGCAGGCCGTCGGGGAGGGCGACGACTACGTTCCCCTGGCCCTGCGGGCGCACGAGATCTGGCGGGAGCTCGAGAGCCAGACCGGCGCAAACCTGCTCGACACCTGCGGCCTGCTGCTCATCGGATCGGGCGACGGCAGGACCCTGCACCACGGCAAGCCCGACTTCGTCATGCGCAGCCGCCGCGCGGCCGAGCGCTTCGGCATCCCGCACGAGATGCTATCGGTCGAGGCGGCGGCTCGGCGCTATCCGCAGTTCCTGCTGCGCGGCGACGAGCGCGTGTATTTCGAGCCGGGCGCGGGCCTCGTCTACCCGGAACGCTGCATCGCCGCCCAGTTGTCCGAGGCCGAGCGCCTGGGCGCCCGGATCATCCGGGGGGAGCGGGTCTTATCTCTGACCACCGCCGCCGGATGCGCCCGAGTGACCACCAGCGCCGGCGTCCATGAGGCCGGCCAGGCTGTGCTGACGGCCGGCGCGTGGACGCCCGGCCTCGTTGGCGCGCCACTGCAGCGGCTGGTGGTGCAGCCGCAGGTCCTTCACTGGTTTCAGCCGCTCGACCCGCGCATCTACGCCGCCGAGCGATGCCCGGTGTTCATCTGGATGTACGGCCCGGCGCCCGAGGACACGTTCTATGGCTTCCCGCTCGCCGCCGGCGCCGAAACCCAGGCCGTGAAGGTTGCGACCGAGAAGTTCGACACCCTGGCCGCGCCGGAAGACCTCGACCGGTCGCCCGGCCCCCGGTTGGCGTCCGAGATGTTCGAGACCCACGTCCGAGGCCGGCTGGCCGGGCTGGCGCCGCGGGCGCTCAAGTCGTCGGCGTGCCTCTACACGATGGCGCCGGATGCAGACTTCGTCATCGGCCGCGCGCCGCGCAGCGAACGCGTCCTGATCGCGTCCGCTTGCTCCGGCCACGGCTTCAAGCACTCGCCCGCCGTCGGCGAACTCGTCGCCAGGATCGCCCTCTCCGAAGCCGAGCCGCCGGACGCCTTCAGCCTGGCGCGGCTGGTGTAGCTGAGGGCTTCGTCAGCGGTCGCCCAGATGCGCTTGTCAGCCGACTGGCGGATCGTGTCGGCCTGCAACCCGGCTGATGGCGGGCCGGGATGGTGGACGCGACAGGGATTGAACCTGTGACCCCCTCGGTGTGAACGAGGTGCTCTGCCGCTGAGCTACGCGTCCGCCGGGCTCGGAAGGATGGGGCTAATAGCGGGCTGACCGCTTCGGAGCAAGCGGACGCGTCGCGGGCAGCCAAGGGGCAAA
>DATAVF010000055.1:0-11900 GCA_036267835.1 Caulobacteraceae bacterium | reverse complement strand
CCCGACAGCCGCGACTACGACCGCGCCGCCCCCTACCGCGCCCTCTGCGCGACGTGGGGCGAAGACCCGGCCTACGTGGCCCACCGCTATGCGCTCGGGATCGCGGGCGTCGACACCCTGGTGCTGGGCGTGAAGAACCGCGCCGAGCTGCAGCAGTGCCTGGACGCGGAAGCCGCGGGGCCGCTGGAGCCCGATCGGGTGGCGGCCATCGACGCGCTGGGGCTGCGGGCCTAGAACGGACGGATGCTGCTGCACCTTTCCACCTGGGCCGAGATCGAGGGTTACCTTGAGCGGGCCAAGACCGTCGTCATTCCGATCGGGTCGAACGAGCAGCATGGGCCGACCGGGCTCTTGGGCACCGACTGGCTGTGCCCGGAGATCATCGCGCACGAGGCCGAGAAGACGGCCGACATCCTGGTGGCGCCGACGTTCAACATCGGCATGGCGCAGCATCACCTGGATTTCCCCGGGACCATCGCGCTGAGGCCCTCGACCTTCATGGCGGCGATCGGGGACTGGGCGCGCTCGCTGGGGCACCACGGCTTCACCCGGCTCTATTTCCTCAATGGGCACGGCGGCAATGTCGCCACCATCGATGCGGCCTTCTCCGAGCTTTATGCCGAGGCCAGCTATGCGGGCCGGCCGCGCGGGTTCGCGATGCGTCAGCGCAACTGGTGGGATCTGCGCGGCGTCGGGCAGCTGGCGCGCAGCCAGTTCCCGTCCGGGCACGGCAGCCACGCGACGCCGTCGGAGATCGCGGTGACGCAGTGGGCCTATCCCGGCTCGATCAAGAGCGCCAACTACGCGCCGCAGATCGCCGGCTCCGGCCCGATCCGCGAATCGTCCGACTTCCGCAAGCGCCACCCCGACGGCCGGATGGGCTCCGACCCCGGCCTCGCCACGCCCGAGAAGGGCGGCGAGCTGGTGAAGCTGGCGGCGGTCGGCCTGATCGAGGAGGTGAAGGCGTTCGGCGCGGAGGTCGCGCCGTAACAGCGGATCAGCAGTGGCCGGCGCCGCTGCGCGGGTCGGCCGGCCGCAGGTAGCGCACCCGCACATGCGCCAGGCCCTTGCCGTAGAAGCCGAGCTTCTTCGCCGCCGCGGCCGACAGGTCGATGATGCGCCCCTCGACGAAAGGCCCGCGGTCGTTGATCCGCACCTCGGTGCGGTGGCCGTTATCGAGGTTGGTCACCTCGACGATCGACGGCAGTGGCAGCGTCTTGTGGGCGCCCGTCACCGCGCCGGGGTCCATGACCTCGCCATCGGCCGTGTGGCGGCAGGTCTCGGCCTCGCCGTACCAGCTGGCGTAGCCGGTGGCCTGATAGTGCGGCTGCTCGGCCGGATAATACCAACGTCCGCCGACCTGGTAGGGCCGCATCGTGCCGTGGGTATTCGCCGTCGGCGCCGGCGCGTGCGATCGCACGGTCATGCAGCCCGCGAGCGCGGCGCTGGCCAGCGCCGCGGCGAGGACGGCGGCCGCGCGCCGAAGGTGGTTCGCCATGATCTCGCACCATTGCGCCGGGGAGCCCGGATGGTCGGCGAGTCATGGTTGCCAGCCGGTTAGCGGACGGGCGAAGCGTCAGTAGCCGATCGCCACGCCCTCGCGCCGCGGGTCGGCGCCGCCCTCGTAACCGCCGGGCCGGGCGATCACGCCGTGGATGCCGGAGCCCTCGGCTGCGTACCCTGCGCGGATCGGCAGACCCTTGGCGGTCAGCGCATCGACCACGCCGGGCGCGAACTTGGCGGGCTCTGTCTGCACCGAGCCGCCGCGGGCGATCAGGTTGGGCAGGGCCGCGGCGTCCTGCATCGACATGTGCCAGTCGAGCACCGCGACCAGGGTCTTCAGCACATAGGCCGGGATGGCGTTGCCGCCCGGCGAGCCGACGGCGGCGACGAACTTCCCCTGCTTGTCCAGCACGATGACCGGGGCCATCGAGGAGCGCGGGCGCTTGCCGGCGGCGACGGCGTTGGCCACCGGCAGGCCGCCTCGGGTGACCGGGGCGAACGAGAAGTCGGTCAGCTGGTTGTTGAGGAAGAAGCCATCGACCATGCGGCCGTCGCCGAAAATGCTCTCCACCGTCGTGGTCATCGAGACCACATTGCCGGCCGCATCGACGATGACGAAGTGCGAGGTGCCGCCGGGCTCGGCGGTGGCGTCGAGGCCCACGTTGGGCGCCCCGGCGGGGTGGCCGGCGGCGGGCGGATGGGCGAACCAGCTCGTGCCGATCAGCTGGGCGCGGGCGGTCAGGTAGGCGGGGTCAAGCAAGCCATCGACCGGCACATGCACGAAGGCCGGGTCGCCCTCGTAGGTGTCGCGGTCGGCGTACATCAGCTCCTCGGCCTCGCCGATCTCCAGCCAGGCCTGCGGGTCGGTGGGGCCGCGGGTGGCGATGTCGGTGTGTTCCAGGAGGCCCAGCGCCTCGATGACCGCCATGCCGCCCGACGGCGCCTGGTCGGAGCAGACAAGGTATTCGCGATACGGCCGGCAGAGCGCCGGCGTCTCGTGCGGACGATAGTTCGCCAGGTCGGCCAGCGTCATGGTGCTGGGCAGCGGGTCTTCGTGCAGGCGCTTGATGATATCGGCCGCGATCGGGCCGGCGAGGATGGCGCGCGGGCCCTCGACGGCGATCTTGCGCAGCACGTCGGCGTAGGCGTGGTTGGTCAGCCGGTCGCCGGCGGTCATCAGCGTGCCGTCGGGCTTGCTGAAATAGTGCGCCACGTCCGGGGCGTTGTGCTGCGGCACCTGCTTCAGGCTGATCATGCCGGCGAGGCGCGGGCTGACGATGAAGCCGTCGTCGCCGAGCCGCTCGCCGTCGGTGAAGAGGCTCTTCCACGGCAGGCGGCCGTGTTCGTGCTGGGCCAGGTAGAGCATGGCGATGGCGCCTGGCACACCGGCGGAGTGGCCGGAGAGGATAGCCGCCCCGAAGCCCATCGGCTTGCCGTCGGGGCCCAGGAACAGCGCCGGCGTCGCGCCCGCCGGGGCGACCTCGCGGCCATCGTAGGCGGTCAGCCTGTGGGTCTTGCCATCGAAGTAGATCATGAACGAGCCGCCGGCGAGGCTGCTGCTCTGCGGCTCGACCAGGGCCAGCACCGCCTGCACGGCCACCGCGGCGTCCATCGCCGAGCCGCCGTGCTTCAGTACTTCCAGCCCCGCCTGAGCCGCCAGCGGATTGGCGGCGGCCACCATGGCGTGCGGCTGCAGCGCCAGAGCGGGAGACGGGGGCGGCGCGTCGGCGGCCTGGGCGGCGCCTGCGAGGAGGGCCGCCGCGCTGAGTAGTCCGACTAGCAAACGCTTCATGATTCCACCCTGGGACGCGACGCGGGGCACCATAGACGCCTCGCCGGCGTGGACAACAAAGCCGACCTCGTTCTAGCAAGCTCCATGAGCCTCGCCCGCCCCGGCCCGAAGAATCTGATCACCGATGTGGCGGGCCTGCGCGTCGGCCAGGCCCACGATGCGGTGGTGCGCAGCGGCGTCACGGTGATCCTCGCCGACGACCGGGCGGTCTGCGCCTGCGACGTGCGCGGCGGCGCCCCCGGCACCCGCGAGACGGACGCCCTGGCGCCGGAGAACCTGGTCGACGAGGCCGACGCCATCGTGCTCTCGGGCGGCTCGGTCTATGGCCTCGCGGCCGCTGACGGGGTGACGGCCCTCTTGGGCGCGGCGGCGCGGGGCTACGGCATGGCGCGCGGACCGGGCGTGCCGGTCTCGCCGATCGTGCCGGCCGCCATCCTCTACGATCTCGCCAACGGCGGCGACAAAACCTGGGGCGAGGCGCCGCCCTATCGCGAACTCGGCATGGCGGCGATGCGGGCCGCGAGCGGCCGGTTCGAACTCGGCACGGCCGGCGCCGGCTACGGCGCGATGGCCGGGCGGCTGAAGGGCGGGCTGGGTTCGGCGTCGGTGATCGGCGAGGACGGGTTCACCGTCGGCGCCATCGTCGCGGTCAACAGCTTCGGCGCGGTCGTCGCGCCGGGCGGGCGCAGCTTCTGGGCCGCGCCGTTCGAGATCGGGAGCGAGTTCGGCGCCCTGGGCGCGGCCGGCCTCGCCGCGGCCCCCGACGACTGGGGCCTCGCCAAGGGCTTGATCCCGACAGGCCGCGAGAACACCACCATCGCCTGCGTCGCTACCGACGCGGCCCTGACGCCGGCCGAGGCCAAGCGCTTCGCCATCATGGCCCAGGACGGCCTCGCCCGCGCCATCCGCCCGGCCCACACACCCTTCGATGGCGACATCGTTTTCGCCCTCGCTACCGGCAAGCGCGAGCTGCCGGAACGCCGGCTGGCGATGGTGTCGCGGCTGGGCTCCCTTGCCGCCGACACCCTGGCCCGGGCGATTGCGCGGGGAGTCCACGAGGCGACGCCTTGGCAGGGGACCGCCGTGCAGTGCTGGCGGGATCTAGGCTCCCCTCCCCGCTGAAGAGTTGGGAAGTCTACCGAACCCCCGCCGCCCACTCGATGCGGCGCGATGAGGGCCGACCGAACACGCCTTGCGACGGGACGATGGTGATGGTCATCACCTTGCCGGCCAGGCCGACGGTGGGGCGCGCGCCCTGGGCGATGACCACGTCGGTGATGTTGGCCATCAGGCGGCGTGCGCCGGGGCGGCTCGCCATGTCGACCATGGCCTCGCAGGCCACCGCGGCGGCGTCGGCCATCGAGGCGGCGGTGGCGGGCTCGGCGTCCTCGCGGGTCTCGAACGCGACCTGATGCTGGGCCGCGCGGCTGGCGCGCACGCTGGCCTGGTAAAAGCGATTGAACAGCGCCCCAGGGCTCAAGGGGGCGAGCCGCAGCGGCGGCGAGGGGCCGTCCAGCGCGGCGGGCAGGCCGTCGGGGCTTTTGGGGGTAAAGACGGTCATGCCGCCGATGCGGGTCGCCCGCAGCATCGGCTCGCCCAGATCGTTGCGGTAGATCATGTCGCCGCGCGGCGCCGGCGCGCCCTGCAGGACCCAGATCTCGGGGTTGTCGTCGAACTTCAGCAGCGGGTGCGGGGTGGAGCGATCGAAGACGAAGGCGCCGCCCTCGTCGGTCTCGTAGCGCCCGATCACCGGGCCGTTGGCGTGGTCGCCCAGCCGCGATCCGAAGACCTCGTGGACGCTGGCGGGACCCGCCAGCGCAAGTGAGGCGAGCGTCGCCGCGGCAAGGCCAACGGCGCACACCAGAACCACACGGAATGCCGTTCGCGGCGCCGCCATTCCCTGGTGAATGCCTTCCGACTAGGGCGCTTTTTGGACGCCTTACTAACCGGTAATGTATTGACCGCCGTTTACCGTCAGAGTCGAGCCGGTGATGTAGCCGGCTTCCTCGGCGGCGAGGAAGACGACGCAGCGGGCGATTTCGTCGGCCATGCCGAGGCGCCCGACGGGAATCCCTGCGACAATCTGCTTCAGCACGTCCTCGGGCACCGCCTGCACCATCTCGGTGTCGATATAGCCGGGCGCGATGGCGTTCACCGTAATGCCCTTCTTGGCGTTTTCCTGCGCCAGCGCCTTGGTGAAGCCGATCATGCCGGCCTTGGCGGCCGAGTAGTTCGACTGACCGATCTGGCCCTTCTGGCCGTTGATCGACGAGATGTTGATGATGCGGCCGAAACTGCGCTCGCGCATGCCCTCGATGACGTTGCGGGTCATGTTGAAGATCGAGGCCAGGTTGACGCGGATCACTTCGCTCCACTGCTCCTCGGTCATGCGGTGCAGCACCGCATCGCGGGTGATGCCGGCGTTGTTGACCAGGGTGTCGATGGGGCCGAGCTCGGCCTCGACCCGCTTCACCGCATCGGCGCAGTCGAGGAAGGACGACACGTTGCCCTTCACCGCCATCACCCCCAGCTCGGCGGCGCAGCCGTTGGCCGCCACCTCGTTGGAGGCGTAGCCGGCGGCTACCTTGTAGCCCGCGGCTCGCAGCCTGGCGCTGATCGCCTTGCCAATGCCGCGCGTCCCGCCCGTGACGAAGGCCACCCTGGTCATGCTGTTCCTTCCCTTGTTGTTTCTGCCGTCCGTCGGCTGGCTCAGACCGCTTCCACGGCCATCGCGACGCCCATGCCGCCGCCTACGCACAATGTCGCCAGGCCCTTCTTGGCGCCGGAGCGATTCATTTCGTGCAGCAGGGTGGTGAGGATGCGGGCGCCAGACGCGCCGATCGGGTGGCCGATGGCAATGGCGCCGCCGTTGACGTTGACCTTGGCCGGGTCGAGGCCGAGCTCGCGCACCACGCTCAGCGACTGGGCCGCGAAGGCTTCGTTGCTCTCGATCAGATCGAGGTCGGCGACCTTCCAGCCGGCCTTTTCCAGCGCCTTCTGCGTCGCCGGGATCGGGCCGGTGCCCATGATTTCCGGCGGCACGCCGGCGTGAGCCCAGGAGGCGATGCGGGCGAGCGGCTTCAGGCCGCGGCGCGCGGCTTCGCCGGCCGTCATCAGCACCACGGCGGCGGCGCCGTCGTTGAGGCCGGAGGCGTTGGCGGCGGTCACCGAGCCGTCCTTGGAGAAGGCGGGGCGCAGGCCCGAGATGCTCTCAAGGGTGACGCCGTGGCGGATGTACTCGTCGTCGGCCACCACCACGTCGCCCTTGCGGCCCTTGATGGTCACGGGCGCGATCTCGTCCTTGAACTTGCCGGCCTTCTGGGCGGCTTCGGCGCGGTTTTGCGAGGTCACGGCGAAGCGGTCCTGGTCCTCGCGGGTGATCTGCCAGCGGGCGGCGATGTTCTCGGCCGTCTGGCCCATGTGGTAGCCGTGGAAGGCGTCCCAGAGCCCGTCCTTGATCATGGTGTCGACGAAGGCGAGATCGCCCATCTTCTGGCCGTTGCGCAGGTTCTGCGCGTGCGGCGACTGGCTCATGCTCTCCTGGCCGCCGGCGATGACGATCTTCGCGTCGCCCTGGGCGATCTGCTGGGCGCCGAGCGCCACGGCGCGCAGGCCCGAGCCGCAGAGCTGGTTCAGGCTCCAGGCCGGGCTCTCCACCGGGATGCCGGCGTTGACCGCGGCCTGCCGCGCCGGACCCTGGCCGGCGCCCGCCTGCAGCACCTGGCCCAGGATCACCTCATCGACGTCGGCCAGCTGGATGCCGGCGCGCTCGACCGCCGACAGGATGGCGATGCGGCCGAGTTCGTGCGCCGGCAGGCCGCCCAGGGCGCCGTTGAACGAGCCCACCGGCGTGCGCTGGGCGGAAACGATGACGATGTCGGTGTCGCTCATGGCGGGCTCCCATTCGGACCTGTGGGCCTAAGGGCCGGACCATATGCCCAAAGCGCACGCCGTCGTCACCTAATCGCCGCGCCCGGCGAGTGAATTTGACACGCCCGTCAGGCTGAGTTTGCATGCGCGGCGCCGCAGTGCGAAATAACGCTTTGGGCAGTAAGCGCTTGCGAAGGGGCGAGATGACCGATCAGAGCCAAACGCGTAAGCCCGCGTCCGACAAGACGTCCGACAAGGTGGTGATCCAGAAGTACGCCAACCGCCGGCTCTACAACAAGGCGACCAGCACCTACATCACCCTCGACGATCTGGCCGGCATGGTGCGCGAGGGCGTCGACTTCGTGGTCTACGACGCAAAGTCGGGCGAGGACATCACCCGCAAGGTGCTGACCCAGATCATCTTCGAGGAAGAGAGCCGGGCCGGGCAGAACCTGCTGCCGATCCAGTTCCTGCGCCAGCTGATCCGCTTCTACGGCGACCAGATGCAGGCCTTCCTGCCGAGCTACCTCGAGCTCTCTTTGGACAGTTTCATCCGCCAGCAGGAGCGCCTGCGCAGCCAGTTCGCCACCATGAGCCCGGCCGGCGTCGGCGCCTTCGAAGACCAGATCCGCCAGAACCTGGCGCTGTTCGACCGCGCGATGAAAATGTTCTCGCCCTTCAACTTCACCCCCGGCGAGACCGAGACGCCGGTGGCCGCCGCCCCGGCGCCCGAGCCGGTGAAGGGCGACCTCGAAGAGCTGCGCAAGCAGATGGCCGCGATGCAGGAACAGCTCGCGGCTCTGGCGAAGAAGTAGCGTCCAAGAGGGCAGCGCCGGGCTCGCTGAGCGCTCGAAGGCCGCTCCTCACCCATGAAATGGGGGAGGTGGCGCGCGGAGCGCGATGGAGGGGGTGCGCCACCTCTCCGAGAAGGGCGCGAACGCCGACGTTTTAAGGAGCCGAATCGAGACCAGTTGCGCCCAGGCTGACCTTCTTGCCCGCGGGAGGACCCCCTTCGTCGATCTCCGATCGACACCTCCCCCGCTCCGCGTCTCAGGCATGCACACATCCGGAGAGTTTCTATGAAATCAGAGGGTTATGGTAGGCA
Organism: Caulobacteraceae bacterium; assembly: GCA_036267835.1. Classification (GTDB taxonomy): domain Bacteria; phylum Pseudomonadota; class Alphaproteobacteria; order Caulobacterales; family Caulobacteraceae; genus Acaudatibacter. Next base: position 3,630 of record DATAVF010000055.1, on the reverse strand, counting down.
CCCTCAGTATCCTTCTCCCCTCGCGGGAGAAGGTGGCGGTCGGAGACCGCCGGATGAGGGGCCGCACGGATTCTCCGATAAGCCTCTGAGATTATTCGGCATTCATCGCGCGGCCCCTCATCCGTCGCCTCCGGCGACACCGTCTCCCGCGAGGGAGAAGGAACGAAGACGCCGGCTCAGCGAGATGTGTGCATGCCCAAGCGCTCCGCGTGGGAGGAGTGGTCCGCCTTAAGCCGCCCGCACCTTCAGCCGCGCGCCGCCTAATATCTCTAGCACCTGGACCTTGGACTTGGCGCCCAGGTCCCCGCCGGTGTCGAGTTCGGCGGCCCATTCCTTGCCGTCCACGAACACCCGGCCGAGGCCGGCCTTGAAGGCGCTCACCGTCTCGCCCTCCTTGCCCAGGAGGCGTGGTGCGGGGTCATTGATGTCGCGGCCGGTCTGCGCGGCGGGGCGCAGGAAGCGGCGGCCGACGTAGGTCGCGATCACAGTCACCACGACGAAGAGCACGAACTGTTCGGGCCAGTTGATGCCCAGGAAGCTGACGACGCCCGTGGTCCCTGCGGCGCCGGCCGGCCACAGCAGCCAGCCCGAGCCGGTCATCAGCTCGCCGATCAGGAAGATCCCGCCGATGGCGACCCAGCTCCAGAACGGGTGGTCGAAGAAGAGGGCGGCGGCCTGGTCCATGGCTCAGCTCCCGGCGGGTGGGCGCGGTGGCGGCGTGCGCGGCGCGGCGGTGGGCGACGGGCCGGCCTGAGAATTGCGCACTAATTCGGCGATCCCGGCGATCGAACCGGCGATGCCCGCGAAGTCGGCCGGGATGATGACTGTGCGCTGCTGCGGGGAGTCGGCCAGCTTGCCGAATGCCTCGACGTACTTCTGCGCGACAAAGTAGTTCAGCGCATTGACGCTGCCGGTCTCGATCGCGTCGGAGACCACCTTGGTCGCCTGCGCCTCGGCGCCGGCGGCGCGCTCGCGGGCTTCGGCGTCGCGGAAGGCGGCTTCGCGGCGGCCCTCGGCCTGCAGGATGGCCGACTGCTTGGCGCCCTCGGCTCTGGTGATGGCGGCCTGGCGTTCGCCCTCTGCCTCGGTGATCACGGCGCGCCGCTCGCGCTCGGCCTTCATCTGCCGGGTCATCGCGTTGGTGATGTCGGGCGGCGGCTGCAGGTCTTTGATCTCGATGCGCGCCACCTTGACGCCCCAGGGGCTGGTGGCTTCGTCGATGACGGTGAGCAGGCGGCTGTTGATGTGCTCGCGGTTGGACAGCACCTCGTCGAGCTCCATCGAGCCGACGACCGTCCGCAGATTGGTCATGGTCAGCTGGGTGATGGCGGACAGCAGGTTGGACACCCGATAAGCCGCGGCGGCCGCGTCCATCACCTGGATGAACACGATGGCGTCGACCTGCACGCCGACGTTGTCCTTGGTGATCACCTCCTGCTGCGGCACCGGCAGCACCTGCTCCATCATGTTCATCCGCGCGCCGATCGATTCAACGAACGGGGTCAGAATGGTGATCCCGGGCTTCAAGGTGCGCGTGTAGCGGCCGAAGCGCAGCACGGTCCACTCGTAGCCCTGCGGCACCTGCCGGATGGTCGAGCGCAGCAGGAAGAGCGCGAAGAGCAGCAGGAGAACGACGACGAAGATACCGAAAATGCCCAGGTCCATGACGTCCGACGATCCTCGTTGATGGCGCAGCTTAGCCGGTCTGTCCCACCGCCGCCATGGCGCACGGTTGCACCCGCCATCGGGGACGCCCGGCTGCCCGGCGGACCTCAGGTCGGGAAAACGCGGCCCAGGAACCCCGCCATGCGGATCCTCGCCTCCGCGGCGTCAGCCTCATCGAAGCGAAAGAACGAGGCCGCGGTGCTGTCCTCGTCGAAGGCGTGGGTGGCGCCCGGCAGGAACCAGGTCTCCAGCGGCGCGCCGGCGCGCTCGATCTGGCGGAAGGCGCGGCGGCAGAGGGCGGGGTGGGCGACGCGGTCCTTTTCGCCGACGCAGGCGAAGACTTCGGGCGTGCGTCGCCAGGGCCGCAGCTGGCTGAGCGCGCCCGGGCCGCAATAGGGATAGGCGAGGAACAGCGCCTTCACCCGCCCCATCAGGGCCGGATCGGGGTCGGCGATGCCGGCCTCCCCGGGACGGGCCAGCGCCATGGTCATCAGGTCCATGATCGCCCAGCCGCCGTGGCTCCAGCCGGCCAGAGCGATGCGGTCCGGATCGGCGCCGTCGAGCCGGGAGACGCCGTAAAGGCTGGCCAGCACGTCGCCGGCCCGCTGCCAGCCTGGCAGCTCCGCGCCGGTGCAGACGGTGACCAGGGCGCGGGAGCGGGGGATCTTGCGGTGGGCAAAGCTGTCGATCGACACGGCCATCACGCCCACGTCAGCGGCGGCCCGCATGTAGCCATCGAGATAGGGCCGGCGCCCGCCGCAGCCGTGGAACATCAGTGCGACGGGCCAGGTGCCCGCGCCCTCGGGCCGCAACACTTCGACGTGCGGGGCGAGCTTGGCCCACCGCGCCGCCAGGGTGTCGCGCGTCCGAAGGCGCGCCGGCTTCAATGGCGGAAGACCCTGACGCCGGTGAAGGCCATGGTGATGCCGGCCTCGTCCGCGGCGGCAATCACCTCGGCGTCACGCATCGACCCGCCGGGCTGGATGACGGCCGTCGCGCCGGCCTCGACCGCCTGGATCAGGCCGTCGGCGAACGGGAAGAAGGCGTCGGACGCGCAGGCCGAGCCCACCGCCAGCGATTGCGGCAGCTTGGCCATCTCGGCGGACTCCGCGGCGCGCAGGGCGGCGATGCGCACCGAGTCGCGGCGGTTGACCTGGCCGGAGCCGATGCCGGCGGTCTGGCCGTCCTTGGCGAAGACGATGGCGTTGGACTTCACGTGCTTGGCGATGGTGAAGGCGAAGAGCATGTCGCGCACCTCGGCCTCGGTCGGCTGGCGTTTGGTCACCACCTTCAGGTCGGACGCCTGCAGACGCGAGTTGTCGCGCGACTGGACCAGGAAGCCGCCCGCCACCGATCGGAACACCTCGCCGCCCGCCAGCGGGTCGGGCAACGCGCCGGCGATCAGCAGGCGCAGGTTGCGCCGCCGGGCGAAGAGGGCGATGGCCTCGTCGTCGGCCTCGGGCACGATCACCACGTCGGTGACGATCTTGACGATCTCGGCGGCGGCCCGAGCGTCGAGACGGCGGTTCACGGCCACGATGCCGCCAAAGGCCGAGACCGGGTCGCATTGCAGCGCGCGCTCGTAGGCAATCTTCAGGTCCGGGCCGATGGCGACGCCGCAGGGGTTGGCGTGCTTGATGATGGCCACCGCGGCGGTGTCGGCGGGATCGAACTCGGCGGCCAGCTCGAAGGCGGCGTCAGTGTCGTTGATGTTGTTGAAGCCCAGTTCACGCCCTTGCAGCTGGCGGGCGGTCGCCACGCCGGGACGCGGGTTCGGGTAGGTGTAGAACGCCGCGCCCTGGTGCGGGTTCTCGCCGTAGAGCATGGCCTGGCGCAGCTCGCCGGCGATGGCTTTGCGCTTCGGCCATTCCTCGCCGAGTTGACCGGCGAACCAGGTGGAGATCGCCGCGTCGTAGGCGGCGGTGCGGGCATAGGCGCGGGCGGCGAGGCGCTTGCGCAGCGCCA
>DATAVF010000054.1:0-1929 GCA_036267835.1 Caulobacteraceae bacterium | reverse complement strand
GATCGCCAGGCCCAGACCCGCGCCGCCATGTTGGCGGGTGTTCGAGCCGTCGATCTGGGAGAAGCGCTGGAAGAGCCGCGCGCCCTGCTCGGCGTTGAGGCCCGGGCCGGTGTCGCGCACCGCCACCTTGAACAGCTGCTCAACCGGCAGATGTTCGGCGCTCACCGCGATCTCGCCCTTGGCAGTGAACTTGATGGCATTGGTGAGCAGGTTGAGCACCACCTGCCGAAGCCGCGCCCGGTCGGCGACGAGGTCGCCCGGCGCCCCGGGCAGATCCAGGCTGAGCTTCAGCCCCTTGGCCGCAGCCTGGTCGCGCACGAGGTCGAGGGTCTCTTCCAGGAACTCGGCGGGGTCGAACTGCTGCGGGTCGAGGTCGACCTGGCCGGCCTCCAGCTTGGAGAAGTCGAGCACGTCATTGACCACCAGCAGCAGGGCTTCGGCGCTCCGGCCAATGCGCGAGACATAGCCGCGCGCCAGGGCCGGCAGGTCTTCCATCGCCTCCAGCAGGCGGGCGAAGCCGATGACGCCGGTGAGCGGCGTGCGCACTTCGTGGCTCATGTTGGCGAGGAACTGGGTCTTGGCCTGGGTGGCCGCCTCGGCCTCGGCGCGGCGGCGTTCGAGTTCCTCCTGCAGCGCTTCGCGGGCGGTAACGTCGCGCAGCACGGCGACGGCGCCCACGATGCGGCCATCGTCGTCGCGGATCGGCGAGGTTGCGCCCTCGAAGGCGAGAGGTCGCCCGTCACCGCCCCAGGTGTGCCAGACGTTCTGCTCGCCCTGGGCGACCGGTCGCCCGGCCGCCAGATCTCGGAGGAACACGTCGTTGCGCTCCCAGTCGCTGGGATCGAGCACCTCGCGAATGTTGCGGCCCACCAGGGTTTCCGCGTCAGTTCGATAGCTGCGGGCGGCCGGCGAGAGGTAGTCGATACGCCCATCGACATCGTAGCGGATGATGACGTCCGGCGAGCTGTCGGCCAGCAGGCGGTAGCGCGTCTGGCTCTCCGTCAGGCGGGCAAGCGCTTCGCGCTCGAGCCGGCGGCTGCGGTTGAGGTGATATTGCACGGCGCGGAAGGCGCGGTAGACCACGAGCGGGCTCGCCAGCAGCGTCAGGATCTTCCAGGGCTGTCCGACCTGGATGAGCAAGGTGGTGGCGTAGAGCTGGACCGCGACCATGGCCAGGACCGGGGCCAGCAGGTTGGCGATCAACCGCCGCGGCGACGCATAGGTGTGGGCCAGGATCTGGAAGATGACGACGCCGTAGAGGGTAACGCCCAGGGTCTGGGCCGCGCCGGTGTAGAAACACGTCAGATAGAGGGCGGCAGCCGAATAGCCGGCGTTGATCAGCCAGGCGAAGGGGTTGAACCGGCCGGCCGGGTCGGCGCCGTCGGCCGCGGCCCCTCGCCGCGCGTCGAGCCATTTCTCCGCGATCACCGGCCCGGCCATCAGGCCGAGCCAGACCAGCGGCCAGCGCCAGCCGGCGTAGGGCGCCGCGGCGACCGCGACGATCAGGATCGAGACGAGGCCCGACGCCGCGCCGTACGGCGAACGCGCACGCCGAGGCTCCGTCCCGAAATTCGGCGTGGCGAAACTCATGTACCGTCCAATCGATTTGGCTAAGCATCGCCGCGAGGCTTGAAAGAATCGTTGCGGCAGGCTCGCCCTGACTCCCAAGGAGAAACTCCTGGGCTTAGGCGCGTGGCGCGGAACCGAAACCTCTCCCTGCTGAAGAGCGGCAAGGTGACGGGCGCCCTCGTCCGGTTTGGTCAGGGATTGCAGGGCATGCCGAGGCCTTGCAGCAGCTGGCCGAGGTCGCCGCCGACGCAGCCGAGCGACGGCTGGCTCGGCGGCGGCGGCGCGTTCTGGGGAACCTGCCTGGCGGTCGCGCCCCAAACCCAGTCATAGCCGCCGAGGATGTCGTTCCAGAGGTCCTGC
>DATAVF010000053.1:0-4011 GCA_036267835.1 Caulobacteraceae bacterium | reverse complement strand
TGCAGCAGCTGGCCGAGGTCGCCGCCGACGCAGCCGAGCGACGGCTGGCTCGGCGGCGGCGGCGCGTTCTGGGGAACCTGCCTGGCGGTCGCGCCCCAAACCCAGTCATAGCCGCCGAGGATGTCGTTCCAGAGGTCCTGCACCACCTGGTCATGACCGCTTTTCGACCAGGACGCGCCATCGTGGAAAATGTTCATGGCGTGGCTGAAGGCGTAGACCTTGCCGGCCTTGCTCTTCAGCGTGATCGCCACGTTCACCTCGCACGGCTGCTTCAGCGGGTCCTTCGGGAAGGAGCCGTTGAACTGCCAATTGCCCTTGTCGTCGATGAGCACCGACGCCTGACCGTTCTGAGGAAAGTCGTACTTCCAGTCGGCCTTGGCGACGTCCTTGACGCTGAAGTCGATGCTCCAGTCGTACTTGATGTGATCGGTCGTGACCTTGCCCGCGGTGTGCTTCTGGGTGTTCACGCGCAGCTGGCGATGACCTTCGAGCGCGTTGTTCGGCGCGATGACGTCACCGGCGTCCGCCCGCGCCAGCTGCGGCATGGCGCCGACGAGCAGCAGGGCCGCGCTCTGGAGCCCGAGCGTGCGGCGCGGAATGAGCATGAGCGGGTCCTCCCCGACGACGGCGCCCGTCCGGCGCCGATCACGGCAGCGCCTGCTTAATACGCCACGCAGGCGGGTTGCGCATCCCTGGCGCTGGAACCCCAGGATTAGCGCCGCACGCGTCTCCGCTTACTTCGGCGCCCTCAATCTGCGCTTGGAGAGGTGGTAGGCCGGCGCGCCGTCTTCGACGCCGCCGCGGCCCTGGACGTAGGTGCGCTGCCATTTCTCGGCGACGGCGTTGTCCTCGCGCTCGCTGAGGCGCTTGCCGAAGTCGGCGCGGCTTTCGCTCCAGGCATCGTAGGCGGCCTTCAGCTTCGGCTCGGCCTCCAGGTTGCCGAGCTTCGGCTGCACCCGGTCCATCAGGCCGTGCGGGACGAGGTTGATGAAGCAGAACGGCTCGCCGGCCTCGAAACGCACGATGCCGGGCCGCGTGAAGCGCCAGTTCATGGTGAAGGGGAACGGCAGCCAGTCGGTCTCTACCAGGCCGTCGAGCGCCACGATGCCGTCCTTGACCCAGTTGGGCGCGCCGCGGGCCCAGACCGCCCAGCCCGGCGAGGTCTTGAACAGCCAGCCGGTGTGGAAGGTGATGATGCCGTGGCCGAAGTGCGAGGAGACCAGGTGCCCATAGTGCGGGTGATTGGAACGGAACTGGATCGAGTCCAAGCTGTCGCCGCCGTTCCAGCCGGCCTCGACGACGAACGGCATGCGGATTTCCCAGCCGGTCGAATTGGCCATCGAGAGCGGGATGCAGCGGTAGGCGTAGCGCTGGCTGGTCATGTCCATCCAGTTGCGCTCAGGCTGCCCCGGAACCAGCTCCGGCGCATTGGGCCACAGCGGATAGCAGGTCAGCTCCGGCGTCCCCAGCTGGGCCGGTGCGGCGGCCGGCTTGCCGGACCTGGAGCCTTTGACGCTTTGCATGGACTAACCCCTTCCTTCGCCACGCCTTTGTAAGCGATGAGGCGCGGGCGCGGCTACGCCAGATGCGCCTCGATCCAGGGCGCTATTTCCGCAGAGTGGGTTTCGGCCAGGCCGTGATCGCCGCCGGCCACCACCCGCAGCGTCGCGCCCGGCAGCAGCGACGCCAGCCGCTCGCCGACAGCCACCGGGCTGATCGGGTCGGCGTCGCCCCAGATCAGCAGCGCGGGCTGGCGCACCTGGCCGATGTCGGGCTCGCCCCACGGGTCGTACACCCACTCGGGCGCCTGCGGGTTTTCGCGCCGGTAGGTTTCGCGCCAGTTGATCGCGCCGAGGCCGGCCATGTCGACGCCGCCGGCGGTGACGGTCAGCACCAGCCGCCGCACGCGCCGCGGCTGGCGCAGCGCCGCCTGGATCGCCAGCACCCCGCCCATCGACTGCGCCAGCAGGTCTGCCGGGCCGTCGCCGATGGCTGCCTCGACCAGCCGCAGCAAGTCCTCGCGGCCCGTCACGGCGGGGTCGGGCGGCTGGGCGCCCAGGCCGGGCCAGCCGAGGTAGACCTTCTGCCACGCCGCCGGCAGGCGCTCGCCGAGCGGGCGCCAGAAGTTGGGATCCGCGCCGACGCCGGGCAGGAACACCAATTTGCGCGTCATCGCCCCGACCCCACTCTCTTGCCCCGGCGGCGCCAAACCGGCTAGCACGCCGGCCCCATCGGCCACCAAGCATCGCCATAACCGCCATGATCCTGATCGGCCAGTACGACTCGCCCTTCGTCCGCCGCGTCGCCATCGCGCTGACGCTCTACGGCATGCCCTTCGAGCACCGGCCGTGGTCGGTGTGGGCCGACGCCGACAAACTCGCCGAGATCAATCCGCTGCGCCGCGTGCCGACCCTGGTGCTGGACGGCGGCGAGGTGCTGGTCGAGAGCAGCGCCATCCTGGACGCGCTCGACGAGATGGTGGGGCCGGCCCGCGCCCTGCTGCCGGCGTCCGGCGCGGAACGCCGGCGGGGTTTGCGCATCTGCGCCCTCAGCACCGGCCTCGCCGACAAGGCGGTGAGCCTTTTCTACGAAGGCGTGCTGCGCGAAGCGCCGTCCGAGGTCTGGGCGCCACGCTGCCGCGCCCAGATCGCCGACGTGCTGGGCGTGCTCGAAGCCGACCGCGGCACCGGGCGCTGGTGGCTGGGCGAGGCCCTCGGCCACGCCGACATCGCCGCCGCCTGCGCCCTGCGCTTCACCCGCGAAGCCCACCCGGGCCTCTTCGATCCAGCCCGCTGGGCCGCCCTTGCCTCGCACGCCGACCGGTGCGAGGCGCTTGGGGTATTCCAGGCGGTCTGTCAGCCGCTCACGGTGACGATGGCCAACGACTAGTAATTGCCCGTCAGCGTCAGCAGGATCTGGCGGCCGGCCTGGAAGCTGTAAATGGCCGAATCCGGGCCGCCGCCGAAGCCGGTCGTGGCTTGCAGCGACTGGGTGGTCGCGCCGGGCACGATGGAAGTGATCGTCCGCGTATCCAACATGTTGAACACCTGCAGCTTGGCCTCGAAGTGCGACGCCACGTAGCCGACGGACCCGTCCGGCGTGCCCTAGCTGGGCAGATGGAAGGTGAGCTGGGGCCCGGCAGGGTTGGGCGTGTTGTAGTCCACGTACGATCCGACCTGCTTGTAGGTGACCGAGCCGCGCCACGGCCCCTGGCTGTAGATGAGCCCGGCGGCGGCGGCGGCATTGCAGAAGCCGGAGCCTTCGCCCGTCGGCAAGGTCGGGTCGGGCACGTTGCAGGCTACCTGCAGGTTGGTGGCCTGGATCAGATAGATGTCGGCGTCGGTGGTCAGGCGGCCCTTCGTGTAGACCGTGCCCAGCTGATAGTGGGTCGTGTACTCGGACTGCAGGTCCTGGACCAGGACTGGGCGTTCGGCACGCTGAAGATCGGCGGCCTGGTCGAAGGCTCGCGCACCTTCCGGCGCAACTGCTTCATCGACGAAGCTCCGGCTGAGTCTCGTCGAGCGATGCCTTGGTCGGCGCGGTCGCGGTGACCTGGGTGCTCTCGGCGGTCACCACCAGCCCCTCGATCTGCTGGCCGCGCCGCCCGGCGTGGTCGCCGCCGCAACGTCCGCATCCACCGCCTGCGCCGCACCGGCGAGCGAGGTCGCGAGGATCAGGGCCAGGGCCCCGAGCCGGCATACGCCAGCGCCTTGCGCGCGCTCCGGCCGGAGCGCGCCGCCATCGTCAATTGCATGCTCTGTCCCCTCATCGCGCGGCGGGGGTTGGCTCCCCGTTCAGCGCCCTGACTCTCTTGAGTCGCTGCCGGGATAGTGGAGCCAGACGACGCTTCCACGACGCCTGGATGTACCGTTCGTGACAAAGTCGAACGGTGTTCCGCTGCGGCGATCGGCGCGGCGGGCGTCAAGACTCCGTCAGTCTCTCGCGGTCACACTCCGGGGCTGAGCCGGCGCACCCCCGCGTCCAAGAGCCAGGCGATGTCCGACGAGGCCG
>DATAVF010000052.1:0-14132 GCA_036267835.1 Caulobacteraceae bacterium | reverse complement strand
CCTCTTGCTCTTCACCCTGGTCGGCCTGACCGCCTTCTGGCTGCGCCGGGTGCTGCCGCCCCTCTTGATCATGCAGAAGCTGATGTTCCTGCTGGGCGGCCTCTTCGCGCCGATCGCCTTCTACCCGCCCTGGCTCTGGCGCATCGCCGTGGTGACCCCCTTCGCCGCCCACCTCGGCTTCGCCGGCCAGGAAGTGATCGCCCCCTCGGCCACCGACTTCGGCTGGGCGCTGGCGGCGCAGACCACGTGGCTGGTCATCCTGGCGCTGCTCGCGGCGCTGGTCTGGCGGGCGGGGCTCAAGAAGCTGCTCAGAGCGGGAGTCTAGCCATGCAGCGCGCTGACGCCGCGAAGCGGCTTTTTGAACCACGGAAAACACGGAAAACACGGACGGGAGCCGGCTCCGTACAGACGCCGCAGCCGCGTTCCGTGTTTTCCGTGTTTTCCGTGGTCAACTTCTCTTCGCGCCAAACGGCGCAGGGCCCCCGGTCATGATCCCGATCGCAACCACCTACGCCGCGCAGTCGCTTGCAGCGATCCGCACCTCGTTCGCCGACCGCACCAACTTCGTGCTGCAGGTCGCCGGCATGGCCGTGAACAACGGCTTCTGGCTGGTGCTGTGGTTCCTGTTCTTCACCGGCTTCCGCGAGGTGGGCGGCTGGCGGATCGGCGACATGGCGCGCCTGCTGGGCGTCGTCTATTCGCTGTTCGGCGCCTCGGCGATCTTCTTCGGCGGCTACCGCGACATGGCCGGCGCCATCCTGCGCGGCGAGATCGACGCCCTCCTGACCCAGCCCAAGCCGGTGCTGCCGCGCCTGCTGGCCCGCGACTCCATCCCAAGCGCCTGGGGCGACCTCGGCACCGGGCTGGTGATCCTGGTGGTCAACGCCGGGCTGGATTGGCGCAGCGCGGCCCTGTCGCTGGCCGCCATCGCCATCGGCGTGGTCGCCTGGCTCTCCACCACCGTGATCTTCGCCAGCCTCGCCTTCTGGGCCGCCGGCGCCCGCAGCCTGTCGCGCGACCTGATGGACTTCACCCTGCTGGTCTCCACCTACCCCGCCTCGATCTACTCAGGCTGGACCAAGGTGGTCGCCTTCACCGTGCTCCCCGCCGGCTTCGTGGCGATGGCCCCGGTTGGGCTGGTGCGGGAGCCGAGTTGGCAGGCGGCCGGGATCGCGCTGGGGGGCGCGGCTTTGTACGCGACGATCGCCGCGGGGGTGTTTCACCTGGGATTGGCGCGGTATCGGCGCGGGGCGTCGCCTGGGAGCTAGCGAAAAAAACGGACTACTGAGGGGCCGATTTCGCCTTAGGAGCGGAGGATGGGAGCGTGGTTTTCAAATTCTGCCGCACTCGACTTGCCCAATCAGAATCGACCTCTTTCTTGGCCGCCTCGATCGAACGCCCCAGCCAGCCCGCTTGAGCCTGCTTAGGTTGCGACATCCCAATTCTCCTCCACACTCACTCACGTTAAACTCACTCGCGACAAATGAGAATCGGGGGAACCGATCACATTTTGATTCCCTCGAAATATGCGGAACCAAATGGCGCTCCAACCCAAGGAAGCAGAACTTTTTATCGGCATCGTCGCTGGCATAGGCGCTGACACTAAGGCTGTGCACTCCACGTTGAGTCGCGTGCTCACGGAATACGGCTACGACACCGTCGATATCAAAATCACGGACGCCCTGAAGGAGCTCGACGGCATCGATCTCCCGTCGAACCTTCCGACGATCGAGCGATACGACCAGCTTGTCGCTGCATGCAATTCTCTGCGCGAGAAGACAGACCAGAATGACGTAATGGCGCGCCTTGCGGTTTCACGCATCGTTTTCGAACGGACGAACCGTGGCGGCGATGTCCTCAAACGCCGCGCCTACATCATCAACCAACTAAAGCGGCCGGAAGAGAGCGAGCTTCTCCGGTCCCTCTACGGGGAGCAGTATGTCCAGGTTTCCTGTCATGCCAGAGCTGCAGCTCGTGAGGCGCGGCTCGCCGACCTGATCGCGCATGACCACCCACAAAAGCCGAAGGCCTCGGACTGGATGGCCGAAGCTCGACAACTAGTTCGCAAGGACGAAGCGGAAGAAGAACTCCATACGGGTCAACGCATGCGAGACGTTTTTCCACTTTCAGACGTCGTATTTGATGTGACGAAACGCCAGTCGATAATCAAACAAGTTGATCGGTTCTTGCGCGCCCTGTTCGGCGATTTTCGGATCACGCCAACCGTCGATGAGCATGCAATGCAGTTGGCAAACGTTGCGGCGCTTCGCTCTGCCGATCTCTCACGGCAGGTGGGAGCGGCGATAATCAACGACCATGCCGAAATACAGGCTCTTGGCTGCAACGAAGTGCCGAAGGCAGGCGGCGGGACCTATTGGAGCGGTGACGATCCCGATGGCCGCGAGTTCCAGTTGGAGAAGGACAGCAATGATGAGCGCAAGGCGGAAGTTCTATTGGACCTCGCAGGCAGGATGCAAAAGGCTGGCTTGCTCAAGGACGAGTTTTCAGACGCGCGCCAGCTAGGAGAAGCGCTTCTGAACCGGCAGGACAAGCTGATTGAAGACTCTCAATTCATGGACTCGCTTGAGTATGGCCGCTCTATCCACGCGGAAATGAACGCGATCACGGATGCAGCACGGACTGGTCACTCCGTCAGGGATTGCACGCTGTGCTGTAACACCTTCCCCTGCCACAACTGCACCAAGCACATCGTCGCCGCGGGCATCCGCCGGGTTGTCTTCCTCCGTCCGTACCCGAAGAGCTACGCTGAAGACTTGTTTTCAGACTCAATTGTCATCGAACCTGAGAACCCTTCGGACAGGCGGGTTTCGTTTGAGCCGTTCATCGGCATATGTGGCCCGATGTACGAGCGCGTCTTTTCGAAGCGGAAATGGAAGATCGGCGGTACGGTCCCGCCCTTCGACAAGAAGACTGCGAGTTTCGTCAGGAGGACGCCTGCCCCGGCCTATGTGGCCACCGAGCTAGTCGTGCAAACCGACCTTGGCGAACTGCTCCTCGCGGCGGGCCTCTCACCTAAGAAGCCTCAAGGCGAAGACTAAGTTCTTCGACCTTACGGCTCCGCGGCCGGCCGCGATCGTGACCGGTAGGTGGGCCACGACGCCGATAACAGCTGCTACGCGGCGAGCCCTTCGTTAGGACGATCCTCGTCCTGCCGATCATCTCGTTCGGCAGCGTAGGTGCTTTCGCGCGAGCGTGTGGAATTGCCGGATGCGTAGACGCGGGCCGTTTCGCTGCTGGCCGGTACCCAACTCCAGGTGCCGACAGGAACCGACTCGTTGGCCTGAACGGGCTCCAGAAATCTTTGGCCAAAGACCTTCATTGTGAACTCCTCATTCGACGACTCAGAGACTCAGCAATTTTATCGGAGATCGGGAGTCCAGCCAAATCCTCCACCCAAAGCCACTGTCCAGCGGTATTTACTTCGAGAAACCACCAACGATCCAGACTATCGACTACAAAATCGAAAGCTCCATAGCTCAAGCCCGCCACAGCCATGAACTTCTCAACCTTTGCCGCCACATCCGGCGGCGGCTCAACGGCGCTATGCGGCGTGTTCGGGATGTCGTATCTTCGCCAGTCGATCGAAGCTCGTTCCGAACTCTGAGAATCGATCCTGCAGACAAAGTGTTCACCGTCTACATAGGTGTATCTCGCTTCGAATTTCTTCTCTAGATAGCGCTGCAATACCACTGGATTCTCCTCACGACCTCCGAAGTCACTTAGGTCATGAGACAGAAGCTTGTTGACATAGATCCCTTGCACAGAGCCGTCATCCGCCTTGTACATCTCTTGCGATTGGAATTTCAGAGCCACCGCAACCTCAGACCGCACGAATTCAACCAGAAAGCCTTTGTCGTTTGAACAGATCGTCGGAGGCACATTCATCCCGACCGTTTCTGCCAGCTCCAACTGTCGAAACTTGTTGTCCGTAAGAGTTGCGGCTTGGACCGGATTCATCCAGAATGCATTGCGACATGCATAATAGAATCCATACAGGCATCTATTCCATTCGTTGCGCCAGAGGCGCGAGCCTACGTCGGCGAGGGTACGTTCTTGATCTAGGTCCAGATTAACAGTCAGCCTGCGAGGCCATGCTACAGTGACGTTGCTGGCATCCAATGTGTGGCCGCCCTGCTCAATCTGCCAGCGGCCAGCTTGAAACCTGATTGCCGTTTGCACCAGAGAAGCGAGGTCAAGATTCAAGCGCGCAGGTACGATTCCCCTGCTGTTGAGCCGTTCCTGAACGGCGTCAGCATGCGGGTCATTCGCGTCGGCTAGAATGAGAATCACCCGGCAACGATAGCGCGTTGCCGGGTGAACTACACCTATCGTTGAGGCCCTCTTACGCCTCAGATGTGGCCACCTCCGCGAGGCTTACGCCTCCGCCGGTTCCCGTTCCTGCTTCGCCGACAGGTCTTCGCCGGTTTCCTGGTCGACGATCTTCATCGAGAGGCGGACTTTGCCGCGGTCGTCGAAGCCGAGGAGCTTGACCTTCACGATCTGGCCCTCGGTCAGCACGTCCGAGACCTTGGCGACGCGGTTGTTGGCGATCTGGCTCACGTGGACCAGGCCGTCCTTGGCGCCGAAGAAGTTCACGAAGGCGCCGAAGTCGACGATCTTCACGACCTTGCCGTCGTAGATCTGGCCGATTTCCGGCTCCTGGGTGATCGACTTCACCCAGTCCATCGCGGCCTTGATCTTGGAACTCTCCGAAGCGGAGATCTTCACCGAGCCGTCGTCGGAGATGTCGATCTTGGCGCCGGTCTTCTCCTGGATCTCGCGGATCACCTTGCCGCCCGAGCCGATCACTTCACGGATCTTGTCGGTGGGGATGGTGATGGTCTCGATCTTGGGAGCGTATTCGCCGATCTCGGCGCGGGCGCCGGTCAACGCCTTGGCCATCTCGCCCAGGATATGCAGACGGCCGTCCTTGGCCTGAGCCAGGGCCTTCTCCATGATCTCCTCGGTGATGCCGGCGATCTTGATGTCCATCTGCAGCGAGGTGATGCCGTCGGCGGTGCCGGCGACCTTGAAGTCCATGTCGCCGAGGTGGTCTTCGTCACCCAGGATGTCGGAGAGCACGGCAAAGCCGTCCGACTCCAGGATCAGGCCCATGGCGATGCCGCTGACCGGCTTCTTCAGGGGCACGCCCGCATCCATCAGCGCCAGCGACGAGCCGCAGACCGAGGCCATCGAGGACGAGCCGTTGGACTCCAGTATCTCGGAGACCAGGCGGATGGTGTAGGGGAACTCTTCGGCGCTCGGCAGCATCGGGCGGATCGCCCGCCACGCCAGCTTGCCGTGGCCGACTTCGCGGCGGCCCGGCGCGCCCATGCGGCCCGTCTCGCCCACCGAGAAGGGCGGGAAGTTGTAGTGCAGCATGAAGCGCTCGTAGTACTTGCCGTCGAGGGCATCCATCAGCTGCTCGTCGTCGCCGGTCCCGAGGGTGGCGACCACCAGAGCCTGGGTCTCGCCACGGGTGAACAACGCCGAGCCGTGGGCGCGGCTGAGCACGCCGACTTCCGACACGATCGGGCGCACGCGATCGACGGTGCGGCCGTCGATGCGGATGCCGGTGTCGAGAATGTTGCGACGCACGACGTCGGCTTCGAGGTCCTTGAAGACGCCGCCGAGCTTGTTGGCGTCGTGACCTGTCGGGTTGGCTTCGGACCGGGCGAACTTGGCCAGCGCCTTCGACTTGGCCGCGCCGACGGCATCCTGACGGGCGCCCTTGGCGACGATCTTGTAAGCGGCGGCCAAATCCGCGCCGATCAGGGCCTTCACTTCGGCCTTCACCGCGTCGGTGTCGTCGACCGCGAAGTCGAACGGCTCCTTGGCGGAGTGTTCGGCCAGTTCGATGATCGCCTGGATCACCGGCTGGATGCCGGCATGGGCGAACATCACCCCGCCCAGCACCTGGTCTTCGTTGAGTTCCTTGATCTCGCTCTCGACCATCATCACCGCTTCGGCGGTGCTGGCGACCACGAGGTCCATGTCGGACGTCTTCAGCTGGTCGGTGGTCGGGTTGAGCACATAGGCGCCGTCGACATAGCCGACGCGGGCGGCGCCGATCGGGCCCATGAACGGGGCGCCGGAAATCACCAGCGCCGCGGATGCCGCGACCAGGGCCACGATGTCGGGATCGTTCTCGAGGTCGTGGGCCAGCACGGTGCAGACGACCTGCACTTCATTCTTGAAGCCCGCGACGAACAGCGGGCGGATCGGACGGTCGATCAGGCGGCTGGTCAGGGTTTCCTTCTGCGACGGGGCGCCCTCGCGGCGGGGGAAGCTCCCCGGGATCTTGCCCGCGGCGTAGAACTTCTCCTGGTAGTTGACGGTCAGGGGGAAGAAGTCCTGACCAGCCTTGGCGGACTTGGCGAACACGGCCGTCGCCAGCACCATGGTCTCGCCGTAGGTGGCCAGGACGGCGCCGTCGGCTTGACGGGCCATGCGGCCGGTTTCGAGTGTCAGCTTGCGGCCGCCCCACTCGATCGACTTGCGTTTGATTTCGAACATTTATGATCTTTCTCTTCATGCTCGAGGACCCATTTCCTCGAGGCGGACAGGGGCGGAACGGCTGCTTTCTTTGCGGGTCCGGGAGTCCTCTCCATCGTGACAGGCGGATGAGGACTGCCTTTCAGCCCTCGACGTATGTGCGAGCCTTGTTTGGGCTCATGCGCCGCCCCGGCCGGCCTGTCAGGGCCAGGTGCGGTGATCTTCATTATCGGCGCGTTCGCACAAAAGTGCGAGCCGCGCGCAGATGGCCTAGCGACGCAGGCCAAGCGTGCCGATGAGGGCCGTGTAGCGGCCCAGGTCGGTCGACTTCAGGTGATCCAGCAGCGAGCGACGCTGAGAAACCATCTGCAGCAGACCGCGGCGCGAGTGGTTGTCCTTCTTGTGGGTCTTGAAGTGCTCGGTGAGGTTCGCAATCCGTTCGGAAAGGATGGCCACCTGCACTTCGGCCGACCCGGTGTCCGCTTCGCCGCGGGCGTGGGTGCGGATAAGCTCCGCCTTGCGTTCAGTCGTAATCGACATCGAATGTCCCCGCTCTAGGTGAGTTGAAAGACCCGCGTGGGATTGAGCCGTCCCGCACGCATCTCGCAGAGCGCCACGACCCTCTCGCCCTCGAATGCGGTGACGACGCGCGAGCCTGGTTTCAGGCTCGCTTTCAGCGCCTCCACCTGTCGGGGAAGAAGGACGATCGAGCGTCCCTGCGTAAGCCTGAAGGCGTCTTCGGTGGTCACGGCCAGCGCCGGGATGTCGTCCAGTGCGGTCTCGACCGGAAGCAGGGCCTCCTGGCGGGCGCCCCTATGACACACATCTTCCAGCATTTCCAGGGATATGGCCCCGGCATCGGTGAAGCCGCCGACGCGGGTGCGGCGCAGGGCGGCGACATGGCCGCAGGCTCCCAGCTTTTCGGCGAGGTCGCGGACCAGCGCGCGCACGTAGGTCCCCTTGCCGCAGTCGATCTCGAGCTCGACGTGGTCGGCGTCCGGCTGCCCGGTGACGCGGGCGGCGTAGATGGTGACCGGGCGCGGCTCGAGGTTCACCTCGATGCCCTCGCGGGCCAGGTCGTAGGCGCGCTCGCCGTCCACCTTGATGGCGGAAAATGCCGGCGGGGTCTGCATGATCTCGCCGACGAACGTGGGGAGCGCCGCCTCGACCTCCGCGGTCGTCGGCCGCACGTCGGAGGTGGCGGTGACGGCGCCCTCGCGGTCGAAGCTGGCGGTGGTGCGGCCCCACTCGATCAGGAAGCGGTAGGTCTTGTCGGCGTCCATCAGGAAGGGGACGGTCTTGGTCGCCTCGCCGAGCGCGATCGGCAGCACGCCACTGGCCAGCGGATCCAGCGTGCCCGCATGCCCGGCCTTCTGGGCGTTGAACGCCCGGCGCACCCGGCTGACCGCCTGGGTCGAGGTGAGGTCGAGCGGCTTGTCGAGACAGACCCAGCCGGAAACCTGGTCGCCCTTGCGGCGGCGGCTCATGCCTCCTCGCCCGCGTCGTCTTCGGCCTTGTCGGCTTCCGCTTCGCCCGGGCCTTCGACATCACGCCGGATGCGCGGATCGGAGAGCAACCGGTTCATCTTCTCGGCCGCTTCGAAGGTATTGTCGTGCACGAAGCGCAGCTGCGGGGTGGACCGCAGCTCGACCGCGTGGCCGAGCCGGCCGCGCAGGAACTTCGAGACCCGGTTCAGCGCCTTGGTCACGGCCTCGGCGTTGACGCCGCCCAGCGGCTCGATGAAGCAGATCGCGTGCTTGAGGTCGGGGCTCACGCGCACCTCGGTGATGGTCACCGAGACGCCCTTCAGCGCCGGATCCTGCAGGTCTTCCTCGCGCAGGATCTCGACCAGCGCATGGCGCACCAGTTCGCCGGCCCGCAACTGGCGTTGCGAGGGACCGCGCGTGGTCGCCTGGCCGGGCTTGAAAAAGGATCGCTTGGGGCGGGGCATGGCCGTCTGATTTCCTCATCCCCAGCCGGCGGATCGAACGGCGGACGCGGGGAGGCGGGGCTTCTAGTCGCGCGGGAGCGACGAGTCCAGAAAGCTGTCGTGGTTTCACGACACTCGAACTCGCGTCGGCTGTCAGGCTGAGAAAGAAGTTTTACTACGGAAAACACGGAGAACACGGAAAGAGACGCGGCAGCGCGAGGAAATCGACCGCCATCTGGACGCTTCGTTTCCGTGTTTTCCGTGTTTTCCGTAGTAAAACTTCTATCGCCGCTGCGCGGCGCGGGGATACCTCGGCCCGCCCGTCAGAGGTCAGCGCGCAGCTTCAGGTCCGCGATGAGGCCGAGCGGCAGGACGTCGAGCACCGGGGTCACCGGCACGCCGGCGGCGTTCAGCAGTTGGCCGACCCAGTGGTTGCAGACGTGCACGAGGCTGAAGCCCTCGTCGCTCTGGAAGAAGGCCTCGCCGGCCACGTGCGGCGCTTGCACGCCGACCGGCTGGCCGCCCGGGCCGAGGGCGAAGCTGCGGTCGGCGCGGGTCATCAGCGCGGCCAGGCCCTCGCGGGAGAGCACCAGGCGGTGCACGCCGCTCTTCCAGGTCAGCGCCGGGCTCTCCCAGACGCCCTCCAGATGCATCACCGTCGGCCTGCCGCCGAGAAGCGCCCGGAGGCCATCGAGGATACGGCTCTGCCAGGCGCTGCCGGCTTCGTAGAACTGGGCGTCGCCCCAGCCGACCAGCATCCAGGGGTCCGCCGAGGTCTGCGCCGCGGCGGCGGCCAAGGGGCCCGCGTGGGCGGCGATGGCGTCGCGCGGCAGGGCGAGATCGGTGTGGAAGCCGTCCTCGACCAGGAACACCGCGACCTGGTCGCCGGGCCTGGCCGGATAGAGCGCCGGATCGCCGCCGCGCGCGGTCGCCAGCGTCAGCACGATCAGCAGCGCCACGAGCACCGCCGCCCAGCCTCTGACCCCGCGCAGTTCGCGGCGCGGGGGTGGGCGCTGGCTCATGGCGCGGAGCGCCGCGCTCCTAGACCGGCGCGATGGCGCGGGGCAGCTTGAAGGTGACCGTCTCCTGCCGCGTCGCGATCTCTTCGATCTCGATATCGAAGTGCTCCGACATGGCGCCGAGCACGCCCTGCACCAGCAGTTCGGGGGCCGAGGCGCCGGCGGTGAGGCCGAGCACCTTCACGCCCTCGAACCAGCGCCAGTCGATGTTGGCCGCCTCGTCGATCAGCTTGGCGTCGCGGGCGCCGGCCTTCAGCCCCACCTCGACCAGCCGGACCGAGTTGGACGAATTGCGGGCGCCCACCACCAGCAGCAGGTCGCAGCGCTCGGCCATCGCCTTGACCGCGTCCTGGCGGTTGGTGGTGGCGTAGCAAATGTCTTCCTTGTGCGGCGCGGCGATCTGCGGGAAGCGGCGGCGCAGGGCGTCGACCATCTCGGCGGTGTCTTCCAGCGACAGGGTCGTCTGGGTGACGAAGGCGAGGTTGCCCGGATCGCGCGGGGTGAAGGTCTCGGCCTCGGCCACGGTCTGGATCAGCGCCACGGCGCCGGCCGGCAGCTGACCCATGGTGCCGACCACTTCGGGGTGGCCGTTGTGGCCGATCAGCACGATCTCGCGGCCCGCGGCATAGTGGCGCTCGGCCTCGACGTGCACCTTGGACACCAGCGGGCAGGTGGCGTCGAGGTAGATCATCTCGCGCTTCTCGGCCTCGGCCGGCACCGACTTGGGCACCCCGTGGGCGGAGAACACCACCGGCCGGTCGTCCGGGCACTCTTCCAGTTCCTCGACGAACACGGCGCCCACGGCGCGCAGACGGTCGACCACATGCTTGTTGTGGACGATCTCGTGGCGCACGTAGACCGGCGCGCCGTACTTCTCGATCGCCCGCTCGACGATCTGGATGGCGCGGTCGACCCCGGCGCAGAAGCCGCGGGGAGACGCGAGGAGCACTTTGATGTTGCGGCGCATGGCGGCTAACTAGGCGTTTCGGGCGTCCGCCGCCAGAGGAGCGTCGCCGCAGCGCGTTGCGGCGCCGCCGATAAGCCTTTATCACGCGCATCATCCAGGCTCGCCGCACCGACAGTAGAGCTTCCCCCAGGGACTTCTTCCTATGAGCCCGATCCCTCCCATGAGCCGCATCGCCAGTCTCGCCTTCATCGCCTCGATCAGCCTCGCCTGCCTGGCCGCCGGCCCCAGCTTCGCCCAGATCGGCGGCGGCGGTGGCGGCGGTGGTGGACCAGGCGGTGGCGGTGGCGGCGGCGGCGGGCAGCAGAGCGACGACGACGCCCGCACCCGCCAGCGCAACGAGGAATGGGGCACCAACCAGTCCAACCTCTCGCTGCCGCAGCTGCGCAACGCCGGCCCCTGCCCGTATGTGAAGGTGCTCTATGACGCGGCCCGCTACGTCGAGCTGAAGGACAACCAGCCGGCCACCGCCGCCGTCGGCTTCACCGGCGAAATGGAAAACCTGGCCTCGGCCTGCGAGTACAAGAGCGACGAGCCGATCAAGGTGCAGGCGCGGCTGCTGCTCGAGTTCGGCCGCGGCCCGGCCGCCGCCGGCGAGCACAAGGTCTACCGCTACTGGGTGGCGGTGACCGACCGCAACCGCGCGGTGATCGACAAGGAGTACTTCGACATCCCGGTCGACTTCGCCCCCGGCCAGGACCGGGTGCAGAAGACCGAGGACATCACCGGCATCTCCATCCCGCGCGCCGACATCAAGGTCAGCGGCGCCAACTTCGAGGTGCTGGTCGGCTTCGACGTGACCCCGCAGATGGCCAACTTCAATCGCGACGGCGAACGATTCCGCGTCAACGCGGGCGTCGCCACCGCGCAGGCAGGCGGCGCCGGCGGCAGATGAAGGACTTCAGGACCGCCCTTGGCGAAGCGGTCGGGACCGCCTTCGCCGGGGCGGGCCTGGCGGCGAGCTATGGCCGCGTCACCCCCTCCGACCGGCCGGACCTGGCGGATTTCCAGTGCAACGGCGCCCTCGCCGCGGCCAAGTCGGCCGGGCGCAAGCCGCGCGACATCGCCGAGGACGTCGCCGCGCGCCTGGCCGGCGATCCGCGGCTGAGCGAGATCAGCCTGGCCGGGCCGGGCTTCATCAACCTGAAGCTCGCGCCGGACGCGCTGTCGGCGCGGGCCAATGAGATCGCGGACGATCCGCGCGCCGGGGCCGGCGAGGTCGAGACGCCGCGCCGGGTGCTGATCGACTATGGCGGCCCCAACGTGGCCAAGGAGATGCACGTCGGGCACCTGCGCGCCTCGATCATCGGCGAGTCGCTGAAGCGGCTCTACCGGTTCCGCGCCGACGAGGTGACCGGCGACGCCCACTTCGGCGACTGGGGCTTCCAGATGGGCCTGCTGCTGACCGCGGTGCTGGACGAGGACCCGCCGCTGGCCGAGCTGGTCGCCCGTTTCGAGGCCGATCCGGGCGAGGCGAACCGCGACGCCGTGCTGGCCAATGTCGCCGACGCCATCACCCTCGCCGACCTCGACCGGCTCTATCCGGCCGCCTCGCAGCAGGCGAAGGACGACCCGGCCTATCGCGACCGCGCCCGGCGGGCAACGGCCGAGCTGCAGGGCGGCCGGGCCGGCTACCGGCTGCTCTGGGAACACTTCGCCAGCGTCACCCGCGCCGCCCTGATCCGCGACTTCCACGCGCTCGGCGTCGATTTCGACATCTGGAAGGGCGAGAGCGACGTCAACGACCTGATCGAGCCGATGGTGTCGGCGTTGCGGCTGGAAGGGCTGATGTTCCCGGACCAGGGCGCCGAGATCATCCGGGTGGCGAGGAACGACGACAAGCGCGAGCTGCCGCCGCTGATCGTGGTCTCGTCGGAAGGCTCGGCCATGTACGGCACCACCGACCTCGCCACCATCCTCGATCGCAAGGCCTGGCCGGATCCGCAGCTGACGCTCTACGTGGTCGACCAGCGGCAGGCCGACCACTTCGAGGTGGTGTTCCGCGCCGCCTACCTGGCCGGCTATGCCCAGGAGGGCGAGCTCGAGCACCTCGGCTTCGGCACCATGAACGGGCCCGACGGCAAGCCGTTCAAGACCCGCGCCGGCGGCGTGCTGAAGCTGCGCGACCTGATCGAGATGATCACCGAGAAGGCGCGCGAGCGGCTGCACGAGGCCGGCCTGGGCGCCGAGCTGGCGCCGGAAGATTTCGAGGCGACGGCGCTGCGCGTAGCGGTCGCGGCGCTGAAGTACGCCGACCTCGCCAACTTCCGCGGCACCTCCTACGTCTTCGACCTCGACCGCTTCTCCAGCTTCGAAGGTAAGACCGGCCCCTACCTGCTCTACCAGGCGGTGCGGGTGAAATCGCTGCTGCGCCGCGCCGCGGGCGAGGGCGTGACCCCCGGCCGGATCACCGTGGCCGAACCGGCCGAGCGCGACCTGGTGCTGACGCTCGATGCGTTCGACCACGTGCTGGGCGAGGCCTACGACAAGAAAGCCCCCAACTTCATCGCCGAGCATGCCTACCGGCTGGCGAGCGTATTCGCGAGCTTCTACGCCGCCTGCCCGGTGATGACGGCCGAAGCCCCGGTCCGGGCTTCGCGCCTGGCGCTGGCCAAGGCGATGCTCACGCAGCTGGAGCTCGCGCTCTACCTGCTGGGCATCGAGACCCCGGAACGGATGTAGGGAACCTCCCCCATAGGGGGAGGGAGACCGCCGCGGCGCCATACCCCCTCCACCGCTTCGCGGTCCCCCTCCCCCTGTGGGGGAGGATCATATAGGCTGCTCGCAGTCGGCTACGCGGGCGTCGCCGGCTAGAGGGACCCGCTGGCACACGTGAGCACCTTCGCATGAGCGTTGCGAGGTACTGGTCGCCGTTCGGCTTCCTGGCGCTGGTTCCGATCGGCTTCTGGCTCGGCGGCGCGTGGAGCTTCCTGCTGGTGGGCGTGCTGCCGCTGGCGCTGACCGGGTTCGACTGGCTGCTGGGCGAGGAGGCCGCGCCCGAAGAGACCGCCCCGCCGCTCGCCTACCGCCTCTTGCCCTATCTCTACATTCCGCTGCAGCTGGCCACGATCGCCTGGGCCGGCTGGGAGATCGCCCAGCCCGCGACGTCCCTGATTGCCGCCATCGGCCTCACCCTTTCCTGCGGCGCGGCGGCCGGCGTCTTCGGCTTCATCGCGGCGCACGAGATGATCCACAGCCGCCATCCGAAGGAGCGGGCGCTGGGCCTGGTCATGCTGGCCGGGATGCTCGACATGCCGTTCGCCATCGCCCACGTGACCGGCCACCACCGCCGCCCCGCCACCTTCGAAGACCCCGCCAGCGCCCGCCGCGGCGAAAGCGTCTACGCCTTCATCGCCCGCTCGCTGACTGGCCAGGCCCGCGAGGCCTGGGCCTTCGAGGCCGGCCGCCTGTCCCGCGCCGGGCGCCGGGTGTTCTCGCCGCGCAACCGCATGGTCGTCTACGCCGCGATCGAGGTCGCGCTGGTCGCCGCGATCGCCGCCTTCAGCCTGCGCGCCCTCGCCTTCTTCGTCGCCGACGCGGCCATCGCCATCGTGCTGCTCGAGGGCTTCAACTACATCGCCCACTATGGCCTGACGCGCCGCGTGCTCGCCGGCGGCCGGCCCGAGCCGCTGAAGCCGCGCCACTCCTGGAACACCCGCCAGCGGATGAACAACCGCTCGCTCTTCAACATGGGCCGCCACGC